>JAICNG010000098.1 GCA_025931335.1 Gemmatimonadaceae bacterium | reverse complement strand
CGCGGTACTCCGAGCGCTCGACTCACTCGCCCCCGCGCCGCTCGGTGCCGCGCCCCTCGCGCACCTCGCGGCCGCGCTTGGAGCGGACGTACCCTTTCTCACGCTCGACGCCCCGCTCACCCTGGGCACCGGGCGCGGCGATGCCATCGAGATCCTCGAGCCGCTCCCACCTCGATGGCTCGCGCTCGTGCTCCCGCGCTTCGCGGTGTCGACGGCCGACGCCTACGCGTGGCTCGATGCGGATCGTGCCGATGTCGCTCGCGTGCCTCCACTCGATCCTTCGGCGCTGCGCGAGGCCGCGCGCACGTGGCCGACGCTGACGGCCGCCGCCATCAACGACCTTCAGGCTCCGGTCGTGGCGCGTCACCCAGTCATCGAGTCGTATCGCGAGCACCTGCACCGGGCCGGAGCGGGCATCGCGATGATGTCGGGATCGGGCTCGGCGGTATTCGGCCTCTTCGTGGAGGAGCCGGATGTCGCGGCGATCGCGCGAGCATGCGATGCTCCGGTGATCGCGACGCGCGCACCCGCGCGTGTTGTCGCCCATCTCGGGAGCGAGTAGCTTTCGGGGCTGCTGCCCCCTCGTCCAATGGCAGGACATCGGACTTTGGATCCGAGAATGGTGGTTCGAATCCACCGGGGGCAATTGCGAAAGGCAGGGTCAGGGGCCAAGGGCCAGGGGCCAGGATACACGTCGCGCGAAACCGCACCCGTTCCCATGGCCCTCCCCTTGGCCCCTGGCCCTTGGCCCGTGACCCGGTTTTCGAATTGACGAACGCTCTCTATCCGCTTACCGTTCAAGGCTGTAGCCAATGGACGAGCTCCTAGTCCCGCGACGCGGGTTCAAGCTCCTCGCCGGGACCGCCAACCAGGGGCTCGCCGAGGAGATTGGCCGGTGTCTCGGGACCGATCTGGCGAAAGTCACGGTCAGTCGGTTCGCCGACGGCGAGTGCTTCGTCCGCATCGACGAGAACGTTCGCGGCCACGATGTGTTCATCGTGCAGCCGACCAATCCGCCCGCCGAGAACATGATGGAGCTGCTGCTCCTCATCGACGCGGCGCGGCGCGCGTCGGCGGCGCGAATCACCTGCGTGATGCCGTACTACGGCTACTCGCGGCAGGACCGCAAGGACCAGCCGCGCGTGGCGATCGGCGCCAAGCTCGTGGCGAACATGATCGTCACGGCCGGGGCGGACCGGGTGCTGGGGATCGATTTTCACCAGCATCAGTTGCAGGGGTTTTTCGACATTCCCGTCGATCATCTGTACGCCGCACCGGTGTTCGTGTCGCACTACCGCCGGAAGCAGTTGCGGGAGCTGGCGGTCGTCGCGCCCGACGTGGGCTCGGCGAAGATGGCGCGAGGGTTTGCGAAGCGGTTGAACGGGACGTTCGCGATCATCGACAAGCGACGCCCGGCACCGAACGTCGCCGAGGTGTTGAACGTCGTCGGTGACGTGGAGGGACGGGACTGCCTGATCCCCGACGACATGATCGACACCGCCGGCACGGTGACGGAGGCGGCGCGGGTGCTGAAGGGGTTGGGCGCCGAGGACATCTACGTGTGCGCGACGCACGCGCTGTTGTCGGGGCCAGCGGTGGAGCGGATCCGTGAAGCGCCGATCGCCGAGGTCGCGGTCACGGACACGGTCGCGATCCCCGAGGAGCGTCGGCAGCTGAAGCAGCTGAAGGTGCTGTCGGTGGGCGAGTTGCTGGCGAAGGCGATTCGGTACACGCACTTCGACCAGTCGGTGAGTTCGCTGTTCGAGTAAGGCAACACCCGAAGACGTCAGGGTTCAGACGTCAGGTGTCAGAAGTCAGGAAACGACAACTGCGCTTCATCGGGTGATGGTGTTCCTGACAACTGATACCTGACGTCTGACACCTGACGTCTTCGGAAGTTTGACGACCTTTTTCTTGCTTGGAGTCTGGAATGGCAACCGCAACCCTCAACGCCACCCCGCGCACTGACGTCGGCAAGGGCGCCGCCCGCAAGCTGCGCGCGAGCTTCCGCATCCCCGGCGTCGTCTACGGCCATCATCGTGAGGCCACGCCGCTGGCGATCGACGCGCGCGAGCTCGAGAAGCTGCTCGGCTCCATCGCGCCCGGCACGACCGTCGTCGAGCTCAACCTCGGCGGTCGCATGGCGAAGACGCTCATCCGCGAGATTCAGCGCCACCCGTTCAAGCGACAGGTGCTGCACATCGACTTCCAGGAGCTCGTCGCCGGTGAGAAGATCACCGTGAACGTGCCGATCCACCTGGTCGGAACCGCCGCGGGCGTGAAGGACGGCGGCACGGTCGAGGAGGTCATGCGCGAAGTGTCCGTCGAGGTCGATCCGGCGAACATCCCCAGCCACTTCGAGATCGACATCTCGGCACTCGGGATCAACGACTCGGTGCACGTGAGCGACATCAAGGTGCCCGAGGGCGTCGAGCTCCTCGAGGATCTGGAGGCGACGGTCGCCGTCGTCGCTCCGCCACGGGTGGAGGAGGAGCCGCCCGCACCTGCCGAGGGCGTCGTGGAAGCCGCCGCCGAGCCGGAGCTCATCCGCAAGCCGAAGGATGAGGAAGAGGGCGGCGAGGCCGAGTAGCGGCGCTCGTCAGGCGATTGAAGGTGATCGTGGGCCTGGGCAACCCGGGCCGGGAGTACGAGCTCACGCGACACAACGTCGGCTGGATGGTGGTCGATCATCTGGCCGGCGTTTGGCGTTTCGATGACTGGCGACGTGACGGCGATTCGCTGGTCGTCGCCGGCCGCACCGCCGGGTGCGCCGTGCGCCTGGTGAAGCCGCAGACGTTCATGAATCTGAGCGGAGCCGCGCTCCGCCCCTATCTTCGTCGCCCGATGTTCGATCCCGCGCGCGACCTGCTCGTGATCGTCGACGACGCGGCGCTCCCGCTCACCCGTCTGCGTCTGCGCGCGGAGGGCAGCGCGGGAGGACACAACGGCCTCAAGAGCATTGAAGGAGCGCTGGGGTCGCGCACGTACGCGCGCGCGCGCATCGGGGTCGCCCCCGTGGATCCGCGCCGCCGCACCCCCGGGCTCGCCGATTTCGTGCTGTCCCCGTTCGGCAAGGATGAGCGCGCGGAGCTGGTTGCCCAACTGCCCCGCTTCACCAGCGCAGTGGAGACCTGGCTGACCGATGGGATCGACCGCGCAATGAGTCTCTACAACCGGGAGCCATCCGAGTAATGCTGACCCAGATTGCCTTTTTCGCGTGGTGGGCCGGAGCGTTCGGCATGGTGCTGGCGCTCGGCCTCTACATCTGGATTCGACGGCAGCCGCAAGGCAACGAGGTCATGCGCGGCATCGCCGACCAGATACACACCGGCGCGATGGCGTTCCTCCGGCGGGAGTACATGGTCGTCATCCCCTTCCTGCTCGTCGTGGGCGCGTTGCTGTACACCGCCGTGGGGGAGCGGACGGGCTACGCGTACGTGGCCGGCGGACTGTGCTCGGTGATCGCCGGGCTGGCGGGGATGAAAGCGGCGACGCGCGCCAACGTCCGCACCAGCGAGGCAGCCCGCGCCACCGGTCAGGAGCGCGCGCTGCGCATCGCCTTCGACGGCGGCGCGGTGATGGGCTTGAGCGTCGCGAGCCTGGGCCTCATCGGCATCGGCGTGATCTTCAGCTGGCTCGTTCCCGCGATCGTGACCGCCGACCATTGGCGAGGATTCTCGGAGACGATCGCGGGATTCGCGATGGGCGCGAGCTCCGTGGCGCTGTTCGCGCGCGTGGGCGGAGGCATCTACACCAAGGCCGCCGACGTCGGGGCGGACCTCGTCGGGAAGGTCGAGGCGGGCATTCCCGAGGACGATCCACGGAATCCGGCGACCATCGCCGACAACGTGGGCGACAACGTCGGCGATGTCGCCGGCATGGGTGCCGACATCTTCGAGAGCTACGTGGGCGCCGTAATCGCGACGATCGCCATCGCGGCGACGACGCCGGCCATCCAGAACAACTTCAACGCCGTCTCGCTGCCGATCGCATACTCCATGGCGGGGTTGCTCGCGTCGGTCGCCGGCATCGGCCTCATGCGCGTTCTCGCCCGCGGCAGTCCGGCGAATGCACTGCGCCTGACGACGTTCGCGGCCGCGGCGCTGTTTCTGGTCTTCGCGTTCGGCCTCACGCTCCTGCTCCCGATCGGCCACGTCCATGCTGACGGGTCCGCGTTCCCCGTCACCGGGCCGTTCTGGGCCGTCGTCGCGGGGACGCTCGCGGGGATCCTCATCGGCCTCGTGACGGAGTTCTATACCGCCGGACCCCCGGTGCGCCGCATCGCGCAGTCATCGACCACCGGCGCCGCGACGAACATCATCGCCGGCCTCGCGGTCGGAATGCAAAGCGCCGTCATCCCGATCCTGCTCATCGCCGGTGCGACGTACGCCGCGTTCGCCGCCGCCGGCCTGTACGGCATCGCGATCGCCGCGGTCGGCATGCTCGCGACGGTCGGCGTCACGATGTCGGTGGATGCCTATGGGCCCATCGCCGACAACGCCGGCGGCATTACCCAAATGTCCAACCTCGGCCCCGACGTCCGGCGCATCACGGACGGCCTCGATGCGTTAGGCAACACGACGGCCGCGATCGGCAAGGGGTTCGCGATCGGGAGCGCCGCGCTCACGGCGCTTGCCCTGTTCAGCGCCTACGCGTCGGCAGTGGGGCTGGGTGCTCGTGGGCTCGACCTGCTCAACCCGATGGTCGTGATCGGCCTGTTCATGGGTGGAGCCATGCCGTTCTTCATCGGCGCGAGCACGATGACGGCGGTGGGGCGCGCGGCCCAGGGGATGGTGGCCGAGGTGCGCCGTCAGTTCCGCGAGATCCCTGGCCTCCTCGAGGGGACCGCCAAGCCCGATTCTGCACGTTGCGTGGACATCTCCACGCGTGCCGCGCTGCGCGAGATGCTGATCCCCGGGATGAGTGCGGTCGCCGTTCCGGTGATCGTGGGACGCTTCATCGGCGTCGAGGCGCTCGGTGGCCTGCTCGCCGGCGCGACGGTGACGGGGGTGATGCTCGCGCTGTTCATGGCCAACGCCGGCGGCGCCTGGGACAACGCGAAGAAGTACATCGAGGGGGGAGCGCACGGGGGGAAAGGTGGGGAGCCGCACAAGGCGGCGGTCGTCGGTGATACTGTCGGAGATCCCTTCAAAGACACGTCAGGGCCGAGTCTGAACATTCTCATCAAATTGATGAGCGTGGTGAGTTTGGTGCTGGCACCCTGGTTCATCTCCTAGGGCAACTTCTGAAGACGTCAGGAATCAGACGTCAGGTATCAGATGTCAGTGACACCTTCTGATCCCTGACATCTCGCTGCCGCTTCATTTCTCGCGTCCTTACGGTGCGAAGGAAGCCGGTGAGCATGCGCTTCACCTCTTGAACCTGGGAACGGAGCCGCTCGTACCGGCCTCGCTCGAGGTACGTGAGGTCATGTGAAAGCAACAAGTGATACTCGAGCTCCGTAGCCGATGAGAGCGAAATCTGAAGGAACCTGGCGAGCTCGCCCTGGGAGGCTGTCCCGCACCCCTCGACAATGTTCGTGGTGACCGAGGCGGCCGCCCTTCGTGCCTGAGCGGCGAGCGAACGGTCCCGTCGCAACTCGGTGTTCGTAGCGCGATAGACGTCGAGAGTGAGAACGTGAGCCTTCTGCCACACCTGTAGCTTCGTAAAGTCGATCATGCTTCGAACGTGGGAGGGCGATGCCATCCGCCCCTAACCGTTCGAACGCAGCCGCAGCCGTTCACGCGCACCGCGGTTTCTGACCACTGACACCTGACGTCTGATCCCTGACGTCTGCGGAAGTTGATCTATGCTCAAGCTCGGAATCGTCGGCTTGCCGAACGTTGGAAAATCCACGCTCTTCAACGCCCTGACCGCGGCCGCCGCCCCAGCGGAGAACTACCCGTTCTGCACCGTCGACCCCAACGTCGGCATCGTCGAGGTTCCCGACCCTCGCCTCGCGAAGCTCGCCGAGATCGTCAAGCCCACGCGTGCGGTGCCGGCCGTCGTGCAATTCGTCGACATCGCCGGACTGGTAAAGGGCGCGGCACAAGGGGAAGGACTGGGCAACAAGTTCCTCGCCAACATCCGGGAGACCGACGCCATCGTCCACGTCGTCCGGTGCTTCGAGGATCCCGACGTGCTGCACGTCATGGGAGCCGTGGATCCCGTGCGCGACCGGGAGGTGATCGAGTTCGAGCTCGCGCTCGCCGATCTCGCCTCGGTCGAGAAGCGGCTCGATCGTGTGCAGCGCGCGGCGCGCGCGGCCGACAAGGATGCGCGCACGGAGCTCCCGGTGCTCGAGCGCGCGCACGCGCTCCTGTCGGAGGGACGGGGCTTGTGGGAAGCGCGCCTCACGAGCGACGAGCAGGCGCTTCTCGCGCCGCTCGGCTTGCTCACCGTGAAGCCGGTGCTCTACGCCGCCAACGTGAGCGACGCGGAGCTGGCGGGGAATGAAGGCCCGCATCTTCGCGCGCTTCGCCAGGCCGTCGCGCGCAGCGGAGAGCACGCGGAGGTCGTGCCCTTCTCCGCGAAAATCGAAGCCGAGGTGCGCGATCTCCCGCCCGAGGACCGGGCCGACTTTCTCGCCTCGTTGGGGCTCGAGGAAGCGGGGCTCGACCGCGTCATCCACGCGGGGTATCACCTGCTGGGGCTGCAAACGTATTTCACGGCCGGCGAGCAGGAGGTGCGCGCGTGGACGATCCACCGCGGCGACACGGCTCCCAAGGCCGCCGGTGTCATCCACACCGACTTCGAGCGCGGGTTCATTCGCGCCGAGACCGCGAGCTATGACGACTTCGTGGGGGCGGGCGGGTGGAAAGGCGCGCGGGAACGGGGCGTCGTCCGATCGGAGGGCAAGGAATACGTCGTGCGCGACGGGGACGTCATGCTCTTCCGATTCAACGTGTGAGGCAGTAGCCAGACGCTCGCGCCGTCGCTACATTTCACCGCTCACAACTGACACCCTCCTCCTGCTCCGGCAACCAGCGGGGGGCGGCTTCTACGACCAAAGGGAGGCTTGCCACTGTGACCCGCCAGTACGAAGCGGTCTACATCTTCGACTCGACGCTCGAAGACGCCGCAATCAACGACAAAATCTCACGCTTTCACGGCCTGCTCGCCGCGACCGGCGACGTCGCCATCGATCATTGGGGACGGCGCCAGCTGGCGTATCCCATCGGGCAGCGCGAGAACGGCTACTACGCGATCGCCCGCTTCGAGGCCGAGCCCGCCTCGCTCCCCGAATACGAGCGCGCGCTCAAGCTCGATGACGGTGTCGTTCGCTACCTGATCACCCTCCACGAGCACGAAGTCGGCGCGCCCGCGGTCGAGCCGGGGGCGGAGATCGGCATCCGCCGCCGTGACGACGACGAGGAGGACGAAGAATGATGCGCCGACCCCAGAAGTCCTGCCCGTTCTGCGAGTCCCGCATTCGGTACGTGGACTACAAGGATGACCGCACGCTCGGCCGTTTCATCACCGACCACGGGAAGATTCTCCCGAGCCGGTTGAGCGGGATGTGTGCGCGGCACCAGCGGCAGCTGTCGACGGCGATCAAACGGGCACGCTACCTCGCGCTGATTCCGTACATCAAGGGCCACCACCAGACCTGAGCATGGCCGACGGCCTCGCGCCGGCGCCGCGCGAGCGAGGGTGGGCGCGTCTCGCCTTTGCTCTCGCGGCGTTCTTGTTGGTTCCACTCTTCCCGGCCGTGCGCGCGGTGCTCCCGGTGGAGCACACGCTCATTCTCCTGGTGCCTACGCTCGCCGTCTGCTTTCTGCTCGGCTGGTGGGCCGGGGGACGGCTGTCGCTGGCGCTCGTGTGGCTGGCATTCGCGGGCTGGGTGCTCGCGCAGCCAGCGCCGAGCATTGGCGGATCCTATTACGACCTGGCGCGCGCGTGGGGACTCCTGCTGGCGGGGGCATTCGGCGTCATCTGCATCCTCGGGAAGCAGGGTCCGTTCTTCACGCGCGTCCTCTCGGCGATCGGGCTTGCGCTGCTGGTGGGGCTGGCGCACGGCGTCGTCGGAGGCACGTCGTTCCGGCGTGTCGAGCGCATGCTCGACGAGCAGTACGAGGTGCGCAACGGGCAGTCGGTCGACGCGTTGACGTTGTCGCTGCGCGGCATCGTCGAGCGGATGCCCGCGATGCGCGACGTGATGACGGACGAGACGGTCGATCAAACCGCGTTCGAGCTGCATCGCCTGTCGGAGGGGGCCGCTCCGCTGTTCCCCGCCCTGCTGGCGCTCGAGTCGCTCGTGGTATGCGCGCTGGCGTGGACGCTGTACCATCGGCTGTCGCGCGCCCGAATCGGCCCACCGCTGGCGGCGCTGCGGGAGTTTCGCTTTCACGACCACCTGGCGTGGGGCCTCATCGTCGGCCTCACCCTCGTGCTGCTTCCCGCGTTCGCGTCACTGCACCGGCTGGGGCAGAACCTGGTATTGTTCTTCGGAATGCTGTACGCGTTGCGTGGGCTGGGCGTGATCGACAGCTTCGTTCGTCGGAGTGCCGCCCTCGTCGCGATCGCGGCGGTCATCGCGATCCTCAACCCTCGTCCCTACGCTGCGCTCCTGGCGCTGGCCGTGGTGCTCGCGCTGTTCGCCGTGCTGGGCGTGAGCGACACGTGGGGAGACTGGCGGCGCCGCCTGCGCGCCGCATCCTGACCTCGTTTCTTTCGGACCATTCGGAGCTCTTGTCATGGAAATCATTCTTCGGCAATCGATCGAGAACCTCGGCAAGCCCGGCGACATCGTGAAGGTGTCCCCCGGCTACGCCCGCAACTACCTGCTGCCGCGCGGGCTCGCCTACGAGGCGACCGCTGGGAACCGGAAGCGGATCGCGATGGAGAAGGCGCGCCTGGAGGCCGCCGAGGCGGAGCGTATCAAGGCGGCGCAGACGCTGGCCGAGCGTCTGGAGAACGTTCAGCTCACCTTCTCGGCGCGCGTGGGCGATGAGGAGAAGCTCTTCGGATCGGTGACGACAGCCGACATCGCGCACCAGCTCGAGGCACAGGGGTTCGACATCGAGAAGAAGCAGATCGACCTGCACGAGCCGATCAAGTCGCTCGGCGTGTACAAGATCCCGGTTCGGCTCCACGCGGAAGTGAAGCCGGAGATCAAGGTCTGGGTGATCAAGCAGTAGGGATCGAGGGGGTCGAAGGGGTCGAAGGACTCGAAGGGATGGAACCGCTTCGTGACCCATGACACATTCGGCCCCGCAATCCCTTCGACCCCTTCGATCCCTTCGACCCCTTCGACCCCCGAGCCTTTTGGCACAGCCAATGCCCCCGGGAACAAAGTCCGATGCCCGTCGGTAAAAGGGCCGACGCGGTGTGTCTTCCGGTTTCCTGAACGGTCCCCGAATGGCCCAGTCGACGACCACATCTTCGCTCGCACTCGCCCAGCGCGTTGCCGCGCTCGCGCTGGACCTCAAGGCCACCGACGTCGTTCTCCTCGATCTCACCGGCGTTTCCGACGCCACCGACTTCTTCGTCATCGCCAGCGGCACGTCCGATACCCACGTCCGGTCCACGGCCGAGCACGTGATGGGAGGGCTCAAGAAAAAAGAAGGTGTCGCACCGCACCATATCGAGGGTCTACAACAGGGCCGATGGGTGCTGCTCGATTACGTCGACGTGATCGTGCACGTCTTCCATCCGACGCTGCGTGAGTTCTATCAGCTCGAGCGCCTGTGGAGCGACGCCGAGCGCATCCCGCTGGACCGGGAGGGAGGACAACCGTGATCGAACGGAGATGGCTGCTGGGTGCGCTCGCCGCCGTGCTGGCGGCCGCCCCGCGTGCGGACGCCCAGTTCTACTTCGGGCAGAACCAGGTCCAGTACGACTCGTTCGACTGGAAGGTCATTGAGACCGACCATTTCCTCGTGCACTACTACGAGGGTGAGGCGACAGCCGCGCGCGACGCGGCTCGGATGGCCGAGCGCGCGTACGGGCGGCTGGCGCGCATCCTGGGCCACGAGTTCCGCGAGAAGAAGCCCATCGTCCTGTTCGCCTCGCGGTCCGACTTCGGGCAGAACAACGTCACCGGCGATCTGGGTGAGTTCACCGGCGGCGTCACGGAGGCGCTGCGGCATCGCATCCTGATGCCCTTCACCGGCGACTACGGGTCGTTCGAGCAGGTGCTCACGCACGAAATGGTGCACGAGTTCCAGTACGACATCTACTCGCGCGGGAAGGCGGGCGCCGGACTGCAGACGCTCCAGCAGCAGGCGATGCCGTACTGGTTCGCCGAGGGCATGGCCGAGTACCTGTCACTTGGCCCGCACGACGCCTTCGCGAACACGGTGATGCGGGACGCCGCGCTCAACGGTCGGCTACCATCGATCGAGCAGCTCACCATGCGTCCCGATCAACACAATCCGTACGACATCGGCCAGGCCCTCTGGGAGTACGTGGGCGACCGGTGGGGCGACGAGGTGATCGGGGCGATCCTTCAGGCCGCGCCCAACGTCGGCGTCGAGCGCGCCTTCCGGCGCGAGCTCGGGAAATCGCTCGAAGACCTCGGCGACGAGTGGAAGGAGGCGATGCAGGTGAAGCATCTGCCGCAGATCGCCGACCTCGAGCGGGCACGCAAGTACGCGCAGCCCCTGCTGTCCGAGCACCGCAGCGGCGGCGCGATCTTCCTTGCCCCCGCGCTCTCGCCCGACGGCGAGCAGATCGTCTTCCTGTCGAACGGGAGCTTCTTGCGCGGACAGATCTTCATCGACCTCTGGCTCGCCGACGCCCGCACCGGCAAGCGGCTCAAGCGGCTCGTGAAGAGCACGACGAATCCGGAGTTCGAGGAGCTCCGGCTGCTGTACTCGCAGAGCTCGTTCTCACCCGATGGGCGCACCCTGGCGTTCACCGCGCAGCGAAAGGGCAAGGACGTGCTCTACCTGCTCGACGTGCGCCGGCGGAAGGTCATCCGCCGAATCGACACTCACCTCGAGGGGGTTACCGGCCCCTCCTGGTCGCCGGACGGCAATCGGATCGTGTTCTCCGGTCACCTGGGCGGGATCAGCGACCTCTACATCGTGCAGTCCGATGGGTCGCGGCTCACGCAGCTGACCAACGATCGCCACGGCGATCTGCAGCCACAGTGGTCGCCGGACGGCAAGTCCATCGCGTTCGCCAGCGATCGAGGCCAGGAGACGGACTTCGACGTCCTTCGCTACAGCCCGTGGAAGGTGAGTGTCTACAGTCTCGAATCCGGTCGCATCGAGGTGCTCGCGGGACAGGATGGGCACAACATCAACCCGATGTGGTCGCCCGACAGCCGCTCAATCGCCTACGTCTCCACCCGCACGGGGATCCAGAATCTCTTCCTGTACGAGGTCGAGACGCACGAGCACTTCCAGCTGACGAACGTCGTGGGCGGGATCACCGCGGCGACGAACTACAGCCCAGTGATCTCGTGGGCGCGCCAGGCCGACAAGCTGGCGATCACCTATTACGAGAACGGCGACTATACCATCTGGTCGATCGACAATCCACGCTCGCTGAAGCGGTCGCCCTACCGCAAGCCGGAGCCGCGCGCCCCACTCGTGGCGAGCGGTGCGCAGGCGGACACGGTGCTGGTCTCCAGCGCGGTGACGGCTCCGGATACCGGCGGGACCGTGATCGTCGCCTCCGACACGGCCGCCGCGAACGTAGCGTTCTCGTATTATCGCTCGCCCGTCGGCATCCGCCCGTCGCAGAACACGCCGCCGGCCGCCGAGCTCGCCTCCCGCGGCGGGCCGATCAGCGTCGCGGCGCTGCTCGACAGCGCGGCCATGGCCTTGCCGGACGCCGGAGGCTTCAAGACGTACGACTACAAGGTGCGCTTCAGCCCGGACTACGTCGCGCGCCCGACGATCGGCTACGAACAGTACAACTTCGGCCGCGGCTTCTTTGGCGGCACGCAGATCGTGCTGAGTGACATGCTGGGCAATCACCGCCTCGCGTTCTCGGGCGAGGTGAATGGCCGGCTGAGTGAGGCCCGCGTCTACAGCGCGTACACCAATCTGTCGCGCCGCATGCAGTACGCGGTGGGGGCGTATCAGTCGCCCTACTACTTCCCCGAGGTAGGATCGCTGCGGCCGGTGGACCAGGGCGTGTGGGAAGAGATCTATCCGATCACGCGCATCATCGAGCGGCAGGTCTTCGGCATCGGGATCTATCCATTCAATCGGTTCAAGCGCATGGAGTTCGGTGCCCGGCTCTCGAACGTGGACCGGTCATCGCTGTTCATCGGCCGGCTGATCAACGAATTCACGGGCGCGGCAACGCCGTTCCAGATCCTCGACGAGGTCCACCAGCCGAGCATTAACTACGTGCAGCCCTACACGGCGTTCGTGTCCGACAACGTGCTGTGGGGCTACACCGGCCCGATCATGGGCCGCCGGTACCGCTTGCAGGTCGAGCCGATCATCGGGACGTACAAGTGGATGGACTATCTCCTCGATTATCGGCGCTACGATCCGATCCTGTTCAATTTTCTCACGCTGTCGACGCGCGTTCTCGCCAGTGTGTCCGATGGTCGGGACGCCGACACGCTGCGCAAGTACATCGGCTATCCGGAGCTCCTTCGCGGCTACGATCGCGAGGAGTTCGCGCTCAACGAGATCAGGGGGTGCGCCTTCAACGATCCGACCAGTGAGGATCTGCGCTACTATCGGTGCTCGCCGCTCGTCGGCAGCCGGCTGGCCGTCGCCAACGTCGAGCTGCGCTTCCCGCTGCTGCGACGCGTGGACATCGGATTGCTGCCGATTTCGCTGCCGCCTATCGAGGGGCTCGTGTTCTACGACGTGGGCCTCACCTGGTTCGAGGGGCAGAACGTTCGGTGGTCGCGCCCCGCTCGCTTCGATCCGGCGTTCCAGCGCCACGCGCTGCGAAGCTACGGCTTCGGCGTGCGGCTGAACCTCTTCAACTTCGCGCTGCTGCGCTGGGATTACGCGATTCCGCTCGACGATCCGCGCCGCGATTCGTACTGGCGGTTCTCGCTGGGGCCCAGTTTCTAAACGTCGAAGGGGCCAGAGGGATCGAAGGGATCAAGGGGATCGAAGGGGTGGTATGCGAGGGGGCGCGTGCGGAGCACCCCCCCCCCCGCACATTGAAAATAGCGCGGGCGCACCAAAGCCGCGCAAAACGCCCCATTTTCCCCCACGAAACCAGTTATACCATTGAT
>JAICNG010000012.1 GCA_025931335.1 Gemmatimonadaceae bacterium | reverse complement strand
CGCCCTTGGCAAACTGTACGGCGATTCCGTTCCGCGCCGGGACACGGGACGGTGGCGGAGCGCGGCCGATACGCAGCCGCACGAGGAAGCGTCATCGCTCACTCGCGCCGACCTCGGATGGCGCGCGCTCCTGTTCGCGCGTGAGACGCTTCCGGAGGCTCCGGAATCGATCGGCCAATCGGCGCTCCTCGAGGCGCAGGGCCTCGCCGTCATTCGCCGCGACGAAGGCCGCGCTTACGCCGCGCTCGACTATGGTCAGAGTGGGGGCGGCCACGGGCACCCCGATCGGCTGAACGTGCTGCTGGCCCACGGTGAGCACCGCATCCTCGATGACTACGGGACGGGATCGTACGTGGATCCGTCGCTCCATTGGTATCGTTCGACGCTCGCTCACAACGCACCGCTCTTCGACGACGTCTCGCAACGGCGCGCGGCGGGGACGCTGCTCGCCTTCGAGGAGCGCGGTGCCGCGGGATGGATCGACGCCGAAGTCGCGACGGATGGCCTCGCCCCGGGTGTGTCGGCTCGACGCTCGCTGGTGGTGATGACGGACTATCTGGTCGATCGCCTCGAATGGAAGAGTGACCGCGCCCTCTCGGTGGCGCTTCCCATCCACGTGCTCGCGGAGATCGCCGCGCTCGACTTTCGCCCCGCGTCACTGGTTGGGGGTGCTGCTCCCGAGGATGGGTTTGGTTACGTGCACGACAGCGAGCGAGCGCACGTCGACTCCGACGCGGCGGTCCACCTGCGCCACCGGGACGTTCGCGATGTCGAGGGGTGGGTGCTCACCAGCGCGGGAGCGGAGTGGTGGCGCGCGGTCGCGCCGGGCCCGCCAGGATCGGCCGAGCGGCGGTTCTCGCTGGTTCGCCTGGAGGCAGCAGAGGGAAGTGTGACGACGGTGTGGAGCTGGCGGAGCGGCGTAACCGGCGTCCTCGCCCAAGACGGCATCCTGGTGATTCAGCGCGGAGATCTCGAGCGGCACGAGCACGCGCGGCGCGACGACGGATGGTCGATCACGCTGCACCACGGGGGTGCGCGCAGCTCGATCGACCTCGGCGGACGGCGGCGCGTGACGCCTGCGCCGCCAACGGCCGGTCGCGCACGTGTGTCTGCCCCGCCGCGACCCTTGCATCTTCGCGCTGGCGCCGCGCCGCTGACGTTCGCGCTCGCCGAACGCGCTTACCGGCGCTCGGAGGACAGCTGGCATGACGCCGGGTCGCCACGCGCCACGATCACGCTCGAGGCGACGCGGCATGATCTCGTGATCGCGATCGCCGTAGAGAAGCCCGAGGTCGTCTTCCGCCCGCCGAACGCCGAGGATCCGGCGCTCGACAACGAGCACCCGGACATCCACAGCGACGGCGTGCAGCTCTACGTGGCGGCGCGCGGGTGGGACCGGTTCGCGGCATGGCTTGCCGTGCCGGAGGATCCGCCGCCCCGCGTGCGTGTCCGCGCGGTCGACGGAGCGCGCGGTGGCGTGCCCGTCGCCGCGACGTGGAGCCGACACCGCCAGGGGTACGCGATGCGATTCGAGGTGCCGCTCGATTCGTTAGGATCCGAGCGCGATCTCCTCATCGCGCTGGATGTGATCGTGAACGACATGGGCTCGGGTCGGGTGCGGCGGCGCGGCCAGCTCGCGCTCAGTGGCGGCGGCGACTGGATCTACCTCCAGGGCGATCGCCAGTCGCCCGCGCGGTTCCTTCCCCTCGTGATCGAGCGTGGCTGATCCGCTCGCGCGCGTTCGCGTCGTCCTGCACGAGCCGCAGGACCCGATCAACATCGCGGCCGTCGTGCGTGCCATGAAGAACATGGGCCTCACGGCCCTGACGCTGGTTCGTCCCGGCGAGTACGACCCCGCACGGATCCACTTCGTGGCGCACGACAGCCAGGACATCGTCGGCGCCATTCGTCACTGCGACACGATCGATGAGGCCATCGCCGGCTGCGTCTGCGTCGCGGCCTACACCGCGCGCCAGCGCGCAGCGAAACGCCGGGTCGCCGAGCCGCGCGGCGCGGCCGAAGAGCTCGTGCGATGCACGGCGGAGGGTGAGGTCGCGATTCTGTTCGGCCGCGAGGATCGCGGGCTCGACAACGACGCGCTGGACCGGGCGCACCTCATCGTGACCATTCCCACCACGAGCTACTCGTCGCTCAACCTGGCGCAGGCCGCGCTCCTCGCGATGTACGAGCTGCGCCTGGCCGCGCCGGAGCATGTCCGCCCGCGCCGCGCTCCCCGCAAGGACGCCCCGGCCGCGACGAGTGAGCAGTTCGAGCGGCTCTTTGCCGACATCGAGCGCGCGCTGGTGGCGATCGACTTCTTCAAGACGCGGAACGAGGCGCTCGTGCTGCGCTCCTTTCGCTCGCTCACCTTTCGCGCCGCACCGGATGCGCGCGAGATCGAGCTCCTGCGTGCCATGGCGATCGAGGTGTCGCGCTCGCTCGAGCGCGCCCGGCAGCGGCCTTGACGGTCGGCGCAGGCCCCGCGTTCTTGTAGCGCGATGAGCTCTCTCGACTTCGACCGGCCGGACGAAAACGTGTGGCGGCCGCGAGCCGCCGCGATCCTCCCTGGCGGCGCCTCGACGGGCAGCAAGCGCGCCGATGCGCTGTTCGGAGAGCGCGCCGGCGAGCTACCGACCCATTTCGTGCGCGCGAGTGGCTGCCGCATCGAGACCGCGGAAGGACGCGAGCTCATCGACTGCACGATGGCGCTCGGCGCCGTCGCGCTTGGCTACGCGGATGAGGTGGTGACCCGGGCGGTGATCGAGGCGGCGAGCAATGGCAACGTCTGCGGCCTCTCGCCGGCGCTGGAGGTCGATGTCGCGGAGCGTCTTGCCGAGCTCGTTCCCTGCGCCGAGCAAGTCCGGTTCCTCAAGACAGGTGCGGAGGCCGTCGCGGCCGCGGTTCGCATTGCGCGCGCCCACACCGGTCGCTCGCTCGTGATCGCGTGTGGATACTTCGGGTGGCTCGACTGGTCGAGCGATGCCAGCGGTGTCCCCGAAAGCGTGCGTGCCGACATCCTGCGAGTTCCTTTTGATGACGTCGACGCGCTCCAGACCGCGGCCGGGCGAGCGGGGGAGCGGCTCGCGGCCATCGTGCTCGAGCCGGTGATCGAGCGCCTGCCCTCCGTCGAGTGGATCGCCGGCGCGCGGCACGCCTGCGATGAGTCGGGCGCGGTGCTCATCTTCGATGAGGTGAAGACCGGATTCCGGCTCAAGACCGGCGGCTACCAGGAGCTCGTGGAGATCACGCCCGACCTCGCCGTGTTCGGCAAAGCGCTCGCCAACGGATATCCGCTGTCGGCGGTCGTGGGCCGCGAGTCGGTGATGCGTGCGGCGAGCGACACGTGGATCTCGTCGACGCTCGCCAGCGAGACCGTGGCGCTGGCCGCGGCGCGGGCCGTTATCGAGTGGCACGCGCGCGCCGAAGTGTGCGAGTCGCTCGGCGAGATCGGCGCCGAGATGCGCGGCGCGGTCGATCGCGCGATCGCGGCCAGCCGAATTGAGGGCGTGCGCACCGATGGCCTCGATCAGATGTGGTTGATCCGGTTCGACGCTCCCGCGCGCGAAAGTCGCTTCATCGAGCTGGCGGTCGAAGCCGGCGTCCTGTTCAAGCGCGGGGCCTACGAATTCCCCTCGCTCGCGCACGACGAAGAGGCCATCGCCGAGATCGAGAGTGCAGCGAGCTCGGCGCTCGTGCGGCTGCGCGACGAGGAATGACCCCCCGCTCGC
The DNA here is from genome assembly GCA_025931335.1 of Gemmatimonadaceae bacterium. Classification (GTDB taxonomy): domain Bacteria; phylum Gemmatimonadota; class Gemmatimonadetes; order Gemmatimonadales; family Gemmatimonadaceae; genus JAICNG01. The sequence goes on along the minus strand of JAICNG010000012.1, from coordinate 52,246 downwards.
GCGAGGGACCGCTGGCCGGACCGGAGCCCCTCATCGAAGTCCACGCGCACTTTCTCCACGCGCGGTGCGGGCGAAAAGACTGGCGCGAGCGCAATGCCGCGCGACTGCGCGCCGGCGAGCGCATTGGCATCACCGTCCACGTCGCCTCGGTGCTCGGCACGTGGGGCCACACGTCGCCGATCTACTTTCCTTCGCCGGCAGACGTGGCTCTTGGCAACGATGAAATGCTCGCGTTGCAGCGGCAGGAGGGGGATCGCGTTCGCAGCTACGTCACCGTCAACCCGAATGACGAGCGACATGCGCTCGACGAGATCGACCGGTGCCTCGCCGGGGGCGCGATCGGCATCAAGCTGGCCGCAAGCCGGCGCGCCGACGATCCGCTGCTCGATCCCATCGCCGAGGAAGCAGCGCGCCGCGGGGTGCCCGTGCTGCAGCACGTGTGGCAGCATCGCCGGCGCGACTGGCCCGGACAGGAGGCCTCCGACGGTGTCGAGCTGGCGCGGCTGGCGGTGCGCCATCCGACCGTGCCGTTCATTCTGGCGCACATCGGCGGGGGAGGGGACTGGCAGCACACACTGCCGGCACTCGCCGACGTGCCTAACGTCTACGTGGATCTGTCCGGCAGCGGTGTCGATCGGGGGATGCTGGATCGGACAGTGGCCGCCGTCGGCCCAGCGCGTATCGTGTGGGGCTCCGACCTGACGATGGAGACGGGCCTCGCCAAGCTGTGGGCTCTCGACGCGGTCGGTCTGTCACGCGAGGACATCGCCGCGATCCGATGGCGCAATGCGGCGCGGATCTTCCCGCCGGGGAGTTTTCCCGCGCTGGCGAGCGACGCTCCGGCGTCCCCGCGCGCGGCGGCGAGGGCCTCATGACGATCGACGTGCACACCTGGATCGGTGCCTATCCGTTCCGCGACGTTCCGCACCCCGATCCGGAGGTGCTCGTGCGCGTCCTCGAGCGAGAGGGCGTGAAGGGCGCGTGGGTGGGCCATCTGCCGTCAGCATTCTGGCGTGATCCCTCGACCGGGAACGAGGCGCTGTTTCAGGCAACCGAGCGGTGGCCGAGTGTCCTTCACGCGATTCCCTGTGTACGCCCCGACTGGCCGCAGTGGGAGCGTGCGCTGCGCGCGGTGGTTTCGCGAGGAGTGCCCGCGGTGCGCGCGTATCCGCCACAGTGGGGATTCGCGCCGCAGGACGCATCGATGCTCGAGCTGGCCGCGGCCTGCGGTGAGGCCGGCGTCGTCGTTCAGCTCACGACGCGATTCGAGGATGCACGACAGCGCCACTGGATGGATACGGCCGGCGACCTCAGCGGGGCGACGATCCGGTCGATCGCGCGCGCCAGCGATCGTGTCCACGTCGTCGTCTGCGGCGCTGGTCGCGCGCTCGTCGAGGAAGTTCATTGGGGGCTCACCCCAGCGGAGCGGGCGCGAGTGTGGTGGGACATCTCCTGGCTGTGGGGTCCGCCGGAGGATGACCTCGCGCATCTGCTGCGGACGTGTGGCGCCGAGCGGTTCGTCCACGGAAGCGCGTGGCCGCTGCGTCTTGCGCAGACGCCTCGCGCGAACCTCGCGCTGCTTCCCGACGATGTGCTCGGTGCGACGTTGACGAGCGCCGACGCCATCGCGAAGGGTGCGCAGTTGGCGATCGCGAAATGAGTGGGTGCAATTCGTGCAGTGGCCCGCGCGCGTTGCGAAACGGGAGGGAGGGAGCGCGATCGAGCGCGAGAGACGTCGGTTGCCCGGCCCGTCATCGAATGCCGAGATCTGAATTCTCGAAATCTGAAATCTGAATTCCGACATCCGATGTCCTTGCCTTCCGAGGCCCTTGCGAACCGCGGCGAAGCCAGAGCATTATACCCGCCGTTGACTGGGCTTGTGAACAATTTCACAAGACGACCGGCCGCGTCCACGCACCCCGCGCGCGATGACGAATAGGAAGAAGTGGGCGGTGTATCCCGGGCTCATCGCCCTGGGCGCCGCTGCCATCCTCCTCTCGGCCGTCAGTGGCGGCTCCACTCCGCAAGGCCGCGCCCCCCAGCAGCCCATCGCGTTCCCCCACAATCCGCACGTGGTGGCGCTGCAGATGAACTGCCTCTACTGCCACAGCTCCGCGAACAAGTCCCCGGACCCCGGATTGCCCGCGATCGGCACCTGCATGGGATGCCACCTGGTGATTGGGGTGCGCCGGCCCGACGGGACCGAGCGACCGGAGGTCGGGAAGCTTCAGCAGTTCGCGGCGAAGAACCAGCCCATTCCCTGGGTGCGCATTCACAAGGTGCCCGACTACGTGCAGTTCCCGCACATGCGGCACGTGAACGCCGGCGTCACCTGCCAGACGTGCCACGGTCAGGTGCAGGACATGCTCCCCGTGTACCAGCAGCAGAATCTCAACATGGGATGGTGCGTCAACTGCCACATCCAGCAGCAAGTGCGGTACGACTGCAGCGTCTGTCACTACTGAGTCGATGAGCGAGACGACACAGCCGACGGGCGTTCGGCGCCGCGAGTTCCTGAAGATCCTCGGCGTCACGGGCGCCGGGGCTGCCTCGGCCGGCTGCGGGCCAAGCGAGGCGGGACGGCTCATTCCGTACCTGGTGAGCCCGGATCAAACCGTACCCGGTGTGTCGACGTACTTCGCGACGACCTGTCGAGAGTGCGCCGCCGCGTGCGGCGTGATCGCCGAGACCCGGGATGGTCGCGCGATCAAGCTCGAGGGCAATCCGGAGCATCCGCTCAATCGCGGCGCCCTGTGCGCGCGGGGACAGGCAGCGCTCCAGGGACTCTACAACCCCGATCGGTATACGGGGCCGCGCGTGCGGCGCGACGGCAGGCTCGTCGATATCACGTGGCAGGAAGCGGCCCAGACCCTTCGCCAGCGGATTGATGAAGCGCGCGCCGCGGGGCGCGGGGCCGACGCCGTCTTCCTCAATCGCCACGAGACCGGGAGCTTCCCGTTCTTCCTCGATCAGTGGCTGGGCGCGATGGGACTCGCGCCGCACCTCTCCGTCGATCCCATGCTGGATCACGCCGTCGTCGCGGCGAATCGTGAGGCATACGGGGTCGCATGGCCGTCCCTGTCGTTCGCCGATGCGAGACTCATCGTGTCGATCGGGGCGGATTTCCTCGACGCGTGGGGTGCGAGCGTCCCGCAGCAGCTCGACTTCGCGGAAGCCCGGGCGAAAATGGCCGCGGCCCCCCGATTCGTGTACATCGGCGCGCGACGGTCTCTCACCGGGCTCAACGCCGATGAGTGGATTCCGGCGCGGAGCGGGAGCGAGCTCGCGATCGCGAACGCGCTGCTCGCCGCCGTGCGGGGCGGTGGACGCGCGGACATGGCGGCCGCGGCCGCCGCCGCCGACGTACCGGCGGAGACGCTTCAGCGGTTAGGCGCCGAGCTCGCGGCGGCCCGGCCGAGTCTGGTCGTGTCCGGCGTGAGCACGGTCGACGCCCGCGACGTCGCCCGTGCGGTCAACGCGATCAACCAGGCATCGGGGAACGTGGGAACGACCATTCGCCCCGCGACGCCGATCAGCGCGTTCGAAGGGGCGGCCACCTCGGCCGAGGTGAGCGCCGCGGTCGAGCGCATGCGGGCGGGCCGGGTTCCGCTGCTCATGGTGCGCGGCGTGAACCCGGTGTTCACGATGCCGAAGTCGGCGCAGGTCGCGGAGGCGCTTGCGCGGGTGCCGTTCAAGGTCGCGTTCACGAGCTATCCCGACGAGACCGCGGAGCTGTGCGACCTCGTGCTCCCCGACCATCACTCGCTGGAATCCTGGGGCGACGCGCAGCCCGCGCCGAACGTGCTCTCGCTCCAGCAGCCGGCCATGGATCCGGTGTTCCGCACGCGCGCCACCGCCGACGTCCTGCTCGAGGTGTCGGCGGCGACGCCTCAGGCGGCCGGCCGGGCGGCCGCGCCGGACTACCGGTCGTGGCTCATCGGTCGCTTTCCGGGCGGCGCGCCGGCGTTCGCCACCGCCCTCGCCCGGGGCATAACGAGCGGATCCACGGCGCGGGTCGCCCCGCGTGCGCCGGCCCCGGCCGACGCGAGAACGGTCCCCGCTCCGGTCGAGTTCGACGGCGACTTCACCTTCGTCGTGTACCCGTCGGGCGTGCTCGGCGTCGATGGCGCGAACAAGCCCTGGCTCCAGGAGCTGCCCGACCCGGTCAGCAAGATCTGCTGGCAGTCCTGGGTCGAGATGCATCCCGACACCGGCGCGCGGCTCGACATTCAGCCGGGCGATGTCGTCGAGGTGCAGGGGTCGGGCGGCGTCGTGCGCGCACCCGCGTACCTCTATCCGGGCATCCGGCGCGATACGGTCGCGATGGCGTTCGGGCGCGGCCACTCGGCCTACGGTCGCTTCGCGGCGAACGTCGGTGCCAATCCGCTCGATGCGGTGAGCCCCGGCTTCGATCGCGCGGGGCTCGCGGCATGGAGCGGCTCGCGAGTCCGCGTGAGAAAGCCGGGTGAATACGCGCAGCTGGTGACCACCGAGGGCTCCGCGCGGCAGCACGGACGAGGCATCGGCCGTGCGCTCCCCGTCACCGAGCTGGGGCACGCGGAAGAAGCGCACGCGGCGCACGCGATTCCCGGCGACGCGTCGCATGAGCCGCTTCCCGGGCTGCGAGCACCGATCGCCGCCGATGCCGAGGGAGCGCTCAGCGATCCACGGAAGAACGAAGTGGGGCTCTACGATCCGGCGCACCCGACGGGAATGGCCAAGCGTCGGTGGGCGATGACCATCGACCTCACGCGCTGCACCGGATGCTCGGCCTGCGTCACGGCCTGTTACGCCGAGAACAACATTCCGACGGTCGGCGCCGCCTATCAGAGTGGACACACGCAGGGGCTGCCGCGCACCGCCGGCGCGAACATCCTGCGCTCCCGCGAGATGGCGTGGATTCGGCTCGAGCGGTACTGGGAGGGCGACGAATCGTCCAGCGCGTTCGACACGCGATTCGTCCCGATGCTGTGTCAGCACTGCGGAAACGCGCCGTGTGAACCGGTGTGTCCGGTATTCGCGACGTACCACTCCCCCGATGGACTGAACGTTCAGGTCTACAACCGGTGCGTCGGCACGCGCTATTGCTCGAACAACTGCCCGTACAAGGTTCGCTATTTCAACTGGTTCGGCTACGGGGAGACGGACCGGCCGCAGTACGCGTGGCCCGAGCCGCTCAACTGGCAGCTGAATCCGGACGTGACGGTGCGCGGCAAGGGCGTGATGGAGAAATGCACGTTCTGCGTGCAGCGCATTCGAGAGACGGAGAATCGCGCCCGCGCCGAGGGCCGCGAGGTGGCGCCTGACGAGTTCACGGTGGCGTGCGCGCAAGCGTGCCCGTCACGCGCGATCGTGTTCGGGGATGCCGCCGACGAACGGTGGGCGGTCGCGCAACGTCTGCACGACGAGCGCGCGTATCACGTCTTCGAGGAGCTGAACACCTTTACCGCGGTGGTCTATCTGAAGAAGGTCACGCACCCGGCGCCTGCGCCGCCGGGCGCCCCCGCACCGGCCGGCGAGTAGGAGACGATCATGGCTACCGTCGCCCGCCCGGTCGAACAGATGCCGCGTCCGAACATCCCGTCGGCCAACATCCAGCTGCCCGCGGTGCGCAGCTACCAGCAGGTCAACGACGAGATCATCGCGACGCTCACGCCCACGGGGGCGTGGTTCATCGGACTCGGCATCGCGGTCACCTGCCTGCTGATCGGGATCGGCTCCTGGATCTACCAGATCTACATGGGCCTCGGCGTCGCCGGGTACAACCCGCCGGTGATGTGGGGCGTCTACATCATCACCTTCGTGTTCTGGGTGGGTATCGGGCACGCGGGCACGCTGATCTCCGCCATTCTGTATCTGTTCCGCGCCGGATTCCGGACGACGATCTACCGGTGCGCCGAGGCGATGACGGTGTTCGCCGTCATGACGGCGGGGCTGTTCCCGATTCTGCACCTCGGTCGCCCGTGGAAGTTCTTCTGGCTCATTCCGTATCCGCACTGGCGGCTCATCTGGCCGAACTTCAAGAGCCCGCTGGTATGGGACGTCTTCGCGATCCTCACGTACCTCACGGTCTCGACGACCTTCCTGTACGTGGGTCTGGTGCCGGACATCGCGGCGCTGCGCGATCGCGAGACCAATCCCATCCGGAAGCGCATCTACTCGGTGCTCTCGCTCGGGTGGCGGAACAGCGATCGGGAATGGCGGCACTTCACGCGCGCGTACCTCTTCCTGGCGGCGTTCTCGACGCCGCTGGTGCTGTCGGTGCACTCGGTGGTGTCGTTCGACTTCGCGATGGCGCTCGTGCCCGGGTGGCATGCGACGATCTTCCCGCCCTATTTCGTGGCCGGCGCCATCTTCTCCGGCATCGGAATGGTGTTCACGATCATCATCCCCCTCCGGCGATGGTTCGGGCTGCGGCACTACGTCACGATCAACCACCTGGATGCCGCGGCGAAGCTGTGCCTGTTCACGTCGCTCGTCGTGGGGCTGGCGTACCTCACCGAGTTCTGGGTGGCGTGGTACAGCGGAAACAAAGTCGAGCAGCAGTACTTCATGAACCGCGTCTTCGGCCAGTGGTGGTGGGCCGCCTGGATCATGCTCACCTGCAACATGTTCCTGCCGCTGACGCTCTTCTCGCAGAAGATGCGTCGCAACACGACCTGGCTGTTCATCCTGAGCCTATTCATCAATCTCGGGATGTGGTTCGAGCGGTTCGTGATCGTGGTGCCGTCGCTGTCGCACGAGTACGAGCCCTGGCAGTGGACGAGCTACGCCCCGACGTGGGTCGACTGGTCGATTCTGCTCGGCAGCTTCGGCTGGTTCTCGATGTGGTTCCTGCTCTTCATCAAGCAGTTCCCGGTGATCGCGATCGCCGAGGTGAAGGAGATCGTGCCGCCGCGGCTGCGGACGCACGCCGCGACGACCGAGATCGACGTCTCGGGGCAGCACGTCGACTACGCCCCTGAAACGCCCGGAGAGCACGAGTAATGCGCGGCGTCCTGGGAGTGTTTCGCGAGCTCGATTCGGCGGTCGATGCGATCGCCGCCCTGCGCCACGCGAAGGCGGGCTCGATCACGGTCTACTCGCCCACGCCGCGGCACGAGTTCGAGCATGCGCTGGCGCACGGGCCGAGCGTCGTCAGGCGGTTCACGCTCATCGGGGGGTTGCTGGGCGTGACGTTCGGCTACTGGATCGCGATCTGGGTGTCGGAGTACTGGCCGCTCGTCGTCGGAGGAAAGCCCATCCCTTCGTGGGTGCCGTACACGATCATCGGCTTCGAGGTGATGGTGCTGGTGGGTGCGCTCTCGACCGTGTTCGGGATGTTCGCCGTCGCGCGCGTACCCCGGTTGATGATGACGGTCGGCTACGATCCGCGCTTCAGCGATGGCGACTACGGGATCTGGGTGGAGTGCCCGCCCGATCGCGAGGCCAAGGTGACGCAGGTGCTCCAGGAGAATGGTGCAGTGGAGGTGCGGCGTGAACGGTAGAGCGAGATTGCGGACTGCGGATTGCGGATTGCGGATGGCGGCGACCGACGACTCGGCGCGGTTCCGGCGTCACGCCATCCGCAATCCGCTATCCGCAGTCTCGCTGCTCCTCCTCGGTGCCTGCCCCTGGTTCACGACGTTCATCGACCAGCCGCGGCAGGAGCCGTGGGAGCAGCAGTGGAGCGACACGGTGACGTGGCTGGGGGTGCCTCCCGAGAGCCTCGCGTCGCGCGGGAACCCGCAGTTCTCGGTGCCGATCTACGGGACGACCGTCGCCGCGTTCATGATCTCGAGCCTGCCCACGCCGGGCGCGCTGGATTCGCTGGCGCTGCTCCCGAATCCGACGCCGGTGTCCGACAGCTCGCTCGCCAATGGACGGAGGCACTACCAGATCAATTGCGCGGTGTGCCACGGGCGCGCGGGCGCCGGCGACGGGCCGATCGTGTCGTACGGCCTGCCCGCGCCGTCGCTGCTGACGGACATCGCGCAGAATCGCAGTGATGGCTACCTCTACGGCATCATTCGCAACGGCCGCGGTCTCATGCCCACGTACAATCGCATCGAGGACATGGATCGATGGGACGTCGTGAATTACGTCCGCGGGCTCCAGGGGCGTCTCGGCGCCCCGGTGTCGACCGAGCCGGCGGGACAGCCTGGAGAAAACGGCCCCGCGGTCCCCACTTACTCGGTGACGGCGCCGACGCGTCCGCCACCGTTCGTCCGTCCGACCCTCGCGCCTAACGCCACGCCGGCCGACACGACGTCGGCGCCGGCTCCGGCGGGAGGGCACCGATGAGCGCGCATCACGACACGCACGTCCTCACGCGCGAGGAGATCCTGAGCGCGACATCCCGCCCGATCGGGCGTGGGGTGAAGCTGGCCAGCATCATCCTCGCCGTCATTGGGACGCTGGTATTCCTCTTTGGTGTGATTCAGGGAGAGAACCGCGCGTGGCAGGCGCTGCACGTGAACTGGCTGTTCTTCGTCTCGATCTCGCAGGCCGCCGTGGTGCTCGTCGCCGTGCAGCGCATCACGACCGCGCGATGGTCGCGGCCGGTCGTCCGGTTTCTCGAGGGGTACGTCGCGTTTCTTCCGGTGGCGTTCCTGCTGCTGGTGCTGATCTTCGTCGGCCGGCACCACATTTTCCCGTGGACCCACGAAGCACCGCCGGTGCCCGAGAAGGCCGCCTGGTTCGATCCGACCTTCTTGATCGGTCGCGATCTGGCCGTCTTTGGCATTCTCGTCCTCCTGAGCGTCTGGTACGTCTACACGTCGCTCCGCCTCGACGTGGGCCGCTCGACGGACGAGGGCGCCGGCTGGGCGCGCGGCCTGCGCGCCCGCATGCGCCGTGGCTTCGGCGAGGAGCGCCGGGAGATTCACTCGACGCACTCCCGGCAGGGCTGGCTGGCGGTGGTCCTCTGTCTCGCGTTCGGCTTCTTCATGTCGCTGCTGTCGTGGGATCTCTCCATGACGCTCGACATGCACTTCCAGAGCGCGCTCTACTCGTGGTGGTTCTTCATGGGCGGCTGGCTCGGCGCCATCATGAGCTGGTCGCTCCTCACGATGTGGTGGCGTCGCCACTTGAATGCGTACGATCTCGTCACGGAGCACCACTTCCACGATCTCGGGAAGCTGTGCTTCGCCTTTACGGCATTCTGGGGCTATCTCACGTTCGGCCAGTACCTGGTGATCTGGTACGCCAACATCGGGGAAGAAACGCACTGGGCCCGCCTGCGGCTGATCGGCCCGTGGCTGGCGTTCACCCTGTCGGTGGTCTTCCTGATGTTCGTTCTGCCGTTCCTCGGGCTGCTGTCGCGGGCGGCGAAGGTCTATCTTCCCACGCTCGCGCTCTTCGCGCTCTGCAGTCTCGCCGGCCTCTGGCTGCTGCGCTACATCGAGGTGTATCCCTCGCTGCATTACGAGTCCGCGCACGCGCCGTTCGGCCTGTACGAGATCGGCGTGACGCTCGGCTACCTCGGCATCTGGGGGCTTTGCTATTCGGCGTTCATGGATGCGTTCCCGCGCATGCGCGTCACGCTGCTGACGTCGCCGTATCGAGACCAGGTGCAGGTGCCGTACGACCCGGAGACGATGGAGACGATGCCCGCGCACGAGTAGAGAACACCCGATGGCGTCGGGGGTCAGACGTCTTCGGGTGTTGACTTCGGCGAGCGATCAGATCGCGCCGAGCATTTTCTCGAGCGTGGCGAGCGGTACCGCCCCCGCCTGCTGCGACACCGCCTTGCCGTCGCGAAAGACGATCACCGACGGGATTCCTCGAATATCGAACTTCTGCGCCGTGCTCGGCGACGCGTCGGTGTCGAGCTTCGCGACCAGCGCGCGCCCGGTCACCTTCGACGCGAGCTGGTCGACGTACGGCGCCATCATCTTGCACGGCCCGCACCAGTCGGCGTAGAAGTCGACCAGCACGGGAACTTCCGCGGTCGCGATCGTGCGGTCGAACGTCTCGTCGGTGAGCTTGAGTGGACGGTCGAGCAGGATCGGCCGGCTGCACTTGCCGCACTTCGGCCGGTCGGCCGCGCGCGTGGCATCGATGCGGTTCCACGTCTGGCAGAACTGACACTGGATGGTCAGCGTGGGACTTGGAGTCTGGGTCGCGGGCATTGGGACGCTCGGGATGACGGCGGTGTACGCTTCTACCGGATGAACGTGCTCACCGCCAGTCGTGTGCCCAACCGGCTGGAACGGCCTGAGCGCTCCGTTTATCTTTCACACCTGTCGGGGCGTTAGCTCAGCTGGGAGAGCATTCGGTTTGCAACCGAAAGGTCGCGAGTTCGAGCCTCGCACGCTCCATATCCGCGGCCCGCGAATCAGCGGGCCGTTTGCGCAGGGGGATCTTCCGGAACGGGAATGACCATCCGCACCGCGGTGCCGGACGCAGTGGGCACCACCTCGAGCGTGCCGCGCAGCTCGTTCCTGACGACGGTGCGCGCGATGATGAGACCGCCCCCGCTCGAGCCCGCCGACGCGATGCCGCGCCCGTCGTCGATCACCTGAACGACGACCTCGCCGTTTGTTCGCTCGATCGCGACGCGCACGGTGCGCGCGTCCGCGTGGCGCACGGCATTCATGATCAGCTCGTTGAGCGCGACGGCGAGCGAGCTGCCGACTTGCGCGGGAACGTCCGCGTCCCCCTGAACCTCGCAGGCGGGGATCGACGACGATCCGAAGACATCGACCATGTTGCGCGTGATCGCGCGCGCGAGCGCCGCGAGCGTCACCGCGCCCGCATCGACCGAGAGCGCATCCTGAAGCGCGGCCATGCCGCGGATGCGCGCGATCGCCACGTCGATGGCTTCGTCGAGGGAGCGACGAGGCGAGCGGTGCCGCTCGAGCACGAGCAGGGCCTGAATGGCCGCGAGGTTGTTCCGCACGCGATGCTGGAGCTCGCGGAGAAGCGCCAGTGTGCGAGCCGCGTCGAGCCGGGCCCGCTGATACAACTCGCCGTTCTCGGCCGCAAGCGACGCGAGCGTTTCGTTCAGGCGGGCAAGCTGAAGCTCGGCACGCCGAATTCGGACGAGCTCCTCGATGCGAGCGACGATCTCGCGTCCGCGTGTGGTCGGGCGAAGCCACGCGTCCGGCGCAACGGCGCCGATGGCGCGGTGCGGGCGTTGACGGAGGACGATGACCGGCAGCAGCGGCACCTGAAAGCGCGTCTTGAGCCGGCCGCACAACGCCAGGGCCTCGGGGCCGCGCGTCGTGAGGACGACCGCCTCGACACGATCGTCGATCCGGTCGAGCGCGTCCTCGAGCGGGATCGTCGTGACCTCGTGCCCGGCGCGGGTCAAGGCACGCGCCAGTCGAGCCGCCGAGCCCACGAGAAGGATGTGCGCGGCCTCCTGAGCAACCCGCCCGGAATCCGTGACGGCCGCGGAAGAGATCATCCAGACGAAAGAGGGCACGTTCCGTTCCCGTCCGGGCACCCCCGGTCCGTCTCTTGCAGCCCCAGAATTCCTTCTGCTTCTCCAGGAGCTTCTGGTGCCCGGATCCTCCCTGCGTATCCTCATCGGCGAGGATGAAAGCGTGACGGCGCTCGGCCTCGAGCAGGACCTTCGCTCGCTCGGCCACACCGTCGTGGGCATCGCCGGTGATGGCGCCAGCGCCGTCGCCATGGCGCGCACGATGGGCCCCGATCTGGTGCTCCTCGACGTCAGAATGCCCCACCTCGACGGACTCGCCGCAGCCCAACAGATCCACGAGGAACGGCCCGTCCCCATCATCGCCGTGACGGCGTACAGCGACCCCGACACGGTGACGCAGGCCACACGCGCGCCGATCTTCCATTATCTCGTCAAGCCCGTGACGGCGGCACAGCTCGACGCGGCAATCCAGGTGGCCTTCGCGCGCCACGAGGATTGGCTCTCGTCCCAGCGCGAGAGCGACGACCTTCGCCGGAAGCTGGACGACCGGAAGGTGATCGAGCGGGCGAAGGGCATCCTCATGGAGCGCGAGAACATCACCGAGAGCGCGGCGTATCGCATCCTCCAGCGCACGAGCCAAAGCCGCAACATGTCGATGGCGGACCTCGCGCGCAGCCTGCTCGCCGCCGAAGATCTCATTCGGCCGGCACCCGTTCGCGCCGAGCGCTCGCCACGCGGACCGCGTGGTGGCGGCCGCGTGCAACGCCAGGAAGGCTGAGGCGCGTCGTCGCCTTGCCGCGTCCCAGCGGCGCCGGTAACGTTGCCGGCGGCGTTCGCACACCGACCCTCCTTCTCTCGACATGGCTACCAGCGTCTCGGCGTCCTTCCTGCGCGTGGGGGACGTCGCACCGGATTTCTCGCTCGATTCGACGGCGGGCACGCCCCGTCGGCTCTCCGATCATCGCCGGGAGCGAAATGTCCTGCTCGCGTTCTTTCCGCTCGCGTTCACGAGCACCTGCACCGCCGAGGTCTGTGAGTTCAGCGAGGATTTCGATCGGTACGAGGCGGCGCACGTCGCGGTGCTCCCGATCTCGGTCGACTCGGTTCCCACGCTGCGTGAGTTCAAGGCGAAGCACGGCATCCGCGTGGACATGCTGAGCGATTTCCGCCGCGAGGTCTCGCGGCGGTACGGGGTGCTCGACGAGGAGCGCTTCTTCTCGCGGCGCGCCTACGTGCTGATCGATCGCCACGGCGTCATCCGGTGGTCACACGTGGAGGACAAGCTCGGGCAGCGACGGAACACGGACGAGCTCCTGGCGAGGATCGAGGAGCTGGACTAGGCACGGCCGTGGATCCGATCGAGCTGCTTGCCCGCGACGACCGGTGGCAGCTGTCGGCCGGCGAGGGTCTGGTGTTCGCGCCCCCGCACCCGCTCTGGCTCGACGCGCCCGGATTCTGGGATCCGGCCAGCCTGTTCGGCGACGAGATCGGGCCGCTGTTCACCGTCACCTTTTTGGACGACGATGGGGCCGAGATCGCGGCGCACCTAACGACGCGCCGTTGGAGCCCGGCCGAGCTCGCGGTGGAGTACCGGCTCGGCAATGGCGCGACGGCGGCCGAAGTGCGGACGGTGCAGCCGGGCGGGGTGTTCGCCTCCGAGTGGCGCATCGAGGCGCCGCGCGCCACGCGCATGCATCTCGTCGCCTGGACGGCACAGCCCGGAACGGCGCTCGAGGGCGCGATGCGATACGATGGCACCGTCGTCTTCCGTCGTCGAGCGGCGGCCGGCGGTGAGCCATACGAGATCGCGCTCGCCTGTATGGGCGGCACGACGAGCTGGGGACTCGCGCGAAGCGAGAGCGCGCCGATGCACCCGCGCTGGGGGTTCACCCCCTTTGCCGCGCAATGGACGAGCGACGGCCTGCCGCCGGGAGCGGCGGAGGTGGACGCGGCCGAGGTCACCTACGCGGCGGTGCATCGCGCGCTGTTCGTGGCGGCCGAAGGCACGTCGACCGTCTTCGCGATGCGTGTGGCCTCTCCCGTTGCGGCGCGCCCGTCCCCCGCGGCGTCTCCGCCAGCGAACGCCGCGCACGCCGCCACGTTAGGTGGCGCCAGCCGCCGGCGGTGGCGTGACCATTTCAGTCGCGTGCCGGCCTTTCGCTGCTCCGATCCGTACGTCGAGCACTGCTACTGGTACCGCTGGAGCAGCCTCGAGCTGCTCGCCGCCGGCGATCTGGGCGTGTGTGAGGGCACCGGACACCTCCACCGCCTCACGAGTGACGCCGCGGCCTGCCACACGCGAGAGCTGCGGTGGATGCGAGACCCCGACGTCGCCCGGCGAGCGGTCCGCACGGTGCTGGCCGCCGTCCGCGAGGACGGCAGCATCCCGTGGCAGCTCCGCGGCGCCAGGACGCCCGCGACATCGAACGCGCTGACCGACTGGGGCGGAGCCGTGCTCGCCCTCGACGCCGTCCACCCGGATGATGGGTTCGTGCGAAGCGCGTACGGGGTGCTCGCGCGCCACGCACGGTGGATCTTCCGCGAGCGGACGACGAACGTCGGGCTCATCGAGGTCATGCGCGGCGAAGTCGCCTTCGACGATCGCGACCGGTGGCGCAAGCAGGGCAGCGTGTGCGCGGTCGACGCCGCGGTGGCGGCGTATGGCCTCTTCGTGGCGCTGGGACGCCTCGCCCTGCGCGCCCAGTCACCGCAGGACGCGCCGGAGTGGGATGCCGCCGCCACCCGCCTCGCGGTGGCCGTACGCGAGCGAATGTGGGACCCGGAATGGAGGCTGTTTCGCGACGTGCATCCCAAAACGGGGAAGCGCGTCGGTCCGCGCTCCGCGGTTTGCTTCTACCCGTATCGGACGGATCTCGCCGATGCGCGCCACCTCGCCGGCCTCGAGGACTCGCTGCTCGATCCCGATGCGTTCTGGACCAGCTTCCCGGTAGCGACGGCGCCCGCGAACGACGTGCGCTTTTCGCGCATCGGGGCGCGCGCCGGCGTTCGCGGCGATGCGCCATTCAGCGGTCCGGTGGTGCCGCTGGTGAACTCGCACCTGATCGATGCGCTCGCGCGCGTGGCGCGCGCGTACGCGCCCCATTTGCGCCCGCACGTCGCACACCTCGTGAGCCGCACCATCCGGTTGTTCTTCGAGGGGGCGGATCCAGTGCGGATCGGCTCGCATGAGTTCTACGACCCCGTCGAAGGGCGCGCGTCGGCCCATCGCTTCGCGAGCGACAGCACCCATTCGTGGATCATCGACGCAATCGTGCAATACGTCGCCGGGGTGCGCCCGCACGAGGCAGGGCTGACGATCGACCCGATGCCGTTCGGACTCGAGCTCGTGGACCTCAGCGGCGTACTGGTCCGCGGGCATACCGTCGACGTCCGCATCGAGGGCGAGCGGGTGACGGCCACGATCGATGGGACGCGCCGTGAGGGACGGCTCGGCACGCCGATGGAGATCGCGATGGAGCGAGGGCCGGGCGCGTTCCCGCCCGGCCCCGCCCACGCCTAACGCTGCTTCTCGGCGCCGCCTCGCGGCTCGGCCACCATCCGGTCGCGGCCCGTCTCTTTCTGCTCCCCGGTGCCGCGCCGCGCGCCGCGGTCGTCTCGCCGCGGCGAGGCCACGTCCTGGGTGCGGGCCCGCTCGCCGGCGCCGCCGATCTGAATGCGTCGCGGTTGAGCGAGCGCCGCCTTGGGGATGCGGATGCGAAGCACGCCGTGGTCGAACTCCGCCCGGATCTGCTTGTCGTCCACGCCGTTCGGCAGCTGGAACGAGCGAAAGAAGGAGCCGTAGCTCCTCTCCACGAGGTGGTAGCGACCCTCCTCGCCCTCCTCCTTGCGCTCGGCGGACTTCTGACCGCGCACCGAGAGCACGCCGTTCTCGACCTCGAGCTCGACGTCTTCCTCGCGAATCCCCGGCAGCTCGACGTCGAGTCGCAGCTCCGTCGACGTCTCCTCGATGTCGACCGCCGGATGCCAGTTTGCCCCGCCGCCGCGGCCGACGAACGCGTCATCGAAGAGTCGATCGATCTCTCGCCGCAGGCCGAAAATGGGGCTCAGGCCGAAGGATCTTTCGTGGGTCATGGGTCCCTCCGTGATCGGTTGCTGGTTCGTCTTTCGTAGCCAGGCCACTGCTCGAGCCCTTAAGCCGGAAAAATCCTGCCAGACGGCCGTAACCCGTTGAAAGATTTCGTCCTTGGGGCAGGAAATGTGTGACTTTCCGGGGGGGCTATCGGTCATATTGTCCGGGGGCTGGACAGACCGTCCTCCCGCTTTTCTTCCCCACTTCGAGGCCGATTGGCACCCGTCGCCCGTCTCACCCCCACCAGTCTTCAGCCGGTCTCTCCGGCGCTCGCGCTCCTCTCCGACGTCGCCGCGCATCTGGCCGCTGGAGGGCCGCTCGAGGACGCCCTCCACCAGGTGCTCGAGCTGCTCCGGCGGGCGCTCACCGCGTCCGATTGCGCGGTGTGGGCTCTGGCGCCGGCCGGGTTGACGCGCGCGTGGGGAGTTGGCGATGGGGCGACCGCCGACACCGAGATCTCGCAGCTGCTCGAGGCCGGGGACCTCTCCAACGACCGAGTCGTGCTGGCCCGCCTGATCGCCGGCGAGCGCTTCCTCGGCGTGCTCGTGCTTCGCGTGGACCGCGCCCTCGACTCCGAGGAGCGCATCGTCCTGGCGACGCTGGCGGATCTGCTCGCGCCGGCGATCGCGAACGCCGAGCACGCGCAGCAGATGGCCGTCGAGGTGCGCCTGCGTACGCAGCAGATCGAGGAGCAACGCCGCTTCACCGAGAAGATCATCGACTCGCTCCCCGTGGGCCTCTACGTGATCGATCGCGAATACCGCATTCACGCGTGGAATCGCAAGCGCGAGACGGGAATTCAGGGCGTGTCGCGCGAGGAGGCGATCGGCCGGACGATCTTCGAGATCCTGCACCGTCAACCCGCGGAGCTGCTCCGCGGCGAGTTCGATGAAGTGTTCGCGACGGGAAAGATCTCCACGTTCCACATGGAGTCGAGCGCGACCGGCGATCTTCGCACCTTCCGCATCTCGAAGATCCCGATGCGCGTGGATGACATGAACGTCACCCACGTCATCACCATCGGCGAAGACATGACCGATTGGCGCCAGGCGCAGGACCGGATCGCGCAAGCGGAGAAGCTCGCCGCGATCGGAACCCTCGCCGCCGGCGTCATGCACGAGGTGAACAACCCGCTGGCGACGATCGGCGCATGCGCCGAGAGCATGTCGCTGCGGTTACAGGAGCAGGCGGCGGACGCGAGCCTGCGGCAGGGGTTCACCGACTACCTCCAGATCATCGACAGCGAGGTCCATCGGTGCAAGCGCATCATCGACGGGCTGCTGGACTTCAGCCGTCCGAAGGCCGCGACGAAGGCCGCCGTCGACGTGAACGCCGTGCTCGAGGAGACACTCTTTCTGCTCAAGCACCACGAGCGCTTCAAGCGCATGACCGTCGTGCGTGAGCTCGACCGGGAATCGACGCCGGTGACGCACGGCAACGCCGAGCAGCTGATTCAGGTCTTCATGGCGCTGCTGCTCAACGCCATGGACGCGATGAATGGTCGCGGGTCCATCCTCGTGCGCACGCGACGGGGCCGTCCGGGGGAGGAGCCCGTCGTCGTCGAGATCGCCGATGAGGGACACGGGATTCCGCGCGGCGAGATGCCGAAGATCTTCGAGCCGTTCTACACGTCGAAGCCGCCGGGGCGCGGCACCGGGCTCGGCCTGTCGATCTGCTATTCCATTGTTGCCGATCACGAGGGACGCATCGAGGTCGACAGTCACCTGGGGAAGGGCACGACGTTTCGAGTGTTGCTCCCCGCGGCGCAGAGCGAGGGGGAGAGGACGGCATGAGAGACGAGTCGCGGATTCGCGTTCTGATCGCCGAGGATGAGGCGCACCTCGGAACCCTGCTCGAGAACTACCTCACCGGCCGAGGGTTTCAGGTGACCTCGCGGCGCGACGGGCGTGCGGCGCTGGAGGCGATGAAGGCCGAAGCGTACGACGTCGCGCTGCTCGACATCGTCATGCCGGAGCTCGATGGGCTCGAAGTGCTGCGACAGGTGCGCGAAGAGCCGTCGCCACCCGAGGTCATCATCATCACCGGGAACGGCACGATCGAGACGGCGATCAGCGCCATGAAGCTCGGCGCCTACGACTATCTCTCCAAGCCCTATCGCATGGCGGAGATCGACGTCCTCGTCAGGCGCGCGTGGGAGAAACGACAGCTCGCCCGCGAGAACGTGCTGCTGCAGAAACGGCTCTCCCGGTTCGATGGCGTGCCGGAGATCGTGACCCACTACGCGCCGATGCAGGCGGTGCTCTCGCTCGTCGAGCGGGTGGCGAAGAGCGACTCGACCGTCCTCATCTCGGGGGAGTCCGGCACCGGGAAGGAGCTCATCGCCCGCGCGCTGCACCGGCTGTCGTACCGCGCGAACGGCGCGCTCGTGGACATCAACTGCGCCGCGATCGCCGAGAATCTGCTCGAGAGCGAGCTGTTCGGGCACGAGAAGGGGGCGTTCACCGGCGCGCTGGCTCGCAAGCTCGGGCTGTTCGAGCTCGCGGCCGGGGGCACGATCTTCATGGACGAGATCGGCGAGCTCGATCCGCGATTGCAGGGAAAGCTCCTTCGCGCCCTCGAGCTGGGGACGTTCTTTCGCGTCGGCGGCACACAAAAGGTGCAGACCGACCTCCGGATCATCGCGGCGACGAACCAGGACCTCCAGGCGAAGGTGCAGGACGGCACGTTCCGCGGCGATCTCTACTATCGCATCAACACCATCAGCATCACGCTCCCGCCGCTGCGGGAGCGCGCGGTGGACATTCCCCTGCTCACCGAGCACTTCCTTCAGGTCTACGGCGGATCGACGCCGCCCCGACTCACCGAGGATGCGCTCGCCGCGCTGCAGGCGTACTCGTGGCCCGGGAACATTCGCGAGCTGCGCAACGTGATCGAGCGCGCGGTGCTGCTGGCGACCGGCGGAACGATTCGCGCGTCGGATCTTCCCGTCCTGAACGGACCATCGACGGCGGGGGAGACGAAGCGCGTCGCGCCCGATGGACGTCCCCTCTCACTCGCCGACCTGGAGCGCGACCACATCGCGACCGTGCTCCGGCAGACGAGCTGGCACCAGGGTCGCGCGGCGGAGATGCTCGGCATCTCGCCCAAGACCTTGTACCGGAAAATCCGCGAATACGGGTTCAAGAGGGCCTAGGGCCAAGGGCCAGGGGCCAAGGGTGTGGAAAGGCAAACGGCCGCGCAACGCGCGGCCGTTTGCTCATCAGAGAGGCGGCAGCGGCGAAGCCGCGCCGCCGTTTCCACACCCCTGGCCCCTGGCCCTTGGCCCCTGGCCCGTTTCCCCCGTACTATGCGTTCACCATGAAGATTCTGGTCATCGAGGACGATCCGACCGTGGGCCAGTACGTCAAGCGCGGGCTCGAGGAGCAGCGCTGGGGCGTGGACCTGGTGACGAATGGGGAAGATGGCGAGCAGCGGGCATCGTCCGAAGCGTACGATCTCGTCGTGCTCGACATGCGCCTCCCCGGGCGCTCGGGCATGGAAGTCCTCGAGCGGCTGCGCGCGCGCGGGTTCGAGCGGCCGGTGCTCGTGCTCACCGCGCAGGACGCGATCGACGCCAAGGTGTCGGCGCTTCGCGCGGGGGCCGACGACTACGTCACCAAGCCATTCGCCTTCGAGGAGCTGCTTGCTCGCGTCGAAGCGCTGTCGCGCCGGCCGCGGGCGCTCGCCGCACCGGTGCTGCGCGTGGCCGACCTGGAGCTCGACAAGGGCACGCGACGCGTCACGCGCGGAGGCCAGGAGATCGAGCTGACCCCCAAAGAATACGCCGTGCTCGAGTACCTCATGCGCCACGCCGGGCGCGTCATGAGCCGCACGTTGATCACCGAGTACGCCTGGGGGTATCACTTCGATCCCGGGACCAACATCGTGGACGTCGTGATCAACCATCTGCGCAAGAAGATCGACTCCAACAGCGACGTGAAGCTCATCCACACCGTGCGCGGTGTGGGGTACGTCGTACGTCCGTGACCGCGCTCGTGAGGCGGTTCGCATGAGTACCCTCCGGTCGCGCCTGACGGCGATCTACGCGACCGCGCTCATCGCCACGCTCTTCGTCTTCGCGATCGCGCTCTGGGGGGCCCGGCGCGCCGCCTCGCTCCAGGAGCTCCAGCGCTACGTATTCACCGAAGCGAACCTGGCGCTCAGCCTCGTGCGCAACGCCGAGCTCGCCGGCCAGCCGGTGACCGAGGTCCGCGACTCGATCGTCGGGCCGGCGATCACGCCGCAGCTCCGCACGCTGCTCGAGGGCATCCCGGATTACGTGCTCGTGCTCGATGCGAACGGGCGGAGCTTGTACGTCTCGTTCGCCGCCCGCCAGCTCACCCCCGACGAGCTCGCGTCACTCCAGCAGTACGCGATCAACGCGCCGACGAGCGGGCTGGCGACGATCGTCCCGTTCGGCAGCGAGCGGCTGCTCATGGCCGCCCGCGCCCCCGCGCGGGAATCGCAGATCTCACGCGTGGTGGTCGCGTCGTCGACCCAGTCGGCCGAGCTCGCGATGGGGGAGCTGGTGGGCACGATGCTCGTCATCGCGCCGCTCCTCCTGCTCATCTCGATCGGCGGCGCCTACGTCATCGCCGGGCGCGCCCTGCGCCCCATCGATGGCATTATTAATGAGGTGCAGGCGATCACCGACGGCCGCAGCCTGCACCGACGGCTCCCCTCGGGCGGGGCGGGGGACGAGCTCGAGCGCCTAACCACGACGCTCAACGAGATGATGGAGCGGCTCGAGCGCTCCTTCGCCGCATTGCGCCGCTTCACCGCCGATGCGAGCCACGAGCTCAAGACCCCGCTCGCCGTCCTGCGCGCCGATGTCGAGCGCGCCATGACACCGCACGTCCCGCAGGCCGAACGCCTCGTCGCGCTCGAGGAAGCGCTGCACGAGACGACGCGCATGGCGGACCTGGTGGAATCCCTCCTCACCCTTGCCCGCGCCGACGAGCGGCGCTTCGACCTGCACCTCGAGCCGGTGCAGCTCGACGCGCTCGCCCGCGAGGTGTTCGAGACCGCCGTCATCCTCGGCGAAGCGGGCGGCCTCACCGTGACCATGCCGGTCGTCGAGCCCGCGACCGTTGCCGGTGATCCGACGCGCCTGCGTCAGCTCTTTCTCAACCTCATCACGAACGCGATCAAGTACACGCCGCGCGGTGGAAGCGTCGAGCTGACGCTCGAGTCCTTCGGACGAACGGTGGCGTTCTCCGTGCGAGATACCGGCGTCGGCATCTCCGCGGCCGACCTCACTCACATCTTCGAGCGGTTCTGGCGGGCCGATCGCGCACGGTCACGCCCGCTGCTCACCGGCGACCGCCCGTGGATGGCCGAGGGCGGCGGATTCGGGCTGGGGCTGGCGATCGGGCAGTGGATCGCCGAGGCGCACGGGGGCGCGATCTCGGTGCGGTCGCGCCTCGGGCGCGGCAGCACCTTCACCGTGACCCTTCCGGTGGCCGAAACGCCCCGCCGAGACGCCGCCAGCGCCGGCGTCGATGAGGGGGAAGAGGCGGAGCCCGCTCGCACCGCATGAGTATGCGAGCCTATGCAACGTCGGAAGTTACGGC
Source organism: Gemmatimonadaceae bacterium (assembly GCA_025931335.1). Taxonomy (GTDB): domain Bacteria; phylum Gemmatimonadota; class Gemmatimonadetes; order Gemmatimonadales; family Gemmatimonadaceae; genus JAICNG01. The sequence continues at coordinate 31,215 of JAICNG010000012.1, read as the reverse complement.
GAAATAACGGCGCCTTCATGAATTCTTAATGTTTGCAACGTTCCTGTTGTAATCCTCACCTCGTAGCATTACACCCGCACGGCATTTGCGTTGAGCCACGCTCACCCACAGACCGGGGTAAGGTTGGCATGTTCAACACGCTGATCGAGTCGAAACCGAAGAAGCAGCGGAGCACCGGCGGGACCGTCTTCAGCATCGTCATGCACGCCGCACTCGGCGGACTCCTCATCTACGCGACGGCGAACGCGGGCCAGGAGCTGACGAAGGAAAAGACTGAAGAGGTGAAGTTCGTCGAGGTCCCGAAGGACGAGCCGCCGCCGCCTGAGGAAAAGGCGCCGCCGCCGCCGGACATCGTGGCCGCTCCGCCCCCACCCAAGGGGTTCCAGGTGCTCACCGCACCGATCGAGATCCCCGACAAGATCCCCGATGTCGACCTCACGAAGGCCGTCACCAATGAAGACGACTTCACGGGGAAGGGTGTGCAGGGCGGCACGGGCAAAGGCGTCGAGGGCGGCACCGGTCCCGTCAATCCGGATCAGGCCTACTTCGAGTTCCAGGTGGAAAAGCCGGCGCTCGCCGTACCGGGCAACCCCAGCCCGCGCTATCCCGATGTGCTCCGCGAGAGCAACGTCGAGGGCGAGGTGCTCGCCCAGTTCGTGGTCGACACCGAGGGGAAGGCCGACATGAAGACCTTCAAGGTCCTCAAGTCGTCGCATGACCTCTTCACGGCGTCGGTGCGGCAGGTGCTGCCGTCGATGAAGTTCTACGCCGCGGAAGTCGGCGGACGGAAGGTGAAGCAGCTCGTGCAGCTCCCATTCGCGTTCAAGCTGAACAAGTAGCTCCCCAACCCCTCCCGGAGTCCTGACTTATGAATGTCGATCTGATCGAGCTATGGGGCCACATGGGCTGGTTCGCCAAGGGCATCGTGTTCGTGCTGCTTGGCATGTCCATCTGGTCGCTCACCGTCACGATCCAGAAGTGGTGGGCCCTGCGGAAGGCGCAGACGGAAACGCGGAAGTTCGCGCCTGAGTTCTCGCAGTTCCTCGAGGAGGACAACCTCACCGAGGCGATCAAGCTGGCGGAGAGCTACAAGAAGTCGCACGTCGCGCGCGTGCTCGGTGGGGCGTTAGGCGAGGTTCGCCCCCTCATTCAGGATGGCTCGGTGACCGTCGCCGACATCAACTCGGCGGAGCGCGCGGTCGAGCGCAACATGATGATCATTCTCGCCGAGCTGAAGCGCGGCCTCGGCATTCTGGCCACGGTGGGCGCGACGGCGCCATTCGTCGGTCTGCTCGGCACGACGATGGGCATCGTCAACTCCTTCCAGGGTATGGCCACGGCCGGCACCGCGGGCCTCGGCGCGATCTCGGCCGGTATCGCCGAGGCGCTCATCACGACCGCGTTCGGCCTCCTCGTCGCCATTCCCGCGGTGTGGGCGTACAACTACTTCACGACGAAGATCGAGAATCTCACGGTCGAGATGACGTACACCTCGAAGGAGATGATCGACTACCTGATCAAGGGCGTCGCCGGCGAGTTCGGCCGCTCCCGCTTCACCCGCGAGTTCAACACGTCGACGGCCACGGGCGGCAATCAGCCGATGACGGGCTGACCTAACGCCAAGGCGAGGAGAGCGTCATGGGCATGTCAGTCGGGCAGAGCGGCCGGACCACGGTCAAGGCCGAGCCCAACGTCATTCCGATGATCGACATCATGCTGGTACTGCTGATCATCTTCATGATCACGGTGCCAGCGCTCGCTGCCGGCTTCCAGGCGGTGCCGCCCGAGGGCGTCAACCTCAAGCCGCACCCGGAAGAGGACAGCGATCAGGTGCTCGGCATCGACGCCGAAGGTCGGTACTACCTGAACAAGCAGGCCATCCGCAACGAGGATGTGGGCGAGGCGCTTCGCCGGATCTACGATGCGCGCACGGTCGACAAGATCCTGTTCGTGAAGGCGCACCGCGATCTGCCGTATCAGCGAGTGCTCGATGCGATCGACATCGCGTCGAAGAATGGAGTGCGCGTCGTGGGCGCGATCAGTGATCAGCGTCCGGGCACCGAGTCCTCGGTGGAAGAGGACCGGGCCGCCGCCGCCGCGGGCGCGACCATGGGCAACCCCTAACCCCCGTCGAGGACATTCCTATGGCATTCTCGGTTGGAAACGAGGCGGGCGGGTTGTCGCACGAGCCGAACGTGATCCCGATGATCGACATCCTCCTGGTGCTGTTGATCATCTTCATGATCATTCAGCCAATGATGCGGAAGGCGATCGATCTGCAGCTGCCGGATCCAACGCCACAGCAGGGCCCGCCACCGGCGAACGTCGATCAGATCGTGCTCGAGATCGGCCCGAACATGGTGATGTCGATCAACAAGGAGGCCGTCTCGAAGGACCGTCTCGCGTCGCGGATGAAGGAGATTTACGATCCGCGGCCCTCGAAGGTCCTCTTCGTGAAGGCCGACGGCACCAACAAGTATCAGGACGTGATCTGGGCGATGGACGTCGCGCGTGGGGCCGGAGTGAAGGTGATTGGGGTGCCTCCGAAGGACGCCGGCAAGTAGCTCATTCGGGGGCCAGCCTCGCGGCGGCAGCGGCGGACGAACCCAACGGGCTCGTCCGCCGTATTATTTTTGGGGAGTGCCGTAACGAACGGGAGCCGGGATGACCGAGCCGCAGGACCACGAACACGATCCCAGAGGCGACGACGAGTATCGCCGGCCATACCGGCCGCCCGTCGGCATGCCGCTGCGTCGAGACGGACGCTGGGGAGCGCCCTTCTCGGTGGCCGTGCACGTGTTGCTCATTCTGCTCCTCATCACGCCGTTCGTCGCCGGCGCGATGGCGCCTGAGCTGTTCCCGGGTGGGGGTCTGGGCCCCGCTGGTGGCGGTGGCGGGGGAACTGGCGGATTCGGCGGCTGGCGACGCGAGCCGATTACCCCGGAGAGGTTGCGGTACATGCAAATCGCCCCCGCGCCCCCGCCGCCCGATCCGGCGGCAAAGGAAGCGACCGAGCCGATCCCCGTGCCGAAGGTGGAGCCGCCACCACCTCAGCCCGACCCGCCCGCAGCCGAGGCGGCCGTCGAGGAAACGGCGCCGGCGGCTGCGCCGCTGCCGGGTACGGGCGGCGGGACCGGGAATGACGGGACGAGTGGCACCGGACCGGGCACCGGCGGCGGCGTGGGATCGGGTGTTGGAACAGGCACCGGGTCGGCAAACGGGCCCGGCACGGGCGGCGGTGAGGGACGCGACTACCTCCCCACGCCCGATTTTCTTCCCCTTCCTCCCGAGCCGCGTCCGGGAAAAGTGCGCGGTCGCTCCGTCGCCGTGACGTTCACCGTGAACGAGCGAGGCGACATCGTGAGCCTCGATTTCGCGAGCACCGGCGACCGCGGCTACGATCGCAGATTCCGCGAGCGGCTGCGTGAGGCGCGCTTTCGTCCCGCCGTCGGCCCCGACGGTCAGCCCATTCCCGCGACGTTTCCCATCACGTTCCAGCTCTGATCCGCGGGGAGTGCCTGACGCCTGGTTGCGGTGCCCAAGCGGCCACGGACAGCCGAACGGCGAACTGCCCCGAATAACCACACGAATTGCGCGAATTGCTCCCGGCGCGGCGCAATCTCCGGCGCGCAAGCACAACGACACGTCCGTGTCCTGGAGGCCGAGCTCGAAAAGCGCACGGCGCAATTCGCGTAATTCGTGTTGTTATTCGGGTGATTTGGCACTTCAGCTGTCCGTGGCCCGGCGAATCAAAGCACGCCCGCAGATCCGTGCCCCCCACCGCCCGCGCGTTTTCTCATAGCTCCTCACTAGCCATATAAATCGGTCGACATTACCTTCTGTCGGCTTTGCCGACCGCCCGGCCTAACCCTCCGCGCCGCGGCGCTTTGCTCATTGGACCGAGGAGCTCATGACCAGCGTGGCCAGCGCCGACCGCGTGACAGAGTCGCAGGCAGGATTCGTCAAGGCGATGACGCTCACCGATGCCACGATGCTCGTGGCAGGCTCGATGATCGGCTCCGGCATCTTCATCGTCTCGGCCGACATCGCGCGGAGTGTCGGGTCGCCCTTCTGGCTGATCATGGTGTGGGTGATGACGGGCGTCATCACCCTGCTCGGGGCCCTCGCCTACGGGGAGCTCGCGGCGATGTATCCTCGAGCGGGCGGGCAGTACGTCTTTCTGCGCGAAGCGATGGGTCCACTCATGGGATTTCTCTATGGATGGACCCTTTTCATTGTCATCCAGACCGGGACCATCGCCGCCGTCGCCGTCGCCTTCGGCCGCTTCCTCGGGGTGCTCTGGCCGGCGATCACGCCCGATCGCTTCGGCTGGTTTCCGCAGGCGGACATCTGCGTGTCGTGGCTGGGATGCCGCGACGCATCCACCCAGGCCATTCAGCTCGGCCTCACTCCGCAGCGCTTGATCGCCCTCATCTCGGTGTGGGTGCTCACGTGGATCAATCTTCGCGGCGTGCGCGAGGGCAAGATCATCCAGACGACGCTCACCATCGTGAAGACGGGGGCGCTCGCGCTGCTCATCCTGCTGGGCCTGACGATTGGCCGGAACGCGACCGCCATCGCCGCCAACTTCGGGTCCGGGCGGTTCGTGGGTGACGTCGATCTCACCGGCCTGTTCGTCATCGCCTTCGGGACGGCGCTCGTCGGCTCGCTGTTTTCGAGCGATGCGTGGAACAACGTCACGTTTGCGGCGGCCGAGGTGAAGGAGGCGAAGCGCAACCTGCCGCGCGCGCTCGCGATGGGCACCGGACTGGTGACCATCCTCTACATCCTCGCGAACTTCGCTTATCTGAGCGTGCTGCCGTTGCAGGGCGACGCGAACGGCGCCGGCGTGCTCGAGCGCGGGATTCAGTTCGCCACCCAGGACCGCGTCGGCACCGCCGCCGCGGAAGTGATCTTCGGCCCGGCCGGCGTGGTGATCATGGCGGTGGCGATTCTGATCTCGACGTTCGGGTGCAACAACGGGTTGATCCTCGCCGGTGCCCGCGTCTACTGGGCGATGGCGCGCGACGGCGTGTTCTTCCGCCGCGCGGGCGCGCTGAGCGCGCACCACGTGCCATCGACCGCGCTCATCGTGCAGGCCGTGTGGACGACGCTGCTGTGTCTCACCGGAACGTACAGCCAGCTCCTCAACTACGTTATCTTTGCCGCGCTCGTGTTCTACGTGCTCACGACGATCGGCTTGTTCATTCTTCGGCGTACGCGACCGGACATCGAGCGTCCGTATCGCGCGATCGGCTATCCGCTGCTGCCGGCGCTCTACATCCTGCTGGCAGCGTCGGTCGCGCTGATCCTGCTCATCGCCGAACGGACGCGAACGGAGGCGGTGGGTGGCCTCGTCATCGTGCTCATTGGCGTCCCCGTGTATTTCCTCTGGCGCAGGCTCGACCGCGCGCCAGCGTAGCTCGCCACTCCCCAGGAGATTCTCCCCGATGTCGATCCGGATGGACACCGTACGTCGTGCCCTCCCGTCGTTGTGGACGTGCCTCACGATGTTCGCCGCGCTCCTCACCCCCGCTCTCTTGTCCGCACAGGAGGCCGCCCAGCGGCCGGTCGGCGAGGCCAACCTCGTCATCCCCGACCTGAACAGCGTCGAGTTCCTCGGCATACCGGGGCGAACGCTGCTGATGACCGGGCTCGTCGTTTGCGCCTTCGGGTTGCTGTTCGGCCTCGTCATCTACGCGCAGCTGAAGCGGCTGGCCGTTCACGAAGCGATGCGGGAGATCTCCGAGCTGATCTACGAAACTTGCAAGACGTATCTGATCACGCAGGGCAAGTTCCTGCTCGTCCTCTGGCTCTTCATTGGCGCGATCGTCTCGCTGTACTTCGGCAAGCTGGCCGCGACCGTCGACCCCGTGACCGGCGCGCTGACGCACGGGTTTCCGCTGACGAAGCTCCTGGTGATTCTGCTGTTCAGCCTCATCGGCATGGCGGGCAGCTACATGGTGGCGTGGTTCGGCATTCGCGTGAACACGTTCGCCAACTCCCGCACCGCCTTCGCGTCGTTGAAGGGCAAGCCGTACCCCTGCTACGCGATTCCTCTTCGGGCCGGAATGAGCATCGGGATGCTGCTGATCAGCGTCGAGCTGTTGTTGATGCTGTTCATCCTGCTGTTCGTCCCCGCCGACTACGCCGGCCCCTGCTTCATCGGCTTCGCGATCGGTGAGTCGCTGGGCGCGGCCGCGCTTCGCGTCGCCGGCGGCATCTTCACGAAGATCGCCGACATCGGCGCCGACCTGATGAAGATCGTGTTCAAGATCAAGGAGGACGATGCCCGGAACCCCGGTGTCATCGCCGACTGCACGGGCGACAACGCCGGCGACTCCGTCGGACCGAGCGCCGACGGGTTCGAGACCTACGGCGTCACCGGTGTCGCGCTCATCTCGTTCATCCTGCTTGGCATCACACCGGCGGTGGCGGGTCCGAGCTTCGCCGCGGTGCAGGTGCAGCTCCTCGTCTGGATCTTCATGATCCGTGTCGTCATGGTGATCGCCAGCGGCGCGTCATACCTCCTCAACGAGGCGATCGCCAAGGCGCGATTCGGACACGCCGACCGGATGAATTTCGAGACGCCGCTGACCTCCCTGGTGTGGCTCACGTCGATCGTGTCGGTGGGGCTGACGTACCTGTCGTCGTACCTGCTGATCCCCGAGCTGGGTGACGGGACGCTCTGGTGGAAGCTGTCGACGATCATTACCTGCGGGACGCTCGCCGGTGCGATCATTCCCGAGCTGGTCAAGATCTTCACATCGGTCCATTCGGCGCACGTGAAGGAAGTAGTGACGTCGTCGCGGCAGGGCGGCGCGTCGCTCAACATCCTCTCGGGGTTCGTGGCCGGAAACTTCTCGGCGTTCTGGCTGGGCATGGCGATCATGGGCCTCATGACGATTGCCTATCTCGTCAGCACCCAGGGGCTCGGGATGTTGATGATGGCGCCGGCGGTATTCGCCTTCGGTCTGGTCGCGTTCGGGTTCCTGGGGATGGGCCCGGTGACGATCGCCGTCGACTCCTATGGGCCGGTCACCGACAACGCGCAGTCGGTTTACGAGCTGTCGATGATCGAGCAGGTCCCGGGCGTGAAAGAGCAGGTGCGGCGCGATTTCGGCTTCGACGTCCAATTCGAGCGCGCGAAACACCTCCTCGAGGAGAACGACGGCGCGGGGAACACCTTCAAGGCGACCGCCAAGCCGGTGTTGATCGGGACCGCCGTGGTCGGCGCGACGACCCTGATCTTCTCCATCATCCTCGTGCTCACGAACGGCCTCCAGGCAGACCTGCTCGCCAACCTCTCGATTCTCCACCCGCCATTCGTGCTCGGATTGCTCACGGGTGGGGCGGTGATCTACTGGTTTACCGGTGCGTCGACGCAGGCGGTGACCACGGGCGCCTATCGAGCGGTCGAGTTCATCAAGGCGAACATCCGGCTCGAGGGTGTGATCAAGGCCTCGGTGGCGGACAGCAAGAAAGTGGTCGAGATCTGCACGCAGTACGCGCAGAAGGGGATGTTCAACATCTTCCTCACGGTCTTCTTCGCGACGCTAGCCTTCGCTTTCGTCGAGCCGTACTTCTTCATCGGCTACCTCATCTCGATCGCGTTGTTCGGCTTGTACCAGGCGATCTTCATGGCCAACGCCGGCGCCGCGTGGGACAACGCGAAGAAGATCGTCGAGGTCGATCTCAAGATGAAAGGCACCGAGCTGCACGCGGCGACGGTCGTCGGCGATACGGTGGGCGATCCGTTCAAGGATACGTCGTCGGTCGCGCTCAATCCGATCATCAAGTTCACCACGCTGTTCGGATTGCTGGCCGTCGAGCTGGCGGTGTCGCTCACCGCGCAGCGGGGATCGACGTTCTCGCACATTCTGGCGGCGATCTTCCTGGCGGTGTCGCTCTTCTTCGTCTACCGCAGCTTCTACAAGATGCGGATCGAAGTCGCCGAGCCGGCTGCTCAGGCGCGCGCGGCCGCGTGAGCGCTCGCTCGCTCTTCTGGCGGAAGCCTATCGCCGAGCTGGTCCCGGAAGGCGAAGGGACCAACACGCTCAAGCGTGCGCTCGGCGCGGGCGATCTCGTCATGCTCGCGATCGGCGCCGTGATCGGCGCGGGCATTTTCTCGTCGATCGGCACGGCCGCGGCGGGCGAGGTGCTTCCGTCGGGAGAGGTGGTTCGCTACGGGGCAGGGCCGGCCCTCGTCATTTCGTTCCTCCTGCTCGGCGCGGTCTGCGCGCTGGCGGCACTGTGCTACGCCGAGCTCGCCTCGATGATCCCGCAGGCCGGCAGCGCCTACGCCTACTCGTACGCGACACTCGGGGAGATCATCGCCTGGATCATCGGGTGGGATCTCATCCTCGAGTACGCGGTCGGCAACATCGCCGTCGCCATCGCGTGGAGCGGCTACTTCAGCTCGTTCATCAGCGCATTCGGTGTGAGCTTCCCCGACTGGCTGACGCACGGATATCGCACCGCGCTCCTCAGCTCCGACCCCGCCGTGCACGGCCTGCTGGAGACGGCGCCGCGCATCTTCGGGATTCCGGTGCTGTTGAACGTTCCCGCGTTCGTCATCGTCATGCTGATCACGTGGCTCCTCTACATCGGCGTGAAGGAGAGCATTCGCGCGAACAACATCATGGTGGTGATCAAGCTCCTCGTCCTGGGGCTCTTCATCGCGGTCGGCGCGATGAACATCGATACCGCCAACTACACGCCATTCGCGCCCAATGGATGGAGAGGCATCCATCAGGGAGCGGCGATCGTCTTCTTCGCCTACATCGGCTTCGACGCCATCTCGACCGCCGCCGAGGAGACGAAGAACCCGCAGCGCAACATGCCGCGGGGGATTCTCGGCGGCCTCGCGATCTGCACGCTCATCTATGTTATTGTCGGGGTCGTGGCGACCGGGCTCGTGCCGTATCAGCAGCTGCGAGCCGCTGACCCGCTGGCGCGGGCCCTCGAGGTGGCGGGGCTTCCGATCGCGAGCTGGTTCGTCGCGTTCGGTGCCGTCGTCTCCCTGACGGCCGTGCTTCTCGTCTTCCAGTACGGGCAACCGCGCATCTTCTTCGCTATGGCGCGCGACGGTCTGCTGCCGAAGTTCGCGTCGAAGATCCATCCGAAGTACCGCACGCCGCATATCACGACCGTCATCACGGGCCTCGTCGTCGCGACTGGAAGCCTCGTGCTCGACGAGAACGAGATCTACGACCTCACGAACATTGGGACGCTGTTCGCGTTCGCCATCGTGTGCATCGGGGTGCTCGTGCTTCGCTTCAAGGAGCCCGACCGCCCGCGGCCATTTCGCGTGCCGGGCCTGTGGATCGTGGCGCCGGTGGGCGCCGCGGCGTGCATTTACATCATGAAGGGACTTCCGGTCCGCGCGTGGGAGCGGTTCGGGATCTGGATGGCCGTGGGCGTCCTTCTGTACTTCGCCTACGGATTCCGTCACTCGCTGCTGCGGCGCCGGGGCGCCGCACCGTCCACCGAGCGCACCGATGGCTGAGCCGATCGCGCACACCGGGAAGGGGATGAAGCTGCACACGAAGATCCTGCTCGGACTCGTCGTCGGCGCGATCCTCGGCATTGCGGCGAACCAGATCCTGGGCGGCGATCACGCCGCCGTCGCGTTCGTGAACAAATACCTCGCGGGCCCAGTGGGGCAGATCTTCCTGCGGCTCCTGTTCATGATCGTGATTCCGCTGGTGTTCGCGTCGATCGCGCTCGGCGTGGCGGGACTCGGCGATCTCCGGCGGGTGGGGCGCGTTGGAGGAAAGGCAATAGCGTACTTCCTCGCCTCGACGGCGCTGGCGGCGACCCTCGGGCTCATCATCGTTTCCGTCGTGCGTCCGGGCGAGCAGATCGACCGTGTGACGGCAGACCAGCTGCGCACTGAGTTCGCCGGAGACGCGTCGTCGCGCGTCGAGGCGGCCGCGTCCACCGATTTCGGCGTGAACACGATCGTCAACATGTTCACGCGGAATCCGGTGAAGTCGGCTGTCGATCTCGACCTGCTCGGGATCATCACGTTCTCGCTGATCTTTGGCGCGGCGCTGACGCTGATCACGGCCGAGCGTGCGAAACCCATGATCTCATGGCTCGAGGCGCTTCAGGACGTCGTAATCAAGATCGTGGAGATGGCGATGCGACTCGCGCCCTATGGCGTGACCGCGCTCATCTTCGGGGTGACGTCCCGATTCGGCTTCCACCTGCTGAAGCCGCTTGGTGCGTACGTGCTGGTCGTGATCGGCGCGCTGCTCATCCACGTGCTCGTGAACCTGTCGTTGATCCTGCGCTTCGCCGTCGGGATCAACCCGTTCACGTTTTTCCGTCGGATTCGCGCGGCGCTCGTCACCGCGTTCAGTACGAGCTCGAGTAGCGCGACGCTGCCGACCGCGCTGTCGGTCGCGGAGCGCAACCTCGGGATTCCACCCTCGATCGCCGGCTTCGTGCTGCCGCTCGGCAGCACGATGTGCATGAACGGCACCGCGCTGTTCGAGGGGATCACCGTCATCTTCCTGGCCCAGGTGTTCGGCGTGAACCTGGATCTCGGGCAGATGATCGTCGTGATGATGATGGCGGTGCTCACGGCGGTCGGCGCCGCCGGCGTGCCGGGCGGATCCATTCCGTTGTTGGTCACGATCCTCGTGATGTTCGGCATCCCCGCCGAGGGGATCGCGATCATCCTCGGTGTCGATCGCATCCTCGACATGTCGCGAACGACCGTCAACGTGTGTGGTGATCTCAGCGCGACGGCGTTCGTGGCGAAGTCGGAGCGCGTGTGGAGCGCGGCCAGCGTTCCGGCCAACGAGGAAATGGCGATTCCTCACGTGCTCGACGACAGCCCGGGCTGGCCTCAGCCGGCGGACCGGCCGAAATAGGGGTCAGGAGTCAGGGCTCAGGGGGGATCGGGGAGCAGGTTGCAGGGAGACGAACGGCGGACCAGCAGCGAAGGTTTTTTTGGGTAGCTCTTCCCTCGAACCTCGAACCTGACACCCCCTGATCCCTGACTCCTGACCCCTGACCCCCAGATGACCGCCACCGAGTACATCCAGCTGTACGTGTTCATGCTCGCCGGAGTCGTGGGATACCAGGTCATTTCCCGCGTCCCGCCTCTGCTCCACACCCCGCTCATGTCGGCCACCAATGCGATCTCCGGCATCTCGCTGGTGGGGTCGCTCGTCGCCGCTGGATCCGACCATGGGACGGTCAGCACCGTGCTCGGCGGGATCGCGGTCATGGCCGCTACGATCAACGTCGTCGGCGGGTTCATGATCACCGACCGCATGCTCAAGATGTTCAAGCGCGAGACCCGTAAGCCCTGATGCGAGAGCTTGTGACGCAGGCGGCGTATCTCGCCGCCTCGCTGCTCTTCATCCTCGGCCTCCGCAGTCTCAGCTCGCCCGCCAAGGCGCGCCGCGGCATGCAGCAGGCTGCCCTCGGTATGCTGCTCGCCGTCGTCGGCACGCTCGTTCAGCAGGAGATCGTCCGATACGAGTGGATCGCGGGAGGGATGGCCGTCGGCGCGATCATCGGCGCGGCGATGGCGATCTACATGCCGATGACCGCCATGCCGCAGCGCATCGCCGTATCGCACTCGTTAGGGGCGGTCGCTGCGACGCTCGTCGGCGTGATCGAGTACTACCGCCACGGCGCGGACGTCGGGCGCGGCAAGATGGTCGTGCTCGGCTTCGAGGTTCTGTTCGGAGCGCTGACCGTCACCGGCAGCCTGATGGCCTTCGGAAAGCTGCAAGAGCTGCTACCGACGCGCCCGATCACGTACCGCTTCCAGAACTTCCTCAATCTCACGCTGTTCGCGGTCGCGATCGGGCTGTTCGGATGGCTGATCTACGACGCCTCGAGCTCGATCGTGTTTTACACCATGCTCGCGCTCGGCGGGACGCTCGGCGTCCTCATGGTGCTCCCGATCGGCGGCGCGGACATGCCGGTCGTCCTGTCCCTGCTCAATTCGTACGCGGGCCTGGCCTCGGCGGCCACCGGATTCGCGCTCAACAACAACGTCCTGATCATTGCCGGCGCGTTGGACGGGACGTCGGGCTTTCTGCTGTCGATGCTGATGAGCAAGGCCATGAACCGCTCGTTCGCGAACGTGCTGTTCGGCGCGTTCGGAGCCGTGCCGTCAGGTGGTGGGGCGGCGACGAGCGTGGCCGGGCTCACCGTGCGCTCGTTGAGTGCGGAGGATGCGGCCGCGCAAATCGCCTACGCACGCTCGCTGATCATCGTGCCCGGTTACGGGATGGCCGTGGCGCAGGCGCAGCGCGAGGTGCGCGAGCTCGCCGACATCGTCACCAAGAAGGGCGGGGACGTGAAGTACGCCATCCATCCCGTCGCCGGTCGCATGCCCGGACACATGAACGTGCTGCTGGCCGAGGCGGACGTGCCCTATGAGCAGCTCTACGACATGGACGCGATCAACGATCACTTCGAGCGTACCGACGTTGCGCTCGTCGTCGGTGCGAACGACGTGGTGAATCCGGCGGCGCGGAACGATCGTGGCAGCCCGATCTACGGAATGCCCATCCTCAACGTCGACCGCGCGAAAAGCGTCATCGTGCTCAAGCGGAGTATGAATCCCGGATTCGCCGGCATCGAGAACGAGCTCTTCTACAAGGCGCAGACGACGATGGTGTTCGGCGACGCGCGCGCGACGATCAAGCTGCTGGTGCAGGCGGCCAAGGAGCTGTAATAGGAGTCAGGAGTCAGGAGTCAGGGGGTGTGAGTGAATGGGGCTCAGAAGGGAAGGGCTTACGCCTCTTCCTCGAACCTTCACCCTGACACCCCCTGATCCCTGACCCCTGACCCCTGACTCCTGACTCCTGTTGTTCAGGCACCGACGCCGAGATAGCGCAGCGCACCTCGCACGGCGCCGCGCACCGGGACGACTTCCTCGGATCGGAGTTGCGCGCCGGGCACGGCCGTCTTCATCCGGTGCTCGACGCGCTTGCGGAGCGCGGCACCCGGAGAGAGTAGTCCACCGGCGAACGCGACGGGGATGCTCGCTCGCTCATCCCCGAAGAGCTGGCGCGCCAGGGTGCGGACGTGCAGCACCAGCTCCTCGGACGCCATACTCAGGAGCGAGTTGGCGCGAAGGTCGCCCGCGTCCGCCACGCTCGCGACCACGGGGGCGAGCGCGGCGAGATCCGCCGGCGTCGCCCCCCCGGCCCAGGCGACGAGCCCGTGCACGTCGTTGACCTGCGCGGCGGTGAGGATCGCGCCGACCAGGGCGGTCGAGGGCTCGCGCTCGTCGAACGACGCCGTCACGATCGACAGCGCGCGCCGCCCGATCCATGCGCCACTCCCCTCGTCGCCACACACCGGCCCCCAGCCGCCACAGCGCGACGTCGACCCGGTTGGACTTCGTCCAAACGCGACCGACCCCGTGCCCGCGATCAGCATAATCCCTGCCCCGTCGCCGAACGCATCGTCGAGCGCGATCGCGGCGTCCGCGTGCACCACGACCTCGTCGGCCACATCGCGCGAGACCAGCGCCTGCCAGAGCGCCTGACGCTCCGGCTCGCGACCGACGCCGGCCACGCCGACGCACAGCACCTTGGGCGTGACGTGCGTCATGTCGCAGGATGCCAGCGCCTCGCGAGTCGTGGCGGCGATGACATCAGCCGAGCGATCGATGTCGCCCGGGCGAATCGCGCTGCCCGGTCCCTCGGCGCTCCCGAGCTGCTGCGCGCGCTCGTCCGCGACCCAGATTCGGGTGCGCGAGCCGCCTCCGTCGACGCCGACGACGACCGCGCTCACGAGCGCGCCTCGTCAATGCGAGCCGCGGGCACCGGGTGCGTGAACGATGACAGAACGCCGATGAGCATCGTGATCGAGGTGCCGATGAGGACGTACCAGGGCCAGGCAATGCGCCCGAGTGGCGCAAGGTTGTCGGCCAACGCCGGATATGCTGCCGACAGCGGCCGGGCGAAGACAACGAGCGTCATGGCCGCGATCCCGACGGCCATCCCCAGAATGGCGTCGCGCTGGATGGCGCGACGCCAGAGCATGCCAAGAAAGAACCCGCCAAGCAACCCACCGTACGTAAACGACGCCACCGACAGCGCGACGACCACCACCGGCGTGCCCTGCGCGCGGTACAAGAGCGCTCCCCCGACGATGATCACCGCCCACACCAGCGTGAAGATCTTGCCGATGCGGAGGACGCCTGGATCATCGGCGCGCCGCCTGGTGAGGGGCAGGTAGATGTCGTGTGTCGTGGCCGCCGAGAGGGAATTCAACGCTCCCGACACGGTGCTCATCGCCGCCGCGAGAATGGCGGCAATGACGAGCCCCGTGAGCCCAGGGGGCATCACCTCGACGATGAAGCGCGGGAAGATCTCGTCGGGCCGCGGGAATGCCTGCCCGCGATAGTAGGCGTACAGCCCGATCCCGATCATGAGGAACAGCGTGAACTGAAGAATGACGGCGATGCCGCTGCCGATCAGCGACCGGCGGGCATCACGCAGCGAGGAGGATGCGAGAAGCCGCTGGACGATGAGCTGATCGGCTCCGTGCGAGGCCATCGACAGGAATGCGCCGCCAAGGAGTCCGGCCCAGAGCGTGTGCGCGCGGTCCAGGCCCGTATACGTGTCGATGAGGGTCAGCTTGCCGCGGGCGGCGGCATCACTGAGGATCGCGCTCCATCCGCCCTCCACGCCCGCCCCGATGAGCCACACCGCCGCGATACCGCCGAACAGATAGACGAACGTCTGGAGCACATCGGTCCACACCACGGCGCGCATCCCGCCGTGGTACGTGTACACGATCGTGAACGCGCCGAGGATGAGAATCGACACCGGTGTAATGTACCGCGGGTCGATCACCGGCCCGATGATCAGCGCAACCGGAATCGCCGTGGCGAAAACGCGAACCGAATCCCCGAAGGCGCGCGTCACCATGAAGATGATGGACGCGAAGCGTCGCGTGGCCACGCCGAACCGGCGCTCGAGCAACGCGTAGGCGGTGACGAGCTCGCCCTGGTAGTAGCGCGGGAGCAGCGTGAACGCGATGACGACGCGTCCGATCAGGTAGCCCAGCGCGACCTGGAGGAAGCTCAAGTCCGCGAGATACGCGAGCCCGGGGATGCTGATGAACGTCAGCGCGCTGGTCTCGGTGGCCACCACCGAGAAGAGAATCGCCCACCACGGAATCGCGCGGCCGGCGATGAAGTAGTCGCGGGCGTCCTTCTGATGACGTCCCAGCCACATGCCGAGCGCGGTGGTGCCGACGAGGTACGCGACCAGCACCGCCGCGTCGAGCAGCGTGAACGTCGATGTCATGTCGCGCGCGGCTCAGTCGATGACGTACGCTTCCATCGCGAAATACTCGGCGAGGCCGAGCCGGTCGAGCGTGGCGGCCGTCTCCTTGTTGCGAGCTTCGACTCGCTGCCAGAACTCACGCTCGTCGTGCGCACCGGGGAAGGGCGCGGAGTCCTTTTGAGACTGATGCTTGAAGATCGCCTGGATCTTGAGCTTCAGCTCTTCCTGGGAAAGGGGTACCAGCCACGTCGCGTCGGTGACGGGCCACTCCTGCCATGCGCCTCGGTAGAGCCAGGTTTCGGGGCGTGTGAAAGGCGATTGCGGATTGCGGATAGCGGATTGCGGTTTGTCGTTTGGGCGCTGTTCATCCGCACTCCGCAATCCGGAATCAGCCTCGAGCTCCTCAACCGCTCGATAGATCGCTTCTTTGCACATGCGGTGCGTCCCGTGCGGGTCCGACAGATCGCCGGCGACGAAGATCAGCTCCGGACGCACCTCTTCCAACAGCTCGCGCACGATCGCGACGTCGGCCGACCCGATGGGGTCCTTGCGCACCTTCCCCGTCTGGTAGAAGGGAAGGTTCAGGAAACGCGCCGCCGACGCCGTGAGGCCAAGCGTCTCGATCCCGCTCACCGCCTCCGCCTCGCGGATGATGCGCTTGATGTCCTGCACCTCGGGGATGTCGACGTCCCCGGGGCGCTTCGCGGCGAGGAAATCGTACACCCGCGTGGCGAGGGCCGACACTTGCGCCTGGCCGATCTCGCGATCGTGATTGAGACGAACGAGAAAATCGACGTACCGGCGGACATCGTGGTCGAAGACGGCAATGTTGCCGCTCGTCATGTACGCGACGATGATCTGATTCCCGTTCTCGACGAGCTTGCGGAGGATGCCTCCCATCGAGATGACGTCGTCGTCGGGGTGCGGGGAGAACACGATGATGCGCGACCCACGCGGAAGCTTCGATTTACCGCGGATCTTCGCCCCCAGCATGTTGAACACCTCGCCATTGGCCGTGCCCGGCGAGCCGAACCGCGCGACGAGCGATGACAGCTTGTGCTCCGCGTAGTCGCGCTGCGTCATCTTGAGTATCGCCTTGCCCGTCTGCTGCGACAGCCACACCACGGCCCGCACCGCGAGCTCCGGCGTCCACTGCACTTCGTCGAGCAGCCAGGGGGTGGCGAAGCGCGTGAGGTCGGCGGCGGCCGCGCGATCGATGTAGAAGGTGGTGTTCGGATGCCGCTGGAGGAACGTCGCGGCCACCTCGACGTCGACGTCGCCTTCGACCGCGCGACGCACGATGCCCGCCTTGTGCTCGCCCGTGGCGAGGATGATGATCTCGCGCGCATCGAGGATCGTGGCCACGCCCATCGTGAGCGCCTCACGAGGCACGTACTCCTCGCCGAAGAAGTCGGCCGCGGCGTCCTGGCGTGTGACGTTGTCGAGGTGCACCGGGCGGGTTCGGCTCTCGACGCCGGACCCCGGCTCGTTGAAGCCGATGTGCCCCGTCTTTCCGATCCCGAGCAGCTGGAGATCGATCCCGCCGGACTGTCGAATGGCCTCCTCGTACCGCAGGCACTCCAGCTCGACGTCCTCGAGCGGGGTGTCGCCTCGCGGGATGTGGACGTTCTCGTGCTTGATGTCGACGTGCGAGAACAGATTCTCCCACATGAACCGGTGGTAGCTGTGAATGCTCTCCGGCCGCATGGGGTAATACTCGTCGAGATTGAACGTCACGACGTCCGCGAACGAGAGGCCCTCATCGCGGTGCATCCGAATGAGCTCGCGATAGACGCCAATCGGTGTGGAGCCGGTCGCCAGGCCCAGGACCGCCGGCTCGCCACCCGCCTCCTTCTCCCGAATCAGCGTGGCGATGCGGGAGGCGACGAGCCGCGCGATGTCGTCGTGCTCCTCGACGACCACCGTGCGAATGCGCTCCAGCAATGCCGCGCTCTGGGAGATGCGAGAAGGCCCGCGAGTCATGCGTTGATCGCGGGCCTCCTGTGCGGTGCCGGCGTCGTGTCGCACGCCAGTGTCCGTCCTCATTGTGTCGGTGGTATCGCCGGTGTTACGCGTTGAACGAGCTGCCGCACCCGCATCCGCCCGTGGCGTTCGGATTCTTGAAGGTGAAGCCCGATCCCTGCATCGACGACACGTAGTCGATCGTGACGCCGTTCAGATACTGCGCCGAGAACGGGTCGACGAAGACGCGAATGCCTTCCTGGTCGATGATGAGGTCATCATCGGCCGCCTTCTCCTCGATCAAAAGCCCGTAACGGAAACCGCTGCATCCGCCTGGCTGAACGCTCACACGGAGCCCGCCCTGCTCGAAGGGCACGCCCTCCTGCTCCATGAAGCGCTTGACTTCCGTGGTGGCGACCGGCGTGACGGTCATCTGGACCATTGGTTGCTGCGTCGCGCTCATGAGTCCCTCTGGGGTAAAGGCCGGGAACAGCCCCGGCACGACTGACGAATAATAGTCCCCGCGACTGCTAACTACAAGAATGACGGCCGCCTGGAGCGTGGGTCACGTCCCTCCGCCTTCTACCGCGACCGGCGTGCCGGGCTCCCGCGCCACGCGCAGGGATCGAGCGATCCAGGCGAATGCCGCGACGGCGATCGCGAGCAGGATGAGCCCCGAAGAAAGCTCTCCGAACACCACCTTGCCGATCCCGAACAGCGTCGAATACACCGCCACGACGCCGGCGATCCAGTTCGTCCACGCGAGGCGGCCCCCAGGAATGGACTCGCGGCCAAAGCCCAGGCGCGCCGAGACGCTGCGCCATCCAGGGCCGCCGGGCCGCACGCGCCGGTAGAACGCGTCCAGCACCGCGTCCGGTTCCGCTCGCGTCAGGAACGTGACCGTGAGCCAGACGAGGGTGCTCACCGCGACGGTGACGAGCATGACCCACGCGTCGGCGTTCGCGGTGCCCGCGAAGGCGCGCGGGACCATTTGCATGGCGATGAGGGAGACGACAAACGAGGTGATCATCGCGCTGATCTCCGACCAGGCGTTGATGCGCCACCAGTACCACCGGAGAATCAGCACCATCCCCGTCCCGGCGCCAATCGCCAGGAGAAAGGTCCATGCGCGCCCGACCGTCTGGATCTGCCACGTGACCAGAATGGACGCGAGGAAGAGGAAGATCGTCGCTGCCCGCGACACGTTCACGTAATGCTTGTCGCTCGCGTCTTTCCGCACGAACCGTCGATAGAAATCGTTGACGAGGTACGATGCCCCCCAGTTGAGCTGGGTCGCGATCGTCGACATGTACGCCGCCGCGAATCCGACCAGCATCAGCCCCCGCCATCCCGACGGCAGGAGATCGACGAACGCCTTCACGTACCCATTCTCCTTGTCCGCGGCGCTGAGCTCGGGATACAGCACGACGGTCGCCAGCGCCGTAACGATCCACGGCCACGGACGGAGCGCATAGTGCGCCACCTGGAAGAACAGCGTCGCGAGCACGCCGTCGCGCTCCGAGCGCGACGAGAAGATGCGCTGCGCGACGTAGCCGCCACCGCCCGGCTCCGCCCCCGGATACCACGCCGCCCACCACTGCACGAACAGGAACACCGACAGGGCGAGAATGGGCATCCACGCGTAATCGAGGATCGCCCCATTCTCGATCCGAACCGGCAGCACCGACAGCGCGGCCTGCTCGCTCCCGAAATACGCCGACGCCTTGATCTTCAGGGCGTCCATCCCGCCGACCGCATCGACCGAGTAGACCGCGAGCACGATCACCGCCGTCATCGCGAGACCGAACTGAAGGAAGTCCGTCCACAGCACCGCCCACAGTCCCGCCGCGACCGAATACGCCAGCGTGATCGCGAAGCAGATCCCCACCGCGACGTACGGCGACACTCCGAGCGAGATCGACAGGATCTTGATCATCGCCGCATTCACCCAGCCGAGGATGATCAGGTTGATCGGCAGCGCGAGATAGAGCGCGCGAAATCCACGGAGAATCGCCGCCGGCCGCCCGCTGTACCGCACCTCCGCCAGCTCCACGTCGGTCAAGACCTTGGCGCGGTGCCACAGCCTGGCAAAGAAGAACACGGTGAGCATGCCGCTCATGACGAAGCTCCACCACACCCAGTTGCCGGCGACGCCGCGCGTCGCGACAAAGCCGGTGACGACGAGCGGTGTGTCGGCCGCGAACGTCGTGGCGACCATCGACACGCCGGCGAGCCACCAGGGCACCGCGCGCCCCGACACGAAATACTCGGTGATACTCGACCCGCCGCGACGCGTGAAGTAGAGCCCGATCCCCGTGGCCAGCACGAAGTAGCCGACGATGATCGCCCAGTCGAGCAGCGTGAGTGTCATGGCGAGGGGAGGGAAAGAGGACACGCGGCATCCAGCGCCGCGATCGCGGCGTCGGCGAGTGCGATACGAACGAGCCCGATCCGCGTGTTTTGTCGCGACGGGTTCACCCGGTTTGTCAGCAAGAGCACGAACGCGCCCCGCTCCGGGTCCATCCACAGGGACGTCCCGGTAAAGCCGGTGTGCCCGAAGGCGCGCGCCGACATCGCGCGCCCGGCGGAGTTCTGCCCCGAGGGCGTCTCCCACCCGAGCGCGCGGTGGGACAGCCCCGGATCCTGCACGGCGGTGAACTGCGCGATCGTAGACGGGCGGAGGACGCGGACACCATCGAGCATGCCGCCCGCCAGCATCATTCGCGCGAAGCGCGTGAGGTCGGCGGCGGTGGAGAACAGCCCGGCGTGCCCCGAGACGCCGCCGAGCATGAACGCGTTCTCATCGTGAACTTCCCCCCGAATGTGGCGCTGGCGCCAGGGATCGAATTCCGTCGGTGCCACGCGATCGTGAAGCGATGGGTCGGGGCGATACATCGTCGAGGTCATGCCTAACGGCCCGAACACGTGCCGCGCGAGGTAGGCGTCGAGCGTCTCGCCGCTCACCCGCTCGACGACCTTCCCGAGCAGGATCGCCCCGAGATCGCTGTATACCATGCGCGCCCCGGGCACGGTGTCGAGCGGAGTGGCGAGCACGATCGCGATCGCCGTGTCGGGCGCGGCGGCCTCCTTGTAGAGCGGTCGCCACGACGGCAAGCCCGAGGAATGCGTCAGCAGGTGGCGAATGGTCACCCGGTCCTTGCCCTCGCCGCTGAACTCGGGCAGATAGCGAGCGACCGGCGCATCGAGCTCCACCCGGTCCTGCTCGACGAGCTGCATCATCGCCGTGGTCATGCCGACGACCTTCGTCAGCGAGGCCAGGTCCCACAGCGTGCGTGCGTCGGGCGCGGGAGCCGTGGCCGCCCAGTCGATCCTCCCGACGGCGTACGAGGTCAGCGCTCCGTCCCGCGTGCCCACGACGCCGATGGCGCCCGGGAACGCGCTGTCGGCGAGCGCGCGATCGAGCACGCCGGCCACCGAGTCGCGCACGACGCGAATCGGGCCGCCCGGATCAGGCACGACGGCGGGCCGCGGCGGCGTGGCGCACGCGCAGAGCAGCGCGAGGAGAAGGGACGCGGCGCCGCCACGCGGCGCCGTCACGGCGCTGCCTCACGACGCAAGCCATCGCCCTCCGCGAAAAACCCGGGCAGTGAGATCGGCGCCCTCCCGGTGATCGGCGCCGCTCCGGCGATCGCACGAGCGGCCACCCGCTCGAGTGACGCGTCGATGCCGTAGGTCACGATGTAGCTCCCTATCCGAGGAAATTGCGCGATGACGTATGGATTCCCGTTGGCGACCACGATCACCCGCTCGCGCGCGGCGAGGGTGTCGATCCACGACGAGACGGCCGGCGAGACGGCGAACCGTCCCGCGCCTTCGATGGTTCGGACATGCGTCGTGATGACGATGCGATCGGCGCCGCGGATACGCGCGGCGATGGAGTCGAGCTCCGAGGACGAGGTCGCCGGATCGATGCGAG
Organism: Gemmatimonadaceae bacterium; assembly: GCA_025931335.1. GTDB lineage: Bacteria > Gemmatimonadota > Gemmatimonadetes > Gemmatimonadales > Gemmatimonadaceae > JAICNG01. The sequence goes on along the minus strand of JAICNG010000012.1, from coordinate 10,038 downwards.
CCACCATCGTCTGCGGCGCCAACCCCCGCAACTCGGCGGCGAACGCGCGGCCGGCATTCACATCGAGCTCGGGGGAGTAGGTCACGACCGCGAATCGCCCGTCGCGTGGCGCGGGTACCAGCGCAGCGCTGTCGCGCAACAGCGTGACGGCGCGCGCGGCGATGTCGCGCGCCACCGCCCAATGCGCTGGCGCGCCCACGATGTCGCGCAGCGAATCCAGCGGAACGATCGGGTGCCGGGCGGCACGGGTGCGCGCCTTGAGCTCCAGAATGCGACGCACCGACCGTTCGATGCGCGCCGGCGCAATGCTCCCCTGTTCCACGGCCGCGGTCACGGCGTCGATCGTCTTCTTGACGTCAGCGGGAGAGAGCAGAATGTCGGCTCCGGCCTGCACGGCGAGCACGGCCGCCTGCTCCGGCGTGTAGCCCTTTCCCACCGCCTGCATGCGCAGCGCGTCGGTGACGGTGAGTCCGCGAAACCCGAGTGAATCGCGCAGCAGCTCGGTCATGATGCGCGGCTCGAGCGTCGCCGGGCTGCTGTCGATGCCGACGGCGGGGAGCGCGATGTGCGCGGTGATGATCCCGACCACTCCCGCGTCGATCGAGGCCCGAAAGGGGACGAGCTCCACCGCCGCGAGCCGCGCCGCGTCGGAGCGGACGACGGGGAGCGCCAGGTGGGAATCCGTGTCGGTATCGCCGTGCCCCGGAAAATGCTTGGCGGTGGCGGCGACCCCCTCCGACTGCATTCCTCGCACAAAGGCCGCCGCCAGCTCGGCGACCCGCTGCGGATTCTCGCCGAACGACCGCGTATTGATCACGGGGTTCGCCGGATTGTTGTTGACGTCGACCGTTGGCGCGAATGCGATGTGGATGCCCACCGCGCGCGCCTCTCGTCCGATGATGCGGCCCGCCTCGGTGGCATCGGTGACGTCGCCGGTGGCGGCGATCGCCATGTTGCTCGGGAACACGGTGGCGCTCCCCGCGCTCATCAGCGTGGGCACGAAGGTGCCGCCGACCAGACGCCCCAGTCCGGGCTCGAGGTCGGAGGCGACGAGGAGCGGAACGCTCGCGATGCGCTGAAGCGAGTTGACCTTCGCCGCCACTTCGATCGGCGAGCCGAGGGACATGATGACGCCGCCGATGTGATCGTCGGCGACGGCCCGACGCACTTCGGCGAAGGTGCTATCGTCGACGTGGGCGTAGTCGCCGAGCACCCACACCATCACCATCTGGGCGACGCGGTCGCGCGGGGTCAGGCGCGCGAGAGTTCGCTCCACCCATGCGCGGTCTCGCGCGGGGAGCGGCGTCGACCACGACAGGGGATGCGCGCCGGCGGCGGGCACCGGGCCCGCGGTCGATGGCGCGCCGGACCCGGCGCATCCGATGACGAGCGCGACCGCGGCAGCCACGAGGCAGGGTCGAGATGATGAAAGGGGGCGCATTGCTGACATGACCGCCGTCGCGAAACGGGTGGCGGGTGCGGGAGACCCGAGGGTGTGCGGCGGTCAATCTATCGGTGCGCGGCGTGGCGCGGAATGCGCGGGGGCCCCTCGGCCGGGGAGCGAGCACGGTATTTGTATAGACATGTGTGGCTGCACCCCACGCCCGACCGAGACGGTTCCGCCGGACGGGCCCGCGAACCATCAAGGAGGCAATCATGAAGGCGCTCTTCGCCGCGTTCCTTTTCGCTTCGACGCTGTCGATCACCGCCTGTGGCCAGCGACAGGTGGAGGTCTCCACCGGCGCGCAGCCGCAGAGTGACGTTGCCATTCATCTCACGAACAACACCAGCAGCCAGCTCAACGTGTACGTGGTGCACGGCGGGCAGCGGATCTTCGTCGGCCAGGTGAGCAGCAACAGCACGCAGCATCTGCCCGTCGCCAACGTTCCATCGGGCTCGGTGGTGACGCTGGAGGCGTCGACGGTCAGCACCACGCCGCGGACGTACTCGCGCGCCGATGTCGCGCTGAGCGGCACGTACGCGTGGCAGGTGCCCTGATCGCGGGTTGCTCGCCCGAGAGGGGGAAGCTAGGTTAACGGGCTGGAGAGCGAACCTCTCCAGCCCGTTGTGCCATCGTCACTTGTGACCTGCTCCTCACGCGCCGCCGCGCTCCGTGGCGGCTCGCTCTCGACCCTCCCGCGCGCTTCGACAGCGGCGCGCCGCACTCAAGGAGATCGCGTTCGTGCAGGCTTCCTCCTCCGCCGGCAATCGTCCCGCTCCGCGGCCCGCGACCGGCCGCCTCGGCGTGCTCACGCCAGGCCTCGGCGCGGTCGCAACCACGTTCATCGCCGGTGTCGAGAGCATTCGCCGCGGCCTGTCCAAGCCGATCGGCTCGCTCACGCAGATGGCGACCATTCGCCTGGGGAAACGCACCGACAAGCGCTCGCCCTTCATCAAGGAATTCGTTCCACTCGCCCGCCTCGATGATCTCGTGTTCGGCGGATGGGATCCGATTCCGGACGATGCACTCACCGCCGCGCGCAAGGCGGGCGTGTTGCAGGAGAAGGATCTCGAGCCGGTCGCCGATTTCCTCGCCGCCATCAAGCCCATGCCGGCCGTGTTCGACCAGAAGTATGTCTCCCGGCTCTCCGGCACCAACGTCAAGAAGGGGAAGTCGAAGCGCGACCTCGCCGAGCAGCTGCGCCAGGACATTCGCGACTTCAAGGCAAGGCACAAGCTGGATCGCCTCGTGATGGTGTGGTGTGCCTCCACCGAGGTGTACATCAAGGCGGGGCCCCAGCACGCGACCATCGAGCAGTTCGAGAAGGCGATGGACCGGAACGACGAGGCGATTGCCCCGTCGATGCTGTACGCCTGGGCGGCGATCATGGAAGGCGTGCCGTTCGCGAATGGGGCGCCGAATCTCACCGTCGACACGCCGGCGCTCCTCCAGCTGGCGATCGCGCGCGGGGTGCCGATCTGCGGCAAGGATTTCAAGACGGGGCAGACCTGGATGAAGACCGTCATCGCCCCGGGACTCAAGGCGCGCATGCTCGGTCTCGAGGGATGGTACTCGACCAACATCCTGGGGAATCGCGATGGCGAGGTGCTCGATGATCCGGCGTCGTTCAAGACGAAGGAGGAGTCGAAGCTCAGCGTGCTGCACACCATCTTGCAGCCGGAGCTCTATCCGGACCTGTACAACGGCTTCTCGCACGTGGTGCGCATCAACTACTACCCGCCGCGCGGCGACAACAAGGAAGGCTGGGACAACATCGACATCGTCGGGTGGATGGGGTACCCGATGCAGATCAAGGTCAACTTTCTGTGTCGGGATTCGATCCTCGCGGCGCCGATCGTGCTCGACCTCGCCTTGTTCATGGATTTCGCGCAACGGGCCGGCATGAAGGGGATTCAGGAGTGGCTGTCGTTCTACTTCAAGAGCCCCATGGCGGCGCAGGGGCTGCAACCCGAGCACGACCTGTTCATTCAGCAGACGAAGCTCAAGAACACGCTCAGGCATCTCATGGGCGAGGACCAGATCACGCACCTTGGCCTGGAGTACTATCCCTCGTGAGGTATTTCCGGTGGTTCGTGCTCACCGCGGTCGCACTGGCCGCCGTCGCGTGTCGACCCGAGCCCCAACAGTTCGCGCTGCGGCTCGACACGGACAGCTATTCATTCCGCGTCACGGCCGACCAGCTGCCCCCCCGCGCGCGCGAGCAGACGAAGTACACGATCGTGGTCAGTGACCGTGAGACGAAGCAGCCGATCGAGGGGGGAGAAGGGCGCATGTTCGCGAGCAACGCCGGCCCCGACGATCCCGACCGTCGCACGGTATGGGATGGCCTGGCGGCGGCCGAGCAGGTGGGGACCTACACCGCGAACATGAGCTTCGTCACCGCCGGCAATTGGGCGATGGCGCTCGAGTTCCGGCGGGACTCGACCAGCCCGCTGGAGCGGGTGGATTGGCGCCAGGACATTCGACCGGAGGCACCGGCGTTTCCCGGAGACACGGGAACATGAGGCACTACCACCGCACGCACGTCGCCCCGGCGGTGGTGCTCGAGGCCGCGGACGCGTACTTCCCGACGCTCGACCTCACTCGTCAGGCGTCCTCGGCCCGGTCGCGCACGTTCACCGGGGAGCTTGGTACGGTGAAGGTGTCGGCGCGTCCGGAGGGTGGGCACTACACGTTCATCGAGGCTGAGACCGATCAGATGGGAGAGAGCCGGCTGGATCGCAACGTGAAGCGGTTCTTCGTTCGCGTGCATCGTCAGGCAGACCCGTCGCACAAGCTGGCGGCGGCCTACTGATGGCACGGAGGGCGGGGCCAGGGGCCAAGGGCCGGGGGCCAGGGGCGGTGGCCGGCACTCGCGCCGCCGGGGACCGCTCGACCCCGGGCGTTGCCCGCGGCCCGCGGCCCTCGGCCCGCCTGAGTCGCGCTCAGCAACTCGATCTGTACTACTGGATGCGCCTCACGCGGTCGCTCGAGGAGCGTCTGGTCAACCTGTATCGCCAGACGAAGGTGATCGGCGGGCTGTTTCGCTCGTTAGGGCAGGAGGCGGACGCGGTGGGCAGCGCCTTTGCCCTCGAGCGGCGCGATGTGCTCTCCCCGCTCATCCGAAATCTCGGCTCGATGCTCGTGAAGGGCGCGAAGCCGGTCGAGATCATCCGCCAGTACATGGCCAAGGGGGATTCGCCGACGCGTGGGCGCGAGCTCAACATCCACTACGGCGATCTCGACCGCGGCTTCATCGGACAGATCTCGCACCTGGGGGACATGGTGCCGGTCATGACCGGGGTGACGCTGTCGTTCAAGCTGCGTGGGGAGGCGCGCGTCGGGCTCGTCTACGTCGGCGACGGCGCCACATCCACCGGGTCGTTCCACGAGGGGCTCAATTTCGCCGCCGTGCAGCGCTGTCCGCTGGTGGTCGTCGTCGAGAACAACGGATACGCGTACTCGACGCCGCTCGCCCGGCAGACGGCGGTGACCGAGCTGAAGGACAAGGCGCTCGCGTACGGCATCCCCGGCGTGCGCGCTGACGGAAACGACGTGCTCGCCGTGTTCGACGTGACGAAGGAGGCGGTCGACCGCGCGCGTCGCGGAGAAGGCGTCACGCTCATCGAGCTCATGACGTACCGTCGAAAGGGCCACGCGGAGCACGACAATCAGTCGTACGTTCCCGCGGGGGAAATCGAACGATGGGAGCGGGAGGACGATCCACTCGATCGGTACCTGCGCGTGTTGACGGCCGAGCTCGAGTTCGATGATGCCATGATCGCCGCGATCGATGCGCGTGTGAAGGATGAGATCGACGCTGCCACCGATGCGGCGGAAGCGTCACCGATGCCCGAGCCGACCGACGCGCTGGTCGGTATCTACGCGGAGCCGGCTCTCATCGAGCCGCTCTGGTATCGCGCCGGCGTGCGCAGCGCCGTCGCGGCGCACGAGCGTGCGGCGGGGTGGGGGACGTTCCATGGCTGAAACGACCTATCTCGAAGCCATTCGTCAGGCGCTCTTCGAGGAGATGGAGCGCGACGAGAGCGTGTTCATTCTCGGAGAGGACATCGGCGCCTACGGAGGGGCGTTCAAGGTCACGGACGGGCTGCTCGATCGCTTTGGTGAAAGCCGCGTGATCGATACGCCCATCTCCGAAGCCGGGTTCGTGGGGGCAGCGGCCGGCGCCGCGCACATGGGCATGCGTCCGGTCGTGGAGATGCAGTTCATCGACTTCATCTCGTGCGCGTACGACATGCTCACGAACTACGTCGCGACCTCGCGATACCGCGCCATGCTGCCATGTCCCATCGTGGTGCGTGGGCCGAGCGGCGGCTACGTGCGCGGTGGGCCCTTTCACTCCCAGAATCCGGAAGCCGCCTTCCTGCACACGCCGGGGCTCAAGATCGTCTATCCGGCGACCGCGAGTGATGCGAAGGGACTGCTGAAAGCGGCCATCCGGGACGATGATCCCGTGCTGTTCTTCGAGCACAAGTACCTGTATCGGCGGATCAAGGAGGACCTTCCCGGCGGCGATCACGTCGTCCCGATCGGCAAGGCGCGCGTTGCGCGCGAGGGAAAGGACCTCTCGATCATCACCTACGCGGCGACGGTGTGGAAGGCACTCGAGGCTGCCGAGCAGCTCGAGAAGGAGGACGGGCTCTCGGTGGAGATCCTCGATCTTCGCTCATTGCTGCCGATGGATGATGCCGCGATCGTGGAGACGGTGCGCAAGACGAACCGCGTCATGGTCGTGCATGAGGACACGCGCACCGGTGGTGTGGCGGGGGAAGTCGCCGCGCGGATCAACGAGCAGGCATTCGAGTGGCTGGATGCGCCCATCTTGCGCGTGACCGCGGCCGACGTTCCGCTACCGTACTCGCCACCGCTCGAGGACTACGTGCTGCCGCAGACGACGGACATCGTCACGGTGGCGCGGAAGCTCGCGGCGTACTGAGGTGGCGGGGGGCGGAACGCCGCGGTACGCCGTTGGGTGTCTGTTCGCGATTCCGGGGTTCTTCGCGGGCGGCATGATTGGGGCGGCGGTGGCGAAGATCGTGGGTTCGGCTCGCGGATGCACGCCTCCGCAGGGGTTTCCGGCGTGTGACATTTGGTCATTCGTACTGCCGTGCGGTGTTATCGGCGGGCTGTCGCTGGCGGTGGCGATCGTGCTGAGATTGCGGTCCGATCGAGACGCCAGTGATCCAACGAAGAGGAGCTAGTCGTGGCACGAGTCGACGTGATCATGCCGCAGATGGGCGAGTCCATCGCTGAGGGCACGCTCTCTCGCTGGCTGAAGAAGGTGGGAGACGAAGTGAAGCGCGACGAGCCGATCTTCGAGATCTCCACCGACAAGGTCGACGCCGAGATTCCTGCGCCGTCGGCGGGAGTGCTGGCGGAGATACTCGTGACGGAGGGGCAGACCGTCCCGGTGCAGACCGTGGTGGCCCGGCTCGAAACGGAAAAGGGCGCGGCGGTGGGGGCGGCAAGCGCTCCGGCTCCGGCCGTGGGGACGGGCGACGGCAATGCACGTTCGGGCGTCGCCGTCGCTGCTGGGGGGCCCCCCCCGAAAACAGAATCTACCGGGAAGCCGGGTCCGGCCTCGCATCCTTCCACCCCGGCACCAACCGGCCGAGCGCCGGCGGCGGCGAATTCGCTCGAGGAGCGGTTGCGCTCGCGAAGCTCGCCGCTGGTGCGAAAGATGGCGGCCGAGCACGGGATCGAGATCGCCGCGCTCCAGGGAACGGGCCTCGCCGGCCGCGTCACCAAGCGCGACCTGCTCGGCTACCTCGAGAGCGGAGGTGCGCGGCCCGGGCAGCGCGTCGCCCCGTCGATGCACGCCCCGGGCGGGGCGGAGCAACATGGTCCGGTGCCGGAGCCCTGGCCGGGCGATGTCGTCGAGCCGATGTCCGTGATGCGCCAGCGGATCAGCGAGCACATGGTCGCGTCGCGCCGGACATCGGCGCACGTCACGTCGTTCATGGAGATCGACTTCACCCGCGTGGCGCGGTTGCGCGCCACGCATCGCGCGCGGTTCGAGGCGGAGAACGGCCAGAAGCTCACCTACACGCCCTTCATCATCAAGGCGGTGATCGAGGGGCTGAAAGCGTACCCGGTGATGAACTCGTCGGTGGCGCGCAACAGCATCATCTATCGCAAGCAGTACAACATCGGCGTGGCGGTCGCGCTCGAGTGGGGGCTGATCGTTCCCGTCATCAGGAAAGCCGACGAGCTGTCCCTCGTCGGGTTGACCAAGACGCTCAATGACCTCGCGACGCGCGCGCGGGCCAAGAAGCTCGATCCGCGCGAGGTGCAGGATGGGACGTTCACGATCACGAATCCCGGGATTTTCGGCTCCCTCATGGGGACGCCGATCATCAGCCAGCCTCAGGTCGCCATTCTGGGCGTGGGGGCGATCGAGAAGCGTCCGAAGGTGATCGCGGGTACCGACGGGGAAGACACGATCGCGATTCGGACCTGCTCGTTCTTCTCGATCTCCTTCGATCACCGCATCATCGATGGCGCCGTGGCTGACCAGTTCCTCGCGCACGTGAAGCGGGAGATCGAGTCCTTTCCTGAACAGGGGTTGGGCGGATGAGGCGCGCCCTCGCCATGCAGCGGACGATCGTGCCCGCTCCCGAACGCAAGAAGCACCTGGAACGGGCGCGGATGCGGCGTACGTACTACCAGCACGCCAATTGCCGGTATTGGGTGTTCGAGGAGTCCGGCTTGCCGGGCGCGTTCATCGAGTTCGTCGAAGCGTCGGATCGCGACACGCTGGACACGGCGCTCGAGAACGCACCGGATCGGCTCCTCGATCCGGCGCGGGTCTACGAGGAAGTGGAGCTGAGCTGAAATGCCATCCAGAGCCATCGTGGTCGACGGGGCGTCGTGGGACGTGTATCCGTCCGGCCGCATAACGCAGTATGACCGGGACGAGTTCGGCCTGATCTTCGTGCGAGGCACCGCGCCCGATCGCGAGGTACGCGTGACTCGCTATTCGCCGCAGGGCGCGCGGTCGCGCGAGCAATCGCTCGCGGAAATGTCCGACGCCGAGCTGCGCCGCCTGTTCGACTTCTCCCAGCCCAGCTTTACGTCGCCCGAGGCAGGCTACGCGCCGTGAGCGGCGCGCCGGGCCCGGAGCGTAGCACGGATCGCTTCGTCGACCTGCACATGCACTCCACCGCGTCGGATGGGGTGCTGGCGCCAGCCGCGGTGGTCGCCGCGGCTCGCGCGGCGGGACTGGCCGCGATCGCGCTCACCGATCACGACACCGTCGAGGGCGTCGCCGAGGCCCGGGTGGCGGGCGACGCGCTGGGCGTGCGCGTGGTCGCCGGGATCGAGCTCAGCGCGCACGAGGGTGACCGGGAGCATCACGTGCTCGGTCTCCACGTGACGCGGCTCGGCGGACTGGAGGAGCGGCTGGTGGCACTGCGCGCGACCCGCCGCGTTCGGGCGACGCAGATCGTCGAGAAGCTGCGCGCGTTAGGCTTTCCCGTCGAGATGGACGCCGTGTGGCTCGAGGCGGGGGACGGTGCCGTCGGCCGCCCGCACATCGCACGGGTGCTCATCGCCAATGGATGGGCCAAGGATCATCGCGATGCCTTCGACCGCCTCCTCGGCAGCGGCCGGCCGGCGTACGTGCCCAAGCAGCGGCTGCCGCTCACGGAGGCGGTGCAGATGCTGCACGAGGCGGGCGGGCTCGCGATCATGGCCCACCCCGGGCCGGATGGATCGCGCACCCGGCTGGAGATGTTCAAGCGCATCGGCTTCGACGGGGTCGAGGTCCGTCACCCGAGTCACACGGTCGAGGACATCGCGCGGTTAGGCACGCTCGCTGACTACCTGGGTCTCGTCCCGAGCGGCGGATCGGACTGGCATGGGTCGGGTGAGGGGTCGCGGACGATCGGGAGCATGCGTGTACCCTTGGCCTGGCTCGAGCGCCAGGATGCGCTCGTCCGCGAGCGCGCAACCTCGGAGCGAGTCGCGTGAACGAGACACCACTCCGCGTCGGGACGCAGGCGCCCGACTTCACCGCGACCGCCAACGACGGCGTGACCTACCGCCTGAGTGAGCTGCTCGCCCGCGGACACGTCGCGCTCTTCTTTTACCCCGGCAACAACACGCCTGGCTGAAACCGCCAGCTCTCCGCCGTGCGCGATGAGATCGAGTCGTTTCGTCAGAGCAACGTGCAGCCGCTGGGCGTGAACCCCGCCGGCGTCGAGAGCCACGCGAGCTACGCGCGCAAGCTGGGACTTCCCTTTCCCTTGCTCAGCGATCCCGATCGCCTGCTCGCGTCGGCGTATCATGCGGTGAAGCCGGACGGCCGCGGCATTCAGCGCACCGTCTACGGAATTCGCGCCGACGGGACGATCGCATTCGCCGCGCGGGGTGCGCCCCCTCCCAATGACATCGTCGCCGCGATCGGCTGATCGCGGCAGCGGCCCGCCGCGCACGGCGTTGGTCACCGGTGCAGGGCGTCGGGTCGGCCGCGCCATCGCGGTCGCGCTCGGCGGGCGCGGGATGCGCGTCGCGGTGCACTACCACCAGACCGAGCGCGGCGCGCAGGACACCGTACATGCGATCGCGGAGGCGGG
>JAICNG010000168.1 GCA_025931335.1 Gemmatimonadaceae bacterium | reverse complement strand
CGACCATCGTCCACATACCCTGGGACGAAGTCGATCGCCGGTTTGGCCGACGCTGAGCTGCGCATCATCTGCGGCCCGACGGCCGCCGGAAAGTCGGCGCTTGCGCTCACGCTGGCTGATCGCGCGCCCACGACGATCATCAGTGCCGACTCGCGGCAGATCTATCGCCGGTTCGACATTGGCACCGCGAAGCCCACGCGCGCCGAACGTCGGAGAGTGCCGCACCGCGGCATCGACGTCGTCGATCCGACCGCGCGCTATTCGGCCGCGTCGTGGGCTGAAGATGCGAAAGGGTGGATCGCGGAGGCGCTCGACGCCCGCCGCACGCCCGTGGTGGTCGGAGGCACAGGGTTCTATCTCCGTGCGCTCGCGATGCCTCTCTTCGAGGAGCCCCCGCTCGATGGCGAGCGCCGTGCGGCGCTCGCGGACGTGCTCGAGTCCATGACCGTTCCCCAGCTCCGGTCCTGGTGCGAGCGTCTCGACCCCGCGCGTGCACACCTCGGCCGCACGCAGCTGCTGCGCGCGATCGAGATGGCGCTGCTTACGGGGCGACCGATCAGCAGGTGGCATCGGGAGCACGCGCGCGCCCCGAGCATTCGTGCACGATGGCTTGTCGTGAATCCTCGGCCGGCCGTGCTCGCACAGCGCATCGAGCAGCGCGCCGAAGCGATGGTGCGTGCCGGATGGGAGGAGGAGGTCCGCGAGCTCGTACGGTCCGTTCCCGAGGATGCGCCCGCGTGGAACGCGACGGGCTATCGCGCGGTGAGGGACCGGGTGCGAGGGACCCTCACTCGCGAAGCGATGGTGGCGCGCATCGTCGTCGAGACGCGCCAATACGCCAAGCGGCAGCGAACCTGGTTTCGGCACCAGCTGCCCGATGAACGGGTGACGAGAATCGATCCTACGGAGGCGCGCGCGATCGACCTCGCGACGCGCTGGTGGAGGGGAGGAGCGACAGAGTGAGAATCGGCATCAGCTGTTATCCCACCTATGGGGGATCGGGCGCCGTGGCCACCGAGCTGGGAATCGCGCTCGCCCGCCGCGGCCATCTCGTGCACTTCATCACCTACCAGCAGCCATTTCGCCTGCCGTCGTTTCTGCCCCGGGTGTTCTTTCACGAGGTCGACGTCGGACGCTACCCGCTCTTCGAGTATCCGCCGTACGACCTCGCGCTCGCCGTTCGCATGCACGAGGTCGTACGAACCCATCGGCTCGACCTCCTGCACGTGCACTACGCCATTCCGCACGCGACCAGCGCATGGATCGCGCGGGAGATGCTCGAGGACGGCGGGTCGGGCGTGCGCATTGCGACGACACTGCACGGCACCGACATCACCCTGGTGGGACAGGACCCGTCGTTCCACGCCATCACGAAGTTCTCGATCGAGCGCTCGGACGCGCTGACGGCCGTGTCCGAGTATTTGCGGCGGGAGACGTACAACGCGTTCGGGTGCACCGCCTGCGCCGTCGAGGTCATTCACAACTTCATCGATCCCGACGTCTACGACCGGGGGAAATACACCAACACTATCCGCGATCAGGTTCCACCGGGTCGGAAGGTGCTGATGCACATCTCGAACTTCCGGCCGGTGAAGCGGGTGAAGGACGTCGTGCGCATCTTCGCGCACGTCGCGCGCGCGATGCCGAGCGTGCTCGTCATGGTCGGAGACGGTCCCGAGCGCGTGACGGCGGAGAAGGAGGCGGAGGCGCTCGGCGTTTCCGATCAGACGATGTTCCTCGGCCGGCTCGATGCGATTGCGCCATTGCTGGCGGGAGCAGACCTCTTTCTGCTCCCGACCGAGCGCGAGTCGTTCGGGCTCAGCGCGCTCGAGGCGCTGGCGTGCGGAGTCCCGGTGATCGGAGCGCGAGCCGGGGGTCTGCCGGAAGTCGTGCGCGACGGCGTGACCGGTGTGTTGCGCGACGTCGGTGACGTCGAGGGGATGTCCGCGGCCGCCGTCGACATTCTCTCGTCGCCGGAGAAGTGGAACGCGATGAGCGAAACCGCCGCGGCCGACGCGCGGGAGCGCTTCTCCCAGAACGACATCGTCACGCGGTACGAGGATTTCTACACGCGTGTCCTCGCCTGACGAGTGGCTGGCGCTGGTCCGATGGCGGAACGCCCTGCTCGCGGGGGCAGGGGTGGTGGCGGGCGCCTGGTGGAGCGCGGGGCGGCTTACCGCTCCGGTGCTGATGACGGTGGTCGCGGCGTTCGCGCTGACCGCGGTCGCGAATGCGACCAACGACATCGCCGATGTGGACATCGACCGGGTCGCGCACCCGGAGCGTCCGCTGCCCTCCGGCGCGATCACGCCGCAACAGGCCACGCGCCTCGCCATCGCTGCCTCGACGGTCGCCGTCGCCCTCACGGCGATGGTTGCCTGGTGGCTCGGCGCGCTCACGGTGGGAGTCGTCGCGAGCATGTGGACGTACACTGCGCATCTCAAGCGTCAGGGCATCCCGGGCAATGTGGCGGTCGCGGTGCTCGCGTCGCTGCCATTCCTGTACGGTGCGGCGGCGGTTGCCGACGTGAGGAAGGGAGCGCTCCTCGTCGTGGTCGCGGCTCCGCTGCACTTCGCGCGTGAGGTCGCGAAAGACGTCGAGGATGCGCCGGCCGACGCCGCCACCCGACGCACCGTGCCGGTGAGCTTCGGCGTCGGAACCGCACGCGCCACCGTCGCCGGTGGTGTCGCGGCCTACACCGTGGCCGTGACATTGCTCGCGACGGCGTATCCCCTCTTCGCGTTGCTGCTCGTCCCGACCATCTTTCTCGCCGTCCTCGCGGTTTTCCGACTCTACACGGGGCGCGACGGCGCGACCCGGCTGCTCAAGGCCGCGATGGTGGTCGCCATCGCCGCGCTCGTCATCGGTCGTCACTAGAACATGCCTACGGTTCTCACGGGAGCGGTGCCTTGACCGTCTTGCAGGCGATTGTACTCGGCGTACTGCAGGGTCTGGCGGAGTTTCTTCCGATCAGCAGCTCGGCCCATCTGGCGCTCACGCCGTGGATTCTGGGATGGGAGAGCCCGGGGCTCGCCTTCGATGTCGCGCTCCACGTCGGCACGCTGGCGGCCGTGCTCTGGTTCTTCCGCGCTCAGTGGGTCGCGCTCGCTCGGGCGGCCTGGCGCATCGCGGTCACCCGTCGCGTGCAGACCGAGGAGGAGCAGCGCGTGGTGTTTCTCATCATCGCGACGATCCCGGGCGGCATCGGGGGACTCCTCCTCGCCGACTACGCGGAGACGGTGTTCCGCACGCCGACGCTGATCGCCACGACGCTGATCGTCATGGGCATCATTCTCTGGGCGGTCGACCGGTTTTCACCGCACGAGCGCGCCCTTTCCCACATGCGATGGAGCCAGGCGCTGCTGTTCGGCCTCGCGCAGGTCCTGGCGCTCGTGCCGGGGGTGTCGCGCTCGGGCGCGACGATGACCGCGGGGCGGGCAATGGGCTTCCACCGCGAGAGCGCGGCGGTGTTCGCCTTCCTCATGAGTATGCCGATCACTGCCGCGGCGGCCGTATACGAGGTGCCCAAGGCCATCGCCGAGGGGGGACTGGGCGCGCCGATCGTGGCGGGCGTGATTGCCTCGGGGCTCAGCGGCTGGCTGGCGATCAGCGTGCTGCTTCGGTACGTGGCCCGCCACGGATTCGGGGTGTTCGCAGCCTATCGCATCGTGTTGGGTCTTGGGGTGCTGGCGCTCGTGGCGGCGCGGTCATGATCGCGACGTCAGCCACGTGGGACGCCGAATCCCCGGCGACGCTCGCTCGCCTGCTCGATTTGCCGCGGGTCGAGGTCACGCCGTCGGTGGGATCCACGATGGACGTTGCTCACGCGCTCGGGGCGGCGGGGGCGGCGGCGGGGACGCTCGTGCTCGCCGAT
>JAICNG010000050.1 GCA_025931335.1 Gemmatimonadaceae bacterium | reverse complement strand
GGAGGTCAGTGCCGTCGTCGCCACTGAGGGAAGGGACGCGAACTCGGTGCTCGCGCTTGCGGCCGCGGTGGAGGAGCGTTCGGGCCACCTGCTGGCGCGATCGGTCGTCACCGCGGCGCGATCGCGAGGCCTGCCGATCGCCGACGTGCGCGGCATCGTCGAGACGCCGGGTCGGGGTGTCGCGGGCGTGGTTGGGGATCGCGAGGTCGCCGTGGGGTCGAGGGCATACGTGCAAGGGCGCTATGCCGCGCTCCGCGAGCGTTGGACGCCGGCGCCGACTGGGGTGCTGTCGGCGCACGTCGTGATCGATGGCGCGCACGCCGGCGTCATCGAGTTCGCCGATCGCATCCGCACGGCGGCGGCCGACACGATCGATGCGCTTCGGCGCGAGGGCATCGAGCGGATCATCGTGCTCTCCGGTGACGATGCCCCGACTACTCATGCCGTTGCGGCGGCGGTGGGCATCACGGAATCACGTGGCGATCTCCTGCCGCAAGACAAGGTGGCCGTGATCGCCAAGCTGGTGAAAGCGGGAGAGCGGGTGGCGATGATCGGCGATGGCACGAATGACGCGCCGGCGCTGTCCGCGGCGACGGTCGGCATCGCGATGGCCCAGCAGGGCGGCGTGACGGCGGAGGCGGCCGACGCGGTGCTGCTGAGTGATGACATTGCCGACGTCGCGCGCGCGATTCACATCAGCAAGCGCACGATGCGAATCGCCCGGCAGAGCATTCTCGCCGGGCTCGGGGCGAGCGTCGTGGCGATGGGATTCGCCGCGATGGGAATGATCCCCCCGACGGCGGGCGCCCTGATTCAGGAAGGGATCGACGTCGCCGTGATTCTCAACGCGCTGCGCGCGAGCCGCTGAAAAAGGGCTCTTCGCGGAACTTCGGGGTTGCTCGAAGCCTGGCTACGGTCCGCAAGAGGCCACGGACGGCTGGAACTGCCGAATGACCCGAATGACGCGTATAGAGCACGGCGCCGTAGCATGCCCCCGCGCGGACGAAGTTCTAATAGCTTCTTTGGTTGACACCTCGCGGAGCCCAGACTCGCGCGTTCAAAGCTTCGCGTCATTCGGGTTATTCGGCAGTTCCGGCAGTCCGTGGCCTCTTGCGGACCGTAGCCAGGCGTCAGCGATCCCGGAGTGCCCCGAAGAACCAAAAAAAGAGCCGGCGGACCGCTGCTCGCGCTCCGCCGGTTTCGTCACCCGTTCACCGCCCGGCGACTCAGTGCGTCGGGCCCGCGGGCCTCGTCGGTGCAGTGTCGCTCTGGAGCAGGCCCAGCTTGAGCGCGAACTTCACGTAATCGGCGCGATGCGTGAGCCCCAGCTTCTCGTTGATGCGCTGCTTGTACGTATCGACGGTCTTCGGGCTGATGTTCAGCTTCTCGCCGATCTCCGGCGCGGTGTACCCTTCCGCGATCAGCCGCAACACGTCGCGCTCCCGCTCCGTGAGCTTCTCGAAGCGAGCCCGCTCATCGGCGTGCTCATCCTTCTTCTTGATTCCTTTCGCCAGCACGCGGGCGGCGGCGGGGCGCACGTAGAGGTCGCCGCGAGCGACGGCGCGGACCGCGTCCACCAGGTCGCGGTCGGCGGCGCTCTTGACGAGATACCCGGCCGCGCCCGCCTCGAGCAACGGCACCAGGTACTCCTCTTCCGCGTGCATCGTGAGGATCAGCACGCGAGGAATCGGCCCCTTGGCGGCCAGCGCCTTGGTGGCCTGGATCCCATCCATCTCCGCCATCGACAGGTCCATCACGACGACGTCGGGATGAAAGCGCTCCGCGAGCGCGATGGCATCCCGGCCGTTCGACGCTTCGCCGACGACGGTGATGTCCTTCGCTCCGCCGAGCACCGCCTTCAGCCCTGCTCGCACAATCGTATGGTCGTCAGCGAGTACGACCCGAATCACATCGTTCGTCATCACAGCCTCGGCTCCTCTAGGGGAACGCGCGCGCGAATGCAGCACCCGCGACCGGGCGCGCTGTCAATGTCGAGCACACCGTTCGCAAGGGCGATGTGCTCCCGCATGGCGAATATGCCCATCCCGGGACGCCGTGCTTCGGCGTCGCGGGCGATGAATCCGTTTCCGTCGTCCTCCACCTCGAGGATGGCGTGGCGCGGCTCGATGTCGAGGCGCAGCTCGACGGTCGACGCCGACGAATGCCGAACCGCGTTGAGCAGCGATTCCTGCGCCACGCGATATAGCGCCGCCGCAACGTTCGGGGGAACGTCGCCCGAGCCGCGCAGTGTCACGCCCACCTCGAGGCTGCTCGTCTCCCGAGTCTGCCGCGCCAGCCAGTCCAGCGCGGCGGGTAACCCGAGATCCTCCAGGACGCGGGGGTAGATCGTGTGCGACAACGTCCGCACTTCCTCGAGCGCTTCGGCCGCCGTGTCGCGGATGTCGTGAAGCTTCGTCGCCAGCTCCTCGTCTGGACAGGCACGTTCGACGGCGCTGAGCTGGAGCACGACGCCGGCGATCGTCTGCGCCGTCGCGTCGTGGAGCTCGCGAGCGATCCGCGCGCGCTCTTCATCACGCGCGCGGATCACCTTCGTCGCAAGTTGCCGAATGCGATCGCGCTCCTGCATCAACTCGTCGAGCAGCTGATTGAGGGCGTGCCCCGTGCGGGCGACATCGCGATCGGCGAGCGGTGAATCGGGAACGCGCGCGCTGGTGTCGCCGCCGAGCACACGCGATGCGGCCTCGTCCAGCGCGCGAATGGGTCGCAGCGCAACAATGACGAGCGCCGAGTTGACGATCTGCGCGATGAGGACCGCCCCGATCAACAGCGTGACAATGCGGCGGTCGGCGAACGTGGTGCCGTGCGTCGCCATCGCCGCGGCGACGGTCACGAGACCGATCACCAGATTGGCGCCAACGAGCTTGAACACCAGCGGAAGGCGCAGCAACGCGACGACCGGGCGCGGCAGCGGGCCCGCGTCCGGTTCGCTCTTCGCGGTGCTCGCGCCGAGCCCCGCCGCCATGCCGTCCGCTGGCAGGGAGGTCATGCCTCGACGATGAGCGCGGCGACCATGCCATTCAAGGTATAACCGTGGAACCCGTCACTGAGGATCATCATGTAGTCGACGTCGACCTTCTCGTGGCATCTCGGGGAATCCGGGTTGGTCTGGTAGTTGACCCGGAAGCTAGAGCGGCCACGCTCGCGCATCTGTCGGGAGAAGCGAGCGCACGAGGGGGCGGATGCGCCACACCGTGTCCGGGTTTCCCTGACAGGCGGCCCAAGGCACGGTGTTTGTTGCCCGCTCCTGCAACTCCTCACCGGAAGACTGCAAATCGTGCACAAGGCGCGGCGACCGACACCGGTGGCGCCGCACAGCGCCCGGGGGGAATGCTCCAGAACCCCAATAGCCGGCTCGACACAGCGCACGATGTGCGAGGACACACGACCTCCACCGCGGAGGGGGCAGCGTCAGGCGTGCCGCCGGTCGCCTACCGACGGTGGGATCCCGCCTTGCCGCCAGCGTCGTCGAGTCGCACGCACCGGCTCGCCTGGGGCGCGACGGAGGTGCCGATTCACATCACCCCGGACGTCGGCTGGCGGGGGGATGGTGTTCGAGCTGGTCTGCGACATCCCCGGGGAGTTCCCGTTCGTAAACCACGGGTTCGGGCACGGGCAGAAGGGAGCGATCGGGTTTCTGGTGGTCGAGGCATAAGAGCGTCAGGGGATCGAAGGGATCGAAGGGATCGAGGGGATCGAGGGGGTTTCCCCTCGATCCCCTCGGTCCCTTCGATCCCTTGGTCCCCTTGGGCATTTCCCCCACACGCCTGTCCGCCTTCCCGCCCGCAACTCCCTCCGAAACTCTGACTTCGCACCGCCCTCTCGCGACCTATGCTCCGCCATCGCGATTCCGCACGCCCATCACCGATTTCAGGAGTGACCATGCATAGAACGAAGATGGCCTGGCTGGCGCTGGGGAGCGCCGCCATCCTCGCCGGCTGCGAGCGAACGCCGCAGGTGCCGGGTGAACAGACCATGTCGACGGGTGACGTCCAAAGCGCCGCACTCGCCACGTACGTGAAGCCCGGCAACCTCGACGACTACTACCTGTTCTATTCCGGTGGTCACTCCGGTCAGGTTTTCATCGCCGGCGTGCCATCGATGCGCCACATCGCGACGATCCCCGTCTTCGCGCCCTATCCGGGCACGGGCTACGGCTTCGACGAAGAGACCCGCAAGATGATGGGCGAGTTCACGTGGGGCGACGTTCACCACCCCGCGCTGTCGAAGACCAACGGGGACTACGACGGCCGCTGGCTGTTCGTGAACGACAACGCGAACAACCGCATCGCGCGCATCGACCTCCGCGACCTCAAGACGAAGCAGATCCTCGGCCCCATCCCCAACACGATGGGCAACCACGGCTCGTCGATGGTCACGAACAACAGCGAGTACGCGCTGGTCGCGACGCGCTTCTCCGTCCCGATCGGCGAGAAGTACGCGCCGCTCGATCAGTACGCCACCAAGTACAAGGGCGCCGTCACCGGCATCAAGATCGATCCGACGACGGGACAGATGTCCGTTGGCTGGCAGATCATGACACCGCCCTTCAACTGGGACCTCGGCGCCACGGGCAAGGGTCCATCGGCCGACTGGGCGTTCTGGACGTCGTACAACAGCGAGCGCGCCACCGGCAGGCTCGAGGCGACCGCCTCGCAGAAGGACAGGGACTACGTCGCGATCGTGAACTGGAAGGCCGCGGAAGCGGCGATGAAGGCAGGAAAGACGTTCACCTCCGAGGGGATGCAGATCATCGATCCGGCCAAGGTGCCGGGCGTCATGTACCTGCTGCCGTGTGGCAAGAGCCCGCATGGTGTCGACGTCGATCCGAGCGGTCAGTACGTGATCTGCTCAGGGAAGCTCCAGCCGACGTCGACCGTCTTCTCGTTCGCGAACATCCTGAAGTCGATCGAGGAGAAGGACTTCGAGCAGAACACCGAGGACGGCATCCCGATTCTCGAGTACGATGACGCGGTCTTGATGGAAGTGCCGGTGGGCCTTGGCCCGCTGCACACGCAGTTCGACGGCAAGGGCTACGCCTACACGTCGCTGTACGTCGAGAGCGCGATCGCGAAGTGGAAGCTGCCGCCGTACGAGGAAGGCGTGGATCCGAAGTCACTGGTCGTCGACAAGATGCCCGTGCAGTTCAACGTCGGGCACCTCGTGACGAGCCACGGCGACACCGAGAAGCCGCGCGGCGACTACCTGGTGTCGTTGAACAAGATGTCGAAGGGACGTCACCTCAACGTCGGTCCGTCCATTCCCGAGAGCTCGCAGCTACTCGACATCAACGGACAGACGATGGTGATGACGTACGAGTCGTACACCGAGCCCGAGCCGCACTTCGCGCAGCTCGTGCACCGCGACGTCCTCAAGCCGATCGAGTTCTATCCAAAGGATGAGAGCAAGAACCCGAACGCCATCTGGACGCCGGCGGGCGCGAAGGTCATGCGCAACGCCGCCCGCAGGACGGTGGAAGGGAAGGTGTACGCGGTCCGGAGCTACTTCGAGCCCGGCCGCATCGAAGTGCAGGAAGGCGACACCGTCATTCTGCACATCACGAACGCCGAGCAGCAGCGCGATGAGATCCATGGCTTCGGGCTGGTCGCGCACAACCTGAACGCGGTGATCGATCCGGGCGAGACGAAGACCGTTCGCTTCGTGGCGCGCACCGCCGGCGTCTTCCCGTACTACTGCACCAACTTCTGCTCGGCGCTGCACCAGGAGATGCAGGGATATCTCGAGGTCGTGCCGAAGGGCCGTCCGCTCCTCGCGTACAACGCGAAGGGTGAGATGACGTGGGAGCGTCGTGAGGCGCCGCCCGTCGCCGCCGAGAACGGTGCCCACGGCACCGGGCGGGGCCACTGACATTCCGAGTGGCCGTGGGGCAATCGCCCCACGGCCGCGTCACCCCATTGAATGATGATCAAGCTTCCCGCGGCCTCGCCCGCGTTGACCCGATGGCTGCTCATTGCGGCCGCTCTGCTCGTCGCCGCGGCGATCGTGCTTCCGCTCTGGGGCATGACGCTGGTGAGCACGCAGTACCCGGAAGGGCTGCGGATGGTGGTGTACGCGAACCGAATTATCGGCGACATCAACGAGATCAACGCGCTGAACCGATTCATCGGCATGCATCCCATTACCGATGACTTCTTCAGCGAGCTGCGGTGGCTGCCCCTCCTGTTTGGCGCCTCGGCGGCGCTCTGCCTCGCGGCGGCGGTCGTCAATCGCTTCTGGGCGACCCTCGTCCCGCTCGCGGCCATGAGCGGGATCGCGGTGTACGGCCTCGTGAGCATGCGGCAGCGGCTGTGGCAGTTCGGCCATGAGCTCGACCCGACCGCGCCGATGGATCTTCCTCCGTTCACTCCGCCAATGCTCGGGGGCCACCAGATCGCGCAGTTCGCGTCGTACTCGTACTTCACCTGGGGCACGGTGTTTCCCCTGATCGCGGCGGCATTCGTTGCCTTGGCAGCGTGGCTGCAGCGTCCCACGCGCTCCTTGCGCGCCGTGCCCGCGCGGGCGGCGTCGGCATTCGCGGCCTGACATGATCTGGTACGCGCTCCTTCTCCTCGCGCTCCAGTCTCCCGGCGCCGCGCCCCTCCTCGCGGACCGCCTCGCGGCGGCGCGACCGGGCGACACGGTCTACGTGCCGGCTGGAGTGCATCGCGGACCGATCGTCATCGACCGACGGCTGGTGCTGATAGGCGCGCCAGGCGCGGTCATCGACGCGGAGGGACGGGGCACCGTCCTCACCATGCGTGCCGATTCCGCCGAAGTCCGCGGCCTCACGCTGCGCGGCGGGGGCATCTCGCTCAACGACGACGAGGCGGCCATCAAGATCGTGCGATGCACCGGGTGCCGCGTGATCGACATGCGCATCGTCGACGCGCTGCACGGGATCTATCTCCAGGACGCGCGGGGCGTGCTCCTGGCCGACAATGAGATCGCCGGCAATGCCCGTCTCGTGGAATCGAGACGCGGCAACGGGATCCACCTCTTTAGCTCCACGGGCAATCGCCTCGAGCGCAATTACATCGCCGGCACGCGGGACGGGATCTATTTCTCGTTCGCGACGCAGAACGCGGTCGTCGACAACGACGTGGAGCGCACGCGCTACGGCCTGCACTACATGTACTCCGACGACAACCGCTTCGAGCGGAATCGCTTTCGGCACAACGCCGCCGGTGCCGCGATCATGTTCTCGAAGCGGATCGTGCTCCGCGACAACGTGTTCGCCGAGCACGTGGGATATCGCGCCTACGGCGTCCTGCTGCAGACGGCGGAAGAGGTGCTCGCCGAGCGGAACCGCATCGAGGGGAACCTCACCGGGCTGTTCCTCGATGGGTCGGTCGACAACACCTTTCGCGCGAACGTGATCGCCGGCAACGGCGTGGGCGTCGACCTGCTCGCGAGCGCGGAGCGCAACACCTTCGTCGACAACGCCATCGTCGAGAACCGCACGTCGGTGCGGAACGTCCTCGGCGCCGGCGAGAACACGTGGGCACGCGAGGGCCGCGGCAACTACTGGGGCGACCGGGATGTCTTCGACCTCGACGGCGACGGCATCGGCGACCGCCCGTACGAGGCGGGCGATCCGTTCGCGACGCTCGCCGCGAGCCGGCCAGTGCTCGATCTGTTCACGGGGACGCCCGCGGCGGCCGCACTCTCCTGGGCGGAGCGCGCATTCCCGGTCTTCGATACGCCGCGAGTGATGGACCCATCACCGCTCGTTCGCCCCTCTCCGGACACCCCGAGCGCCCGGCACACCCGCACTCCGTCGAGTCGATGATCCGCTACGAGCAGTTCACGAAACGATTCGGGGCCGTTACCGCCGTCGAGTCCCTCGATCTCGCCCTCGAGGAGGGGGAGACGATGGCGCTCATCGGGCCTAACGGCTCTGGCAAGACGACCACGCTCAAGGCGGCCCTGGGCCTCATTCGCCCGACGTCGGGACGGGTCCTCGTCGAGGGGCGGGATGCGGCGCGCGACGGCCGCGATGCGCGCTCCCGCATCGGGTACCTCCCGCAGCGACTGGTCTTCCCCGATGGGATGACCGCTCGGGAGGTGCTCCGGTTCTACGCAGAGCTGCGAGGCGTCGAGCCCGAGCTCCGGCTGCTCGATCGGGTGGGCCTGCTCGAGGCCGCCGATCGCGACGTCAATGGCTTCTCGGGCGGAATGCGGCAGCGCCTCGGCATCGCGGTCGCGCTGCTTGGATCACCAAGTGTGCTCGTGCTCGATGAGCCGACGGCATCACTCGATCCGTCAGGGGCCCTCGCCGTGCGGGACATGATCCACGCGATTCGCGCCGACGGAACGGCCGTGCTGTTGTCGTCGCACGATCTGGCCGAGGTGGCGGCGCTGGCCGATCGCGTTGGCGTGTTCGTTGGCGGACGCCTCGGCGCCCTCGGCACCCCGGCCGAGCTCGCGCGTTCGCTCGGCCTGGCGGTGGGCACACTCGTCTCCACCGCCACGGGCCTCGAGAGCATCTACCGCCGTATTGCCGTCGCTCACCCTCAACTCGTGGCCTAGCCCCATGCGCCGCTGGTATCGCACCGCGACTCTGATCATTGCCAAACAGGAGCTGGCCGCCGCGCTGCGTGGCCGGATGATTCTGGCATTCGGTGGGCTGTTCGCGACGCTGGCGATCGGGATCGCGCTCGCCGGGCTCGGGGCCAGCGGGCAGCTCCTCGTGCAGGGGTTCACCCGTACCGCCGTGTCGCTCCTGACGCTGGCGCTCTACCTGCTCCCGATGCTCGGGCTGATTCTCGGTGCCTCGGCGTTCGGTGGGGACGACGGCGGCGTGGAGCTCCTGCTCGCGCAGCCGATCAGCCGGACGGAAGCGCTGGCCGGGCGCGCGCTCGGTCTCGCCGCCGCGCTGGCGGTCGTGTCGTTAGGTGGGTTCGCCCTCGCCGGCGTCGTCGTGCTCGTCGGGGCTGGCGCGGTGGGTGCGGGGGGGTTTCTCCTTGCCGCGTTCGGCGCGACGCTGGTGGGCCTGGTGGGGCTGTCGATCGGAGTGCTCATCGGCATCGTCGTGAGGCGTCGCGGTGCCGCCGTGGGGTGGGCGCTCGCGGCCTGGGTGACGGCCGCGGTCCTCTTCGATCTGGCGGCCATCGCGGTGCTCCAGATCACCGGTGATGGCCAGCCCGGCCCCTGGCTGGTGACCTTGCTCGCGATCAACCCGATCGACGGCGTGCGCGCGCTGGCTCTGGTTGGTCTTGGCGCCGACGTGCTGCTGGGCCCCACGGGAGCGGCGCTGCACCGCATGCTGGGCCCGGGCGGCGGCGCGCTCTGGGTGGCGGGCTCCCTGGTGATGTGGCTGGTGCTGCCGTCAGTGGCCGGAGCGGCGGTGTTTCGGCGTCGGGATTTCTGAAGTACCAAGGCGCTGAACAAAGGTTCTTCGGGGAATTTCGGGATTGCCTGACGCCGGGCTACGGTCCCCAACCGGCCACGGACGGCTGGAACGGCCGAATGACTCGAATGACGCGAATGATCGAGCGCGCGAGTCTGGCCCCGCGAGGTGTTGACCAAACAAGCTGTCGGAAGTTCGTCCGCGCGTTGGGCGTGCTACGGCACCGTGCGCTCTTCGCGTCATTCGGGTCATTCGGCCGTTCCCGTCGTCCGTGGCCCCGCCACTGAGATCGTTCCCGGAAATCCCCGATGAACCTAAAGAAAGCGCTAAGGGCGATGCTCCAGCGCCCTTAGCGCTTTGCCAGCGCCTCTGCGACCGTTCTATCCCTCCGGCGGCACCACCAGTACAGAGCATCGCGCCGCACGCACCAGCGCCGTCGGAACGGCGCCGATCACGGCGCCACGGAACGGGCTGAACCCGCGCGTTCCGGTCGCGATCAGCTCAATGCCCACCTGATCGGCGAACGCCAACAGCTCCTTCGCCGGGTCGCCGCGCAGAATGACCATCTTGGTTTCCACCTGCGCCGGGATATCCAGCGTGGTCCGCAGGTCCGCCAGCGTGCGCTCGATGTCCGGCTCGTACCCCGCCTGGGGCTCGGCATCGAACGGGACGTAGGTGCGCGGCATCACGTGCGCGAGGTAGACCGGTCCCGTTCCGCCGATGATGCGCAGCGCCTCACGAGCGGCGGCGAAGCTCGACGGGCTGAAGTCGATCGCGAGGAGCGCGCGGCAGGGAATCGTCCGCCGGTTGCTGTCGACGGCGAGCACGGGGCAGCTCGAACGTCGCATGACCTGAAGCACGGTCTCTCTCCCCAGCCAGCGGTCCGTCCGCGAGTGGACGTGCAGCCCCATCACGAGGAGCCGGCGCTGCGTGTGATCGCCGAGGTCGGCGATCGTGCTGCCCGGTCGCCCATAGGCGATGGAGAGCGGCCAGCTATCCGCGGCGACGTTGGTGGTTCGCGCGCGTTGCTGCGCCAGCCTCAAGTGCATGTCCTGCTGTTGCAGCGTGGGCACGATATTGTCGTCGCTCACGCGCTCCAGCTGCTCGACGGCCACGAGCTCGTGGGGCTCGCCGTCGCGATTCGCCAGCGATCGGCCAACGATGATCGCGGCGTCGGCGGCCGGGCGGCCGTCGGTCGCGATGAGCAGGCCCTTGCGGTCGCGGACGGCCGCCGGCCGGCGTTCCGCCGTCGACACCGTGGCGGGCGGAATTCCAATTGTCTGGAGCATGCGAGGTCTCCCAGCGAAAGACGGAGCCGCGCCGCGAGTCATTTTGGCCGGCTCTCCATCTGATAGTAGGGAGGCCCCGCTGGGCTCAGTATCGGGGAGGCGCCGTGTGGAGCGTCGGCGAATTCCCGACCGGGTCAGGGCGAATCGCTGGCGAGCGGCAAGGAGAATCCGAAGGTGCTGCCGACGCCGAGCGTGCTCTCCACCCAGATGCGGCCGCCATGTGCCTCGACGATGCCTTTCGCGATCGCCAGGCCAAGTCCGGCCCCTCCGCGCCGCGCGCCACGCGCCTGCCAAAAGCGATCGAAGAGATGCGGGAGATTCTCCGTCGGGATGCCGCACCCCGTGTCGCGCACGACGATGCGAACCTCGCCGTTCGCCGAGTCGGCGCGAATGAGAATCTCGCCCCCCGCCGCGGTGTGCTTGACGGCATTCGACACGAGGTTCTCGAGCACCTGGACCACGCGCCGGGCGTCGACCCTGGCGCGAGGCAGAAGGTCGGGCAGCTCCTCACGCAGCGTCAGCGACTTTTCGGCGATCAGCGGCTCGAGCATCACCGTCGCCTCGCTGATCACGCGCACCAGGTCGTGTGACTGCCGTTCGAGCGCGAGCCGCCCCGCTTCCACCCGCGCGACATCGAGAAGATCCTCGATGAGCCGGTTCATCCACTGCGTCGAGCTCTCGATCGTGCGCACGAGGCTGCGCGACGCCTCATCCTCGGGTGGCAGTCGGTCCCCCAACGACACCGCGCACATGTCGATCACACTGAGGGGATTGCGCAGGTCGTGCGACACCACCGCCAGAACCTCGTCACGCGTCCGCAGCGCCGTTTCTGCGGCTGCGCGTGCCGCCTGCTCGGCCTCGAGGAGACGCGCCCGCTCCGCCTCGGCGGCGCGCCGCTCGGTGACGTCGCGAAGCACCGCCGTGAAGACGTGCCGGCCTTCAATGACGAGCTTCGAGATCGAGGCTTCGGCCGGAAATACCTCCCCATTCTTCCGGCGTCCCCGCACTTCGGCGCGCTCGCCCATCCGGCGTGCGGGCTCCCCCGACCGCGCGAAATCGCGAATGTGCTGGCGATGCTTCTCGTGGACGTCGGCGGGAATCAGGAGATCGAGCCGCTGCCCAATGGCTTCCGAGGCCGCATATCCAAAGATGCGCTCGGCGCCCTGATTGAAGAGGGTGATGACTTGGTCTTCATCCACGGAGATGATCGCGTCGGCGGCGATGTCGACGATGGAGGCGAGCTGATGCTCGGAGCCGCGCAGCGCGTCCTCGGCTGCGCGGTGCGCGGCGACGTCTCGCCCGTCAGGAAAGCCGCCCACTGGAGTGTGCACTTCGTTCCTCTCCGCGTTCGCCCTCGGGAGCACCAGGCGGGGCTCGCCCTTCCAGAAACATGTGCGTGTGACCGTGCCCGTCAATCGTCAGGGTTTGTCTGACGCCACCGCCGTATCTGGCTGACTGACGCGTCGCTCGCAATGACCTACCGTGCACTCAGAGAATTCTCCCTGGAGCCAACCATGACGACGAATACGATGCAACCCGTGGCGTCGGAAGCGCAGCCGGAGTCGTCGAAGCGCGTCGACCCCTGGACGCTCACCGGCCCGATTCTCGTGGCCACCGATGGAACGGAGGCGAGCGACGCCGCGCTGCGCGCGGCGGAGACGATCGCGCGCGATCACGGACTATCGACGCAGGCGATCTCGGTGCTGGAGCCGCTGGCGAGCATGTACGCGCCCGTCGACGGCCTGATGGTCGGCATGCCGTCGACGATCAGCGACATGACGCGAGCCGAGCTGCGCATGACGAGCGTGCGCGAGCGGCTGCGCAGGACGGTGCGGACCTCCGACTCCTGGAAGGTGCAGGTGAAGATCGGCCAGGTCTCGGCATCGATCGTCGCCGCGGCGACCGAGATCGACGCGTCGCTCATCGTGCTCGGCCTTGGCAAGCACCGCCCGGTCGACCGGCTGCTCGGCGACGAGGTTGCCGCGCAGGTCGTGCGGCGGTCGTCGACCCCTGTGCTCGCGGTCCCGTACGATGCCACGGTGCCGCTGCGCCGGACCGTGGTCGGCATCGACTTCTCGCGCGCGGCGGTGCGCGCGGCTCGAGCGGCCGTGACGCTGACGACTCCGCCAGGTCACATCTGGCTGGCGCACGTGAAGGCTCCGCTCGACATCCCGACCGAAGCCTATGAAGGCGCGTCGGTCATCTACACGCAGGGCGTTCTCGGCGCGTTCAAGAAGATCGAGGAGCGGCTCGAGGCGATCGACCTGCTCGAGGTGCGGCCGGTCGTGCTGGAAGGCAAGGTGGCCGACGAGCTGCTCGCCTTCGCGACGAGCCACCGGGCCGATCTGCTCGTGACCGGTGCGCACGGACGGACGCTCGTCGAGCGGCTGCTCATTGGCAGTGTGACGACGAAGCTCCTTCGCGCGGCGCAGTGCGCGGTGCTGGTGATCCCACCGTACCGCGAAGACCGCGAGCCGAGGGTGTGACGCATGGCGGCGGCGCTGGTGAAATCGTACTCGCTGTTCCTGCCGATGCGGCGGGAGGAGGACCATATGAAGACGTCCGCACGCACGGCGGTGAAGCTCGCCGGTGCGAGTGTGGGGGCGCTCGCGCTCCTCGGCGCAGGATATCTCGCGCGGACCTGGGCTCGGTATGGCAAGGTGAGCCATGATGGCCGGCCGGATCCGCTGCTCGACCGGTTCATGCCCACGTACGAGGTGCGAGAGTACCACGAGGCTCGGGTATCGGCGCCGGTCGACATCGCGTTCGAGGCGGTGCGCGCGCTGGACATCAATCGCTCTCGCCTCGTGCGCGGCCTCTTCCGTGCGCGCCAGATCGCCCTTCGCGCCGACGACACCGCGAGGATGCCGGCGCGCCCGTTCTTCGAGGAGGCGAGGGCGTTAGGCTGGGGCGTGCTCGCCGAAGCGCCCGGACGAGAGATCGTTTTCGGTGCCGTGACGCAGCCGTGGGTGGCGGACGTCCGGTTCGAGAGCGTCCCGCCCGGCGACTTCGCGAGCTTCGATACGCCCGGATTCGTCAAGATCGCGTTCACGATGGCGGCGGAGCCGATCGACGCACGCTCGTCGGTCGTGTGGACCGAGACCCGCGTCGCCACGACCGACGCGTACGCCCGCGATCGCTTTCGCCGCTACTGGGCGGTCGTGTCGCCGGGCGTTCGTGTGATCCGGATCGAGACGCTGCGCCTCCTTCGGTCAGACGCGGAGCGGCGTGCTCGCGAGACGCGTGACGAGCTGATCGAGCAGGAGGTGTGACATGCGCATCGTTATTGCCATCGCGATGGTGCTGCACGGCGCCGCACACCTCGTCGGGTTCGCGGAATCGTGGCAGCTGTCGATGACCGAGCACGTTCCGTACAAGACGACCGTGCTCGATGGCCGCCTGGACCTCGGGACGGCGGGGATTCGCGTGGCCGGGGTACTGTGGCTGCTCGCCGCGCTCGCGTTCGGTCTGGTGTCCGCGGGCGCCGTGATGGACACCACGTGGTGGGCGTCGGTGGCGGCGACGGCGGCGATCGCCTCGCTCGTGCTCAGCCTGGCGTGGTGGCCGGAGTCCCGGATCGGTGTGGCGGTCAACCTGGCGCTCATCGCGACGCTCGCGATGGGGCGGCGTGCCGGCTGGGTCTGAGTCCCAATGCCGTTCACGCCCGCGCAGTTCTTCGACGTCTTTCGTCAGTACAACGAAGCCGTCTGGCCGGCTCCGCTTCTGCTACTGGCGGGGGCTGTTGCCGCGGTCGGGCTTGCGTTCCAGGCGGGGCCGCGGGCCGCGCGGGTGCTCAGCGCCATTCTCGCCGTGCTGTGGCTGTGGACGGGCGCGGTCTACCACATCGGGTTCTTCTCCGCGATAAATCCCGCGGCTCCAATCTTCGGCGCCCTGTTCATCGCGCAAGCCGGCCTGTTCATCTGGTTAGGCGTGCGGACCACCCGGCTCTCGTTCACGGTGCGCAGCGATACGAGGGGGATCACGGGCGCGGCGTTGATCCTGTACGCGCTCGTGGTGTATCCCGTGTTGGGTCATCTGCTCGGGCATCGATATCCGGCCGCTCCCACCTTCGGACTCCCTTGCCCGACGACCATCTTCACGTTCGGCGTGCTACTGTGGGCTCGGGCGCCGGTGCCGCGCGTGCTCGTCGTCGTGCCGATGCTCTGGGCGGCGCTCGGCGCGGTCGCTGCGATGCAGCTGGGGGTTCCTGAAGACTTTGGCCTGCTGGTTGCCGGCGTTACCGCCGGCCCCATGATTCTGCTCGCCCCCAGGCGCCGTGACCCTGTGCACGTGGCGTGAGCTCCTCGCGTTGCCGACCCCTTGATCCCTTCGAGCCCGTCGATCCCCTTTCAGCCTGGCGCATTCAGGTACCGGGGGTGGACGATGAGCGACGATAGGCATCGGAGCACTCCTGACGATTATCCCACGAAACCGAGGATGACATCATGTCGTCACGAGCTCTCATCACTGCCTTCGCGCTCACGTCGGCGCTCTCAGCCGGAGTGTCGGCGCAAGCAGCGCCCGCCAACGGAGCGACAGATTCCGTCGCGGTGGTGGCGACCGTGGAGCGCTTTCACGCGCTGCTTGCTCGCGGCGACAGCGCCGCTGCCGTACAGCTCCTGGCTCCGGATCTCACCGTCCTCGAAAGCGGAGGCGTCGAAACACGCGCTCAGTACCTGGGTCACCACCTCGGCGCAGACATGGCGTTTGCGAGGGGCGTTCCGTCTGAGCGCCGCGTCGTAGCGTTCTTCCAGGAGGGGGACGTCGCGTGGACGGCGGCCACGAGCACGTCGCGCGGAGAGTTTCGCGAGCGAAAGGTCGACTCGCGCGGCGCCGAGCTGATGGTTCTCACGCGATCGGGCGCGGGGTGGCTCATTCGCGCCATTCACTGGTCGTCGCGGAGAAACGCCCCGTGACCTTGCCCGGCGATCACGGGTCGCACGCACACTCGAGCTCGTCACAGGCTCCGCCTCACCAGCCCGCCGCTCACGACGGTCACCACCGGGCTGGAGCCGAGGAACACGCGGAGCATGGCGAGCACGCACCGCCGCATGGCGGGCATGGGGGACACGACGCGCGTGCGGGACACGACGCGCATGCGGGACACGACGCGCATGCGGGACACGACAAGCACGCCGGGCACAGTGTCGCGATGTTCCGCGACAAGTTCTGGGTCTCGCTGCTGCTGACGGTGCCGACGCTGATTTGGGGGCACATGCTGCAGCAAGCGCTCGGTTACACGGCGCCGCGCTTCCCGGGCTCCCACCTGATACCGGTCGTATTCGGCACGGCCGTGTTCGCGTACGGTGGGTGGCCATTCCTCCACGGGGCCATGCGGGAGCTCCGCGACCGCCTGCCCGGGATGATGACGCTGATCGCGCTCGCCATCACGGTGGCGTTCGTATTCAGCGTCGCCGTCACGCTGGGGTTCCCGGGCATGCCGCTTTGGGAAGAGCTCGCGACGCTCGTCACCATCATGCTCCTTGGCCACTGGATCGAGATGCGGTCGATCACCCAGGCGCAGGGCGCGGTGAAGGAGCTGGCCAAGCTGCTTCCCGAGACGGCAACGCGCGTCGTCGGCGATCGAACCGAAGACGTGTCCATCAACGAGCTGCGCCAGGGCGACATCATCCTCTCGCGGCCGGGCGCGCGAATTCCGGCAGACGGCCTCGTGCGCGACGGCTCGAGCAGTGTCGACGAATCGATGCTGACGGGGGAGTCACGGCCGGTGGAAAAAATGCGTGGCGACAAGGTGGTGGCCGGCACGGTCAACGCGTCCGGCTCCTTACGCGTCGAGGTCACCGGCACCGGCGAACGAACGGCGTTGGCTGGCATCATGCGGCTCGTCGCTCAGGCGCAGTCGTCGCGGTCCCGCGCGCAGGCGGTCGCCGACCGCGCGGCCTTCGCGCTGACGATCGTCGCCATCGTGGCCGGCGTGCTCACCCTCGGCGTCTGGCTGTACCTGCGGACCGATCGACCGGAGTTCGCCGTCGAGCGGATGGTGACGGTGCTCGTCATCGCCTGCCCCCACGCCCTGGGGCTCGCCGTTCCGCTCGTGGTCGCGATTTCCACCACGCTCGGCGCCCGTGGCGGGCTCCTCGTGCGCGACAGACGGGGTTTGGAGGAAGCGCGGAATCTGACGACGGTCGTCTTCGACAAGACGGGGACGCTCACGTTGGGTGAGCATCGCGTCGTCGACGTCGCGACCGTCGATGGACTGACGCCTGACGAGGCGGTCCGGCTCGGCGCCGGCGTGGAGCGCGACTCCGAGCATCCCATCGCGCGCGCCATCGTGAAGAGCGCTGAGGAGCGCGGGCAGCGGGTTCCGCGATCGAGCCGCTTCACGTATCAGGCGGGGCGTGGCGTCACCGCCACCGTCGAGGGTCGCCAGCTTGCCGCGGGCGGACCAAACCTCCTCGCGAGCCTGAATCTCGACCTCGAGGCACCATTGGGCGACGCGGTCGAGCGAGCGGCGGCGCGGGGCCAGAGCACGGTCTATCTGATCGAGGGCAATCGGGTGATCGCCGCGTTCGCGGTGGCCGATGCCGTTCGCCCCGAGTCGCGGGAGGCTGTGCGCCGGCTGCACGACGAGGGCATTGAGGTCATCATGATCACGGGCGACGCAGAGCCCGTGGCGAAGGCGGTGGCGCAGGAGCTCGGCATCGACGCCGTGCTCGCGCAGGTGCTGCCGGGCGACAAGGCGAAGCGCATCGAAGAGCTACAGGCGCAAGGGAAAAAGGTCGCGATGGTTGGCGACGGGGTGAATGACGCGCCGGCGCTCGTCACGGCCGACGTCGGGATCGCCATTGGGGCGGGAACGGACGTGGCCGTCGAAGCGGGCGACATCGTCCTCGTCCGCAGCGATCCTCGCGATGTGCCAAGAATCGTTGCGCTCTCGCGCGCGAGCTATCGCAAGATGGTTCAGAATCTGTGGTGGGCCGCGGGCTACAACATCGTGGCGATCCCGCTGGCCGCCGGCGTGCTCGCCTGGCGCGGAATTGTGCTGTCGCCCGCGATCGGGGCGGTGCTGATGTCGGCGAGCACGGTCGTCGTCGCCATCAACGCGCAGCTCTTGCGTCGCGTGAAGCTCTAGGGCGCCGACACGATCCGGGGTCCGCGCCTTCGGACGCTCGGCTCACCGCACGGCCGCGCACGCTTCTCGCGAGCGCGGCCGTGATCCTCGAGAGGGGCGGTGCGGAGAGCCTGACGAGTCCCCCTCGCGCCGCCTGCTCGTCAGCCAGCCTTCGCCATGCTCTCGCACGACTCGGCACACCGGCGGCAGGCCTCGGCACACTCCTGCATCACCTGGTCGTCGCCCATGCGCCGGCACGCCCGCTCGCATTCGCGGCACACCTCCGCGCAGACGGCGCACGTGCGCGCGTGGAGTGGCGAGCCGCGCAGCATGAACCCGGCGCTGGTCTGGCAGATCTCGGCGCAGTCGGTGAGCGTGCGAATATGGCCCGCCTCGGCGTGCTTGCCGCCGAGCTCGAGGCAGTGCTGCACGGTCTGGAGACAGCTGGAGTAGCAGCTCAGACACTCATCGATGCACTGCTGCATCTCTCTCGTGACGGTGTGTTCGGCAACGTGCGCCATGTGGACCTCCTTCCTGTCGTGACGAAAAAGGCGCAGCGCTCGCGGGCGCTGCCACGGACGCACCCACTGTGCAGACGGTGTACCGCCGGGGAGCCCGATGCGGGATACCTGGCGTTCCGCGCGTTTTCGCGGGATCCAGTACAGTCGCTGACGTGGCTGTCAGGGAAACGCTGGCCTGCCGTTGCGACGTTCCGCTGACTGGAATTCACTCTGCCCATCCGATACAGTAGAACGCAAGCCGCAGGGCCGCTCACTCGTACTCCGGTCATGATACGCACCCTTGTCGCGATGCTGCTGTCCGCTACGTTCGCCTTCCAGATGCTGGTGGCGGACACTGTCGCGTGCACGGGCTCCGCGGAGGCGGCCGCGATGCCGGGCATGAACACCGCGAGCGAGGGCTCGGCGGCGGATCACACGGCGCATCAACTGCCGTGCGACGAGCCGGTGACCGCGCCGAGCTGTTTGATGATGGCGCTGTGCGCGGCGAGCTCCGCCGTCGCATCAGCGGCAACGTTGCAGCCGGACGTCGGTGTCTCACCCCGGGTTGCGCCAACGCGCGCCCTGGAGCCGACGTCCCGCACCGACCCGCCCGAGTCCCCCCCTCCGCGGGCGTAGTCTCCCTCGCGCACATGTGAGTCGCCCGGCATCGGCAAAATGTCGATGCATCGGGTGAGGTAGAGTCGTTGCCCTGCGTACGAACGCCGGGCATGAACCGGAGACCAGCGTGTTCCTCATCCATTTCCGCCGGCCGCTCGCGCGCCGGTCGAACATCTCGCACGGACAGCGCGCTCCTCGCCTAACGGGCGCGGGGGCCGCCACGGTCCTCGTCGCCGTCGTCGCGTTCTCCGCGGGTGCGCAGTCACAGCCCCCACCGCTGCGGCTGGGGGAGCTGTATGCCAGCGTGCGAAGCGAGAGCCCACGCGTCGAGGCCGTGCGCGCCCTGGTGCGCGCGGCGGAGGCACGCGTGCCGTCCGCGAAGGTGCCGCCCGATCCGGAGCTTCAGATCGGCTTCATGAACTACCTGCTGCCCGAGCTGCGCCCGATGGACCCGTTAGGCATGGTGCAGCTACAGCTCATGCAGATGCTGCCGGTGGCCGGGAAGCTCGGGCTCTCCGGCCGCGTTGCGTCCGCGCAAGCCGCCGCGCAGGCGGAACGCGCCAGCGACGTGCTGTGGGAGCTTCGGAGTAGCGCGGCCATGGCGTTCTACGCCCTGTACGAGACCGACCAGGGGCTCGCGGTGGCGCGCGAGACGCTCCGGCTGCTCCAGGACACGCGGCAGATCGCCGATGCGATGTATCGCGTTGGCGATGGTCGCCAGGCGGACGTGCTCCGCGCGCAGGTCGAGATCGCCCGCATGGTCGAGGACACGGTGCGCATGACGACCATGCGCACCGCGATGGCCGCTCGCCTGAACGCCCTCGCGGATCGTCCGTTTGATGCGGTCGTCTCCTCTCCGGCGCTGCCGGCGTTTCCGGACTCGGTGTCTTCGCTCGAGGCGCTCGTCACGATCGCGCAGTCGGCGCGCCCGATGGTGAAAGCGGTGCAACTCGAGGTGGAAGCGGCCGAGGCGGAGGTGCGGCTCGCCCGGCGCGAGATCTGGCCCGATCTCACCGTCGGTCTCCAGTACGGGCAGCGTGTCGGCGAGATGGGACCTGAGCGGATGGGGAGCCTCATGCTCGGGGTGTCAGTCCCGATCTTCGCCAGGAGCCGGCAGCTCCGCATGCGTGAGGAAGCGGACGCCATGCGACAGATGGCCACTGCGGACCTCGCCGCGATGCGCGCTGACACCCGCGCCCGCGTCACCGAGGCGTACGCCACCCTAATCCGCGCGCGCAACCTCGGGTCGCTCTACCGCACGACGATTCTCCCGCAAGCCGACGCCGCGGTGTCATCGGCGCTTGCCGCCTATCGAGTGGGAGATGTCGACTTCATGACGCTGCTCGACAACCGGATGACCGTCAACAGCTACCGACAGGAGCTGTTTGCGCTCGAGGCCGAGCAGGGGAAGGCCTGGGCCGAGCTCGAGATGCTTGTGGCCCGCGAGCTCTTCGATGCCAATAGTGTGGGAAACAACGTCCCCGGCGCCGCAGCGGCGCCCGTCCGGGAGAGGAGATGAACATGAAACGCGAGATCAACGAGACGGATACCCTGTCCGTCGAGCCGGATGCTCCGGAGCGGAGCGCCTCGCCGTTCGGCCCCTCCAGCGGGCGACGCGCGCTGGTGCTTCGCTGGACGCTGTATCTCGGCATCCCGCTCATCGCGCTCCTCACCGTCTTCTTCGTGACCCGCGATTCCGAAGAATCGGCGGCGGCGGCGGCGGGGCACGATCACGGGGCCGTGGCCGGAGGCGACAGCGCGCAATCCGTGATGCTCTCTGGCGACGAAGAGCGACGCATCGGGGTGACGTACGCCGTCGCGACCGCTGGATCGCTGAGCAAGGAGATCCGAACCGTCGGCCAGGTGACGTTCGACGAGACGCGGGTGAAGCTGATCGCCCCGAAGATCGAGGGATGGGTGGAGCGGCTCTACGTCGACATCACCGGACAGGCGGTGCAAGCCGGCGCACCGCTGCTCGCCATTTACTCGCCGATGCTGGTGTCGGCCCAGGAGGAGCTGCTGCTCGCGAAGCGCCTGGAGAGAGAGGTCGCGGGCGCCTCCGATGACGCACGAGCCAGTGCGTCGGAGCTCCTGTCGTCGGCGCGCCGCCGATTCGGTTACTGGGACATCCCGGCGGCTGACGTCGCCCGAATCGAGAGCACGGGACAGGTGCAACGGACGCTCACGCTGCGTGCCCCCGTCAGCGGATTCGTCATCGAGAAGAACGTGCTGGAGGGGCAGAAGATCATGGCCGGCGAAACGCTCTACAAAATCGCCGACCTGCGCATCGTGTGGGTCGAGGGCGAGGTATTCGAGCAGGATCTCTCCTCTGTGCGGCTCGGCCAGCGGGTGACGGCGGAGCTGCAGGCACTTCCCGGCCAGGAGCTCAGCGGGCGCATCACCTACATCTACCCCACACTCAATCCGGAGACGCGGACGGCCCGCGTCCGCGTGGAGCTGCCGAACCCCGGCCTCCGGCTCAAGCCGGGGATGTACGCGACGTTCCGCCTAACGGGCTCGGCGCGCCCCAACGCGATCACGGTGCCGCGCTCGGCGGTGCTCGCGACCGGCGAGCGAAGTCTCGTCTTCGTCCGGCGCGCCGACGGCATGCTCGAGCCGCGTGAGGTCGTCGTCGGAATCGGCAACGACACTCGTGTCGAGATCCTTCGCGGCCTCGCCGCGGGGGAGACCGTGGTCGCTTCGGCGACGTTCCTGGTGGATGCCGAGAGCAACCTTGGCACCGTGATGGGCGGCATGGGCGACATGCCGGGGATGGATCTGACCGCCCCCAGCCAGACGCCATCACCGCCGACGCCACCGAAGGACTAGCGCCATGCTCAAGCGCATCATCGAATGGTCGGTGAACAACAAGCTGCTCGTGCTTCTGTTCACCGCGGCAGCGATCGCCGCCGGTATCTGGTCCGTGCGGCATACGCCTCTCGAGGCGTTGCCCGACCTGTCCGACGTGCAGGTGATCGTGCAGGCCAACTACAGTGAACAAGCACCGCGCATCGTGGAGGATCAGGTCACCTACCCGATCGCCGCCGAGATGTTGAAGGTCCCCGGCTCGCGCACCGTGCGTGGGTACTCCTTCTTCGGCGTGTCGTTCGTCTACGTCATTTTCGACGAGGACACCGACCTGTACTGGGCCCGGAGCCGCGTCCTCGAATACCTGAGCGGGATCAAGGGAAAGCTTCCCGCGAGCGTGAGCCCCACCCTCGGTCCCGACGCGACCGGATTGGGCTGGGTGTATCAGTACGCGCTCGAGGACACCACCGGCCGGCTCGATCTCTCGGAGCTGCGATCGCTCCAGGACTGGTTCCTCCGATACGCGATCACGGCCGTGCCGGGGGTCAGCGAGGTCGCGTCCGTCGGCGGGTTCGAGAAGCAGTACCAGGTGGACATCGATCCCGCCAAGCTGCTGGCGTACCAGATCCCCGTCACCCAGGTGATGGGGGCGATCCAGAACGCGAACAGTGACGTCGGCGCGATGGTGATCGAGCTGTCGGAGCGCGAGTACATGGTGCGCGGACTCGGCTACCTCCGGAGCATCGCTGACATCGAGAATGTGGTCGTCGGAGCGACGGCATCGGGCACGCCGATCCGCGTCGCCGAGCTCGGGCGCGTGAGCGTCGGCCCGGCGGTGCGGCGCGGCATCGTCGATCTCGATGGACGAGGCGATGCCGTGGGTGGAATCGTCGTGATGCGGTTCGGCGAGAATGCGCTGACGACGATTCGCAACGTCAAGGCGAAGCTGGCCGAGGTCGAGAAGGGGCTCCCGCCCGGCGTCGTGGTGCGCCCGGTGTACGACCGCTCCGAGCTGATCGAGCACTCCATTCGCACGCTCAAGGAGAAGTTGATCGAGGAGTCCGTGATCGTCGCTCTCGTGTGCGTGGTTTTCCTCCTCCACGCGCGCTCCGCGCTGGTCGCCATCATCACGCTCCCGATCGGCGTTCTCATGGCATTCATCGCCATGCGGTGGGTGGGCGTCGGTGCCGACATCATGTCGCTCGGCGGAATCGCGATCGCGATCGGCGCCATGATCGATGCCGCGATCGTGATGATCGAGAACATGCACAAGCACCTCGAGCGAGCGATCACGGCCCGGACCATCCGTCAGGGGGACCTCGCCGCGGCACCGGCGCGAGCATTCGACACCGGCGCCCTCTCGTCGCGAGAGCGGTGGCAGGTCGTGATCGAGTCATCCAAGGAAGTCGGACCCGCTCTCTTCTTCTCCCTGCTCATCATCACCGTGTCGTTTGTCCCTGTCTTCACGCTCGAGGGACAGGAGGGGCGGATGTTCACCCCGCTCGCCTTCACCAAGACGTTCTCGATGGCGGCGGCGAGCCTGCTCTCGGTGACGTTGGTGCCGGTCGCGATGGGACTGTTCGTCCGTGGGACGATCTACCGCGAGCGCGCAAACCCGATCAATCGC
Organism: Gemmatimonadaceae bacterium; assembly: GCA_025931335.1. Taxonomy (GTDB): domain Bacteria; phylum Gemmatimonadota; class Gemmatimonadetes; order Gemmatimonadales; family Gemmatimonadaceae; genus JAICNG01. The sequence continues at coordinate 1,405 of JAICNG010000050.1, read as the reverse complement.
GCACTGATCCGGTGGTACGGCCCTGTCATCAGCGTCGTGCTTCGTCACCGGTGGCCGGTGATCGTCGGCGCCGTGGTCGCGCTCATCGTCACCTGGGTTCCGTGGAAACGCCTCGGGAGCGAGTTCATGCCCCGCCTCGAGGAAGGCACGATCCTCTACATGCCGACCACGCTTCCTGGCGTGAGCGTGGCGCGGGCGCGCGAGATTCTCCGACAGCAGGACGCCATTCTCAAGCGCTTTCCCGAAGTGCAGCACGTGTGGGGGAAGGCGGGTCGCGCCGAGACGGCCACGGATCCTGCGGGACTCGACATGTTCGAGACGACGATCACCCTCAAGCCGAAGTCGGAATGGCGCGACGGCATCACCTACGACGTGCTCGTCGCACAGATGGACTCGGCGGTGAAGATGCCCGGGGTCACCAACGCCTGGACGATGCCGATCATTGGGCGGATCGACATGCTCGCCACGGGTATTCGCACTCCAGTGGGAATCAAGATCTTCGGGCCCGATCTGGCCGAGCTGGAACGCATCGGGAAGCAGGTCGAGCGGTCGGTGCAGATGGTGCCCGGCACGCGCAGCGCCTTCGCCGAGCGCGCCGTGAGCGGATACTACCTGGACATCGACATCGATCGCGCGTCGGCGGCACGCCACGGCCTCAACGTGGGCGACATCCAAACCGTGATCGCCACCGCCATCGGTGGCATGACGATCACGCAAACGGTGGAAGGCCGCGAGCGCTACGGCGTGCGCGTCCGCTATCCCCAGGAGCTGCGAGACACGCCCGAGCGCCTGGCATCGGTGCTCGTTCCCGTGAGCCACACCCGTGGTGGCGGCGCCGCCTCGGCCAGCTCGTCAGGCAGAATGGCCGGCGCGATGAGCGGCGGCGAGACGGCCATGACGGGCGCGACGGCACAGGTCCCGTTGGGACAGGTCGCCACCATCAAGCAGGTGGCGGGGCCGATGGTGGTGCGCACCGAGGACGCGCTGCCGACGGCATGGGTGTACGTGGATGTGGCGGACCGGGACCTTGGAGGCTACGTCGCCGAGGCGCGCGCAATGGTCGAGCGCGAGGTACAGCTTCCGCCTGGCTATACCATGACGTGGAGCGGGCAGTACGAGTACATGGAGCGCGCCAAGGAGACGATGAAGGTGGTGATCCCGGCGACGCTCGCGATCATCGTTCTGCTCCTCTACTTCAACTTCCGGAGTGTCGGGGAGACGGCCATCGTTATGCTCTCCCTCCCCTTTGCGCTCGTCGGCGGGATCTGGTTCATCTCGGCGCTCGGCTACAACTGGTCGGTCGCGGTGGCGATCGGGTTCATTGCGCTCGCCGGGGTGGCGGCGGAGACGGGAGTGGTGATGCTCATTTACCTCGATCACGCCTGGGCGGCGCGTCAGACGGCCG
>JAICNG010000178.1 GCA_025931335.1 Gemmatimonadaceae bacterium | reverse complement strand
TGCGCAGCGCGTCCGGCACCGCCGCCGCCGCCGGCATCTCACGGAGCTCGCCGCCCCCTCGCACCATCGCCAGCGAGTCCGCTGGCAGCGCTGCCGCATAGCGCGGGTAATCCTCGGTGAGAATGAAACGCCACTCTCGACCCGATGGTGTCGCCACTGGAATCGCGATGACCCGCCCGCTCTCGAACAGCTCGTCGAGCGGATCGCCCCGCGTCCAGTCCGCGGGCTCGGCAATCCGCTCGCGAACCTCGGCCGCCGTGAGATCGCCCGCACGGTCGATGAGCTGCGCCAGCTCATCGGCGCTGCGCGCACGCCGATGCGCGGCAGTTCCGCGGCGAATGGCGAGCAGCTCCTCGATCGCCTTGCGCAGGTCATCATCGGCCCCCTCCACGAGCATGACATCGTCGAGCAGGGCGCGGTCGACACCCAACAGCGCCGCACGCCGCTCGGCACGTGGCGTGTCGTCGCCATACAGCCAGTCCATCACGAAGCCGAACTGCAGGCTGGCGGCGAAAGGCGACGGCTGCGCGGTCTCCACCACGCGCACGGCGATTCGCCCCGCAGCGATCTCCCGCAATACCTCGAGAAGCGCATCGAGATCGAACGCGTCGCGCAACACCTCTCGGTAGGTCTCGACCAGGATGGGAAACTCCGGCCACGAGCGCACCGTCTCGAGCAGATCCGCTGCCTTGAGGCGCTGTAACCACAGCGGCATGCGACGCCGAGCGGTTCCGCGAGGCAGCAACAGCGCCCGCGCCGCGTTCATTCGGAACCGCGCGCCAAAGAGCGAGGTGGTTCCAACCTCCTCGATCACGCGCCGCTGCGCTTCATCCGCGGTCAGGCCCATCACGCGGTCCACCGGCGGCGCGCCACCGAGGTCCGGGAGCCGCAGCATGATGCCATCGTCGGTGGTCTGCACCTGAATGTCGATCCGCGTCATGCCGGGCTCCGCGCGCCCCGGCATCGTGGCCGTGAGCGCCTCGCGCAGCCGCTGCGCGAGCGCCATTCCCCACGGCGCGTTCACCCTGCCGCCGAAGATCGAATGCAGCACGATGCGCCACGAGCCGAGGTCGTCGCGAAAGTACTCGACGACGAGGGTACGCTCGTCAGGCACGGCTCCGGTCGCGGCGCGCTGCTCCGCCACGTACCGCTCGAGCGAGGTGAGCGACGACTCATCGACTGAGACCGTCGATGCGCCCGATCGTATACCATCGCCGAACGCCTCGAGTCGCCGCACCGCACCCACGCGGGCCGCCATTCCAACGGCGCGCGCACCGTATTCGCCATGCCAGAACGGCATTCGGGCCGGGGCGCCAGGCGCGGGGTGGACGATCACGCGATCGTGCTCGATCGTCGCGATGCGCCACGTCGATGAGCCCAGCTGAAACACGTCACCGACGCGTGACTCGTGGACGAACTCCTCATCCAGCTCTCCCAGGCGCGTTCGATCGGGGAGCGTCACCGCGTACAGACCGCGGTCGGGAATCATCCCGCCGGAGATGACGGCCAGCATCCGGCTCGCGCGCGAACCGGTGATCGTCCCGTTCACGCGATCCCAGGTGATGCGTGCGTCCAGCTCCGCCGCAATGTCCGACGGGTACTTCCCGGCGAGCATCGAGACGACCTCATCGAACGCCGCTCGCGTCAATCGATGGTATGGGTAGGCACGGCGCACGAGCGCGAAGAGATCGTCGGCCTGCCAGTCATCCACCGACACCATGGCGGTGATCGTCTGCGCGAGGACGTCGAGCGCGTTCTGTGGGACGATCGTGGGCTCCACGTCGCCTTCCCGCATCGCGTGCGCGATCGCGATGATCTCGACGAGATCGTCGCGAAACGTCGGAACGAGCACTCCCCGGCTCGTTTCGCCGAGCGTGTGGCCGGCGCGGCCAATGCGCTGGAGGCCCGACGTCACGCGCTTGGGCGACTGGAGCTGAATCACCAGGTCGACCGAGCCGATGTCGATGCCGAGCTCGAGCGAGCTCGTCGCGACGAGCGCCCGCAGCTCCCCTGCCTTCAGCGCGAGCTCGAGCTTGAGCCGACGCTCCCGCGCCAGCGAGCCATGATACGGCTGCGCGATCTCCTCTTCGGCCTCGGCATTCAGGCGCGCAGCGATTTTCTCCGCTTGTGCCCGGTTGTTGACGAATACCAGCGTCGTTCGCGATTCGCGAATGCGCTCGAGCACGAGCGGAACGACCTTCGGCCACACGCTGCCGCCGACGCTGGCCAGATCGGGGACGGGCGCGCGCACCGCGATCTCGAGATGCTTCACCAGGCCGCAGTCGACGACGCGAACGGAGGAGGGAGCATCCCTCACTCCTGGCTCCTCATTCCTCATTGCTCCGGCCAGGTACCACGCGATCTCACCGACGGGCTGCACCGTCGCCGACAGCCCAATCCGCTGGGGCCGGCGCTCGGTGAGCGCTTCGAGCCGCTCCAGCTGCAGCGCGAGGTGCACCCCTCGCTTCGTTCCCGCCACGGCGTGAATCTCATCGACGATCACCACGCGCACATCGGAGAACATCCCGCGTCCGCGCGTGCTCGTCAGCATGATGTTGAGCGATTCCGGTGTCGTGATGAGGATGTGAGGCGTCTTGCGCAGCATGCGCGCGCGCGCCGCGGCGGGGGTATCACCCGTCCGAACCGCAACGCGAATGTCCGGCAATGCCTCGCCCGCGCGCTCGAAGCGCTGCCGCAGCTCCGCCAGCGGTCGCTCGAGGTTCCGCTGGATGTCGTTGCTGAGCGCCTTGAGCGGAGAGACGTAGAGGATGCGAATCGCGTTCGGCAGGGGCGCGCTGAGGCCGTCGACAATCAGCGCGTTGAGCTCCCACAAGAATGCCGCCAGCGTCTTGCCCGTCCCCGTG
>JAICNG010000150.1 GCA_025931335.1 Gemmatimonadaceae bacterium | reverse complement strand
CCGAGGGATTTCGCGGCCGAGCTGAATCCCGAGCAGCTGGCCGCAGCCACGCACGGCGATGGGCCGCTGCTCATCGTCGCCGGCGCCGGCACCGGGAAGACGCGCACCCTCGTCTATCGTGTCGCGCACCTCATCGAGCGCGGGGTCCGCCCGGAACGAATTCTCCTGCTGACGTTCACTCGCCGCGCGGCGCAGGAGATGCTCGCGCGCGCCGAACGTCTGGCCGGGGCGCGCAGCGGACGGGTGCACGGGGGCACGTTTCACGCGACGGCGCACCGGCTACTGCGCGTCTACGGCGCCGCGGCCGGGCTGGCCAAGGATTTCACGATTGTCGACCAGGGCGACGCCGAAGACCTGATGGGTCTCTCGCGCGCCGCGCTCGGCTACGCGCAGAAGAAGTCGCGCTTTCCGAAGAAGGAGACGCTCCACCACATCTACTCCCGACACATCAATACCGGGATCTCCATCGAGGACATCACGGCCGCCGAGTATCCGCAGTTCCTCGACTATCGTGAGGACTTCACGCGGATCTACGCGGACTACATCAGCCGCAAGGAGGAGCGCAATCTCGTCGATTACGATGACCTGCTGCTCTTCTGGGCCGGCATGCTCGAGAGCGAGAGCGAGCTCGCGAAGCGCGTGGCCGGATTGTACGACCACGTGCTCGTCGACGAATACCAGGACACGAACCTGCTCCAGGCGCGCATTCTCCTCGGCATGGCGCGCGAGCATCGGAACATCACCGTCGTCGGCGACGACGCGCAGAGCATCTACGCCTTTCGCGGGGCGACGATCCGCAACATCCTCGACTTCCCCCGGCACTTTCCGGGGGCGCGCGTCGTGACGCTCGAGCGCAACTACCGGTCGACTCAGCCGATCCTCGACGTGACGAACACGCTCATCTCACGGGCGCGCGAGCGGTACTCGAAGACGCTGCGGACCGAGCGCACCGGCGGCGAGGCGCCCTGGCTCGTCGCGGCGCGGGACGAGTCGGCGCAAACGCGCTTCGTGGTCGATCGCATCATGGAGCTGCACGAGACGGGGACGCCGCTGCGCGAGATCGCCGTGCTGTTCCGCGCCGGGTACATGTCGGCCGATCTCGAGATCGAGCTCACCAATCGCAAGATCCCGTTCGAGAAATGGGGCGGGCTCAAGTTCCTCGAGGCGGCGCACGTGAAGGATGTCCTGGCCTTCCTGCGCATCCTCGAGAACCCGCGCGACGAGGTGAGCTGGTACCGGGTGCTCCTGCTGCTGCCCGGGATTGGCGACGCGACCGCCCGTGCCGCGGTCGATGCCATGGCGCAGATGGCCTGGGCATCCTCGGCATTCGGCCGCTTCACGCCACCGGCACGCGCGCGAGCCGCGCATGGGGCGCTCGTCGAGCTGCTGGACGAGCTGCGGAGCGGCGCCGACCTGGAGGGACGAACCCTCAGCGCCGAGATCGGTCACGTGCGCCGCCTCTATGACGACATACTCCGCGAGCGGTACGACCGCCCCGAGCCCCGCCTGGCCGATCTCGATCAGCTGGAGGTCATCGCCGCCGGGTTCCCGTCACGCGCGGTGTTCCTCTCGGCGCTGGCCCTCGAGCCCCCATCGTCCACGCAGGATCTCGCCGGACCGAGCGACCGTGAGCGCGATGTGCTCGTGCTCAGCACGGCGCACAGCGCGAAGGGGCGGGAGTGGGATGCCGTGTTCGTGATCTGGGCGGTCGATGGCTTTTTCCCGTCGTCTCGCGCGCTTCGAAGCGAGGAGGAGACGGAGGAGGAGCGACGCCTGATGTACGTGGCGATGACGCGCGCACGAAATCACATGGCCGTTGCGTACCCACTGAACGCGTACCACTCCCGTCGTGGGGCCGATTATTCGATGGACCAGCTGTCTCGCTTCATCGATCGCGGCGTTCGGGAGAAGATGCAGCGCGTCACGACGGGGGAGGAACCGGTCGAGGCGGCGGCGGCGGTGGGTGGCCGCCAGCTGATCGACCTGCGCGCGCTGCTGCGGGGCAAATTCAAGCCGTAGCGGCTACGGCTTCACGCGCTCAGTCCAGGCGCGGAGCTCGGCGTATGGATCGGCTGGCCGCCGCTTCGCCAGCGCCATCACGCGTGCGATCGCCTTGCGAAGGTCGCGCCGCTCGGCCTCATACACGCGCTCGAACGCGTCGAGATCGGTGGAATAGATGCGCCGCGCGAGCAGCGCGGCGTTGTCGAGCTGCACGCGGGAGAGCGCGCGTGGGTCGACGCGTTGCAGCCGGGGGCCGATCGAGTCCACGAGATGGCGTCGGGCGTGCGAGTAGATGCTGTCCCGCGCGCGCAGCCGGGCTTCCCTGCTCTCGGGATGGGCTCGATAGGCGGAGTCGAGCTGGTGCCAGAGCGAGGTCCAGAAGCGTCCGAGCGCCTTGTCGTCTTCCCAGTCGAGTGCGGCAAGCCGCGCTCTCGCCGTATCTCCGCGGGCGTGAAAGAACCACTCGGCGCCGTGGGCCCCGACGAACGTCGCGAACGACTCGTTGAACACCGCCTGGCCTGGCGCGTAGAACGTGTTGTGCGTGACCTCGTGGATCACCGTGTTGGCGAGGTCGAGTGAGTCGTAGCGGAGCGTCGTCGAGAGCAGCGGGTCGTTGAACCATCCGAGCGTGCTGAACGCGGCCGACGGGCGAAGATAGGTATCCAGCCCCTCGGCCTGAAGGTCGCGTGCCGCGTCCTGGGCGGCGTCGAAATCGAAGAACCCCTTGTACGGGACGCGCCCGACGATGGGGAACCACCAGGTGTGCGCCTCGAGCCGATCGCGATAGGCCGCGGACAGGACCAGCACGAGCGTGTCGCGGCGAAGGCGGCTGTAGGTGGTGAAGCTCTCGCCGACGTCGAGACCGATGGAGTCCCGCGCGAAAGCACGGGCGGCCAGCACGAGCTGGAGCTTGAGGCGGGTGGCCGCGTCGGTGCGGGGATCGTCGACCAGCCGGTCAATGTCCTTCCGGCCCGCGAGGATGCGCGCCTCCTCCCAGCCCGCGCGACTCAGGTAGCAGCCGGTGGGGGTGAGGGCCAGAAAGAGCACCACCGCGATTGTGAGCCCCGCCGCCACGCGCCTGACGATTCGCCGTGCACGTCCCATGCGAGCGTCAGGCCCCCCGCGGGCCACGCTCGCCTAACGCCACCACCGCAGCCCGAATCGGTGCGTCGTCAGCGCGAGCGCGTCGAACGACTGATAGGCGTAGTCGAGCGCGAAGTGGCGGGCGCGGACGCCGCCACCGAACGACACGCGCGACGTGGCCGCGTTCTCGCTGTGGGCCAGCGCCCCCACTCGTGCGCTGAACGCCAGCCCGTTGGCGGACGTCCACGTCACTTCGGCGCCCCCGAGCGGGAGCACGTCACCCTCGCGATGCTGGGCGACTTCGACGGTGCCGAGCACATCGAATGGACCCACACCGCGCCAAGGAAGCGACGCGCCGAGCCGGAGAAAGCGCGGCAGCGGCGCGCTCGAGCCGGCGGTCTCGAGATCCGGACCCACGTTCTGCACGCTCACGCCGATGGTCGCCCCGCGCCACACATCGATCGCCGCCCCGACATCGAGCGCGGGCACGCCCCCGCTCGCATCGGCCAGCGACTGCCGCACGTACTTGGCCGTCGCGCCCAGCCGCACGGTGCGCCACGTCATGCCGTACCCCACCGAGGCGGCGACGTCGTTCGCGGAGACGGTCCGGCCCGTGGGCTCGCCACGCTCGCACCCCGTGGTCTCGTCGCAGACGTATTCATCGGCGCTGCCGTAGCTCAAGACCTGAACGCCCACTCCCACCGTGCCCGGCCCCAACTGAAACGCCGCTGACAGGGCGCCGAGCGTGGAGCCCTCGATGTACGGTTGCACCGACATGCTGGCCGCGCGCCCTTCGACGGTCGCGAGCTGCGATGGGTTGTAGAAGAGAGCGGCATCGTCGGCGCCGGCGGCCACGTAGGCGCCGCCTAACGCCAACGCCCGCGCGCTCGCGGGGAGCTCGAGCACGATGGCGCTGGTGCGGCCGCCCTGCGCGAGGGCCGGCGCGGACACCAGCGCGCCGCAGGCAGCGAAGAGAACGAGGGTCGATGTTCGCATCGGGGTCACCGCACGATGAAGACTTTGCGCCGCATCACGCCCGACGGCAGGTCGGCCACGAGCAGATACACGCCATTGACCACCCTCGCGCCGCCATCCGCCTGAAGATTCCAGCGGAGGGTCGTGGCGTCGTCGAAATCCGTAGCACCGAACGAGCGGACGCGCTTGCCGGCGAAGTCGTACAGGTCGACGCGCCGCGGAGCCTGGCCGAACCGGATGACGACGGGCGACGAGCGCACCGGGTTTTGCGAGATGTTGAACGCCTCCCCCTGGGCGAGCATGAGCGCGCGCACGTTCTCCACCGCGGCCGCCACGTCCAGCTTGCCAAAGCCCCACGACGCATTCGGTGACGTGTTGGGGTCGCCGGTGAATGGGCGATTCGTGAACCCGTCGCGGCGTGCGCCGCTCTGGAGCGCGTCGATGGCCTGCTCGGGCGTGAGGTTGTGGAACACCGACAGCATCAGCGCGACCGCGCCCGTGACATGTGGTGAAGACATGCTCGTGCCCGCTTCGAGCACGTGCGCGCTGTCCGGGCTCACGAAGCGCTCGTCACCGCCGAAGAATGCATCCCGCGACATCGACGACAGCGCGACCCCCGGGGCGACGATCTCCGGCTTCAGCCGACCGTCGCGGGTAGGGCCTGGAGAGCTGAAGAACAGCAGATCGTTCGCCGGCCAGAGCGCGAGCGGGGCGAGCGACCAGTCGTCGCCATCGAAGCCGCGCCACGATTGGAAGCCGTGGTAACCGCCGACGGCAATGACGCGCTCGCCGTCGGCGGGCGATTGAACGAGCCGACGGTTCGTGCCGCCGGTGCCGAAAAAGGGCTCGGCGTTGATGACCGTGAACGGAATGTAGGCATCGACGAGGCCGCTCCCGCTGCCAGCGATCTTCCGGAAGATGAGGCGCCACGTTCCAGTGCCCGGTGCGGCGGCACCGTCGAGCCATTCACCGATGAACGCGGTGTAGTAGTTGGTCGTCGACGTCGAGAATCCCGACGACGACTCGAAGCCGCCGAGGATCGTGTCCCCGCGCGCCGTCCCATTGTAGGCGACGATGCCACCCGCCGGCCCCATTGAAGCGTCGGCGTCTTGGAAGCCGAGATCGAGCCGAGTCCCGTCGGGACGCTCCAGCGTCACGGCGAATGTGTCCTGCGGCGAATAGAACGCCTGGATGAGCACCAGGTCGTCGTCGTCCTGCGAACCACTGGTATAGGCCGGCACGACAAGTTCGATCACCCCGGAGTCGCCCGCGGCGACGATCGCCTCGCCGTGGAGTGATCCGACGAGGCCGAAGTTCGACCCGTCGTTCCCGGCCGCGGCGACGATGATGCGCCCCGGGCCTGACAGCTCATCCATCATCACCGACAAGCCCTGCTTCCCATCGTGAGGGCCGAACTGCGTCCCAAGGCTGAGATTGACGACGGCGGG
>JAICNG010000037.1 GCA_025931335.1 Gemmatimonadaceae bacterium | reverse complement strand
CTGATGGCGCTCGGGCGACGCGGGCGGCTCGTCACCTGCGGAGCGACATCCGGCCCCCTGGTCGAGACCGACGTGCGGCGGATGTTCTGGAATCAGTGGTCGCTCATGGGCTCGACGATGGGCAACGATGACGAGATGGATGCCATCACTCAGCATTTGCGCGAGGGGCGGCTGTTCCCGCCCATCGACTCGGTACACGACCTGGAGCGCGGTGCCGACGCGGTCCAGCGCCTCGCGAGCGGGAAACAGTTTGGCAAGGTCGTCGTAAGGGTCAGTGACTAGGCGAGCAATCGACTCTCACCACTCCAATACATCCCTCGGCATGAGCCGCATCGAAGAAATGGTCGCCGTGAGCGCCACGATCTCGCAGGCCATGCATCACCTGCTGACGCTCGAGCGGATGCGGGCGTGGATCGCGCCGGACATGGCGCTCCTGCCGCGCGGGGCATCGCCGACGCTCGCCCCCGGCGATCGCTTTCGACTCGAGGCGCTCGGCGCCGTCGGGTTCGACTACGTGGTGGAGGCGATCACCGACCGCGAGGTCGTCCTCTCGTTCGAAGGGCCATGGGCGGGGAGAGAGCGCTGGAGCTTCGTCGCCGACGGGGCCGAGACGATCGTCCGCCGCGCGTACGAGGTGAGCGATGACTCGGCCGCGGGGTGGACCGCCTGGATGACTGTCGGCCGTCCGCTGGTGCTCGCGCATTACAAGTTCGAGCTGTCGCGGTTTCGTGAGGCGGTGGAGCGCGAGCCGGGGCCGCGGGGAGAGATCGAGGCCGGCGGGAGCGCGGCGCGCAAACGATTCGAGCCCCTCGATTTCCCCGTCGACGAGGGATGAGCGACCAGGCCCAGTACGAGCAGGACGAACAGCGCCTCATCCGGGAGACCTGGGTGCGCGAGTCGGCTGCGAGCTGCCCGCGCTGTGGGGTCGCCATGACGTCGCGCCCCATCGGCGGAGGCTCGTTTGGACTCGGCTATGCGCGACGACGAACGTGGTTGATCTGCCCATCCTGCCGGCGGAGTGTCATCTTCGACAAGGCACGGGGAACCAGGACCTGAAGTTCCCCGGTTCCTGATTCCGGACCTGTGACTCCATGGATTTCGCCGAGCGTCTTCGCGCCTCCTTCGCCGATCTCGGGCAGCTGCTGCCGGCGCTGATCGGCGCGCTGATCATCGTCTTCGCGGGATACCTGCTCGCGAAGCTGCTCGAGAAGGGCATCGATCGCAGTCTGGCGAAGGTCGGGCTGAACCGCTGGCTGGAGCGAGGCGGCGTCATGGACGCCATGGCCAAGACAGGCCGCCGCTTCACGCCGTCGCGCGTGTTCGCGAACATCGTCTTCTGGCTCGTGATGTTCGTCGTGCTGACGGTCGCCGCCAACGCCCTCGGCCTAACGGCGCTGGCGGAGGTGTTCAGCGAGCTGGTGAGCTATCTCCCCAGCGTCATCGCGGCGATCATCATCATCCTCGTCGGCATCGTGCTCGGCGAGTTCGTCAACGGGTTGATTCTCGCGTCGGCGGGAAAGATCCACGGCGGTCCGACGCTGGCGCGGGTGGGGCAGGCCGGCGTCGTGATGCTGGCGATCTTCATGGCGCTCCAGCAGCTCGGCATCGCGACGAACATCGTCACGACGGCGTTCGCGATTCTCTTCGGTGCCGTCGCCCTCGGGCTGGCGCTCGCGTTCGGCCTGGGGAATCGGGAGCTCGCCGGCCAGATCACGCGTGAATGGTACGAGCGGATTCGCGCCGAGCGCGAGGCGATTGCGCGCGAGATCGCCGAGCGGGAGGTGCGGGAGGACGTCGAGCGACGACAGCTCGAGTCCGCCGGGAAGGACGGGGCCCGCGACTGACCGCCTGATTCTTGACACCGCCAGGGATCGCTGTATGGTCAGAACGCGGGCCCGCGATGCGGCGCGCCCTCGCGATTGCGGCTATGTGCCTGCTCGCCTGCCTCGAGGTCGCGTGACGACCCACCTCGGACACCCGAGCTCCGGACCTTTTGAGCCGGACGGTGTCTCATGTCTGACGAAAGCCTCTCTTCCTCCGCATCCCTGCGGTCCCGTTCGGCCATCCTGCACGAAGTCGCGGTGGCGATCCGCCATTACCAGAGCTCCTCCGAGGCCGAGGCCGACCTCGTCGCCGCGGCGCGCCTGTTGTGCGACGACACGCGGCGCCGCTCGCTTCCGATCGAGCGAGCCATCGTGGATGTGAAGACGGCGCTGCTCGCCGAAGTCCCCGATCTCGCCCCTGGGGACTCACTGGCGGCGACCCGCGCGCGTTTCATTCAGTTGGCGATCGAGGAGTACTATCGCTCGTAATCGTCTTCGTGCGGTCCCACTGCTGGAGCTCCCACCATGATGACGCGTCTGCTCATCGCCGCACTCATCGCGGCGACACCCCTCGCGGCGCAGCCTGACACGCTGTGGGTTCGCAACAACTTCGCGAAGCGGGAAGCGCGCATCCCGATGCGCGACGGCGTTCACCTGTTCACGACGATCTACGTTCCGAAGGACACCACGCAGCGGTATCCGATTTTGCTGCGTCGCACGCCTTACTCGGCCGGTCCGTACGGCGACACGAATTACGTGCAACTGGGCGGCTTGCTGCTCGCGATCGCGGAGCAGGGGTACATCATCGCCTTTCAGGACGTGCGTGGACGGTTCATGTCCGAGGGGGAGTTCGTCGATGTGCGGCCGCAGGTGACGACGGCGCAGGGGGCGGCGCCGCCTTCGACGAACGGGGGCGCTCCGTTGGTCGACGAGAGCACCGACACGTGGGACACCATCGATTGGCTGGTGAAGAACGTCGTCGCGAACAACGGTCGCGTCGCCATGCAGGGTGTGTCGTACCCGGGGTTCTACTCGGCGGCCGGGGGCATCAACCATCACCCGGCGTTGCGGCTCGTCTCGCCGCAGGCCCCGGTGGCCGACTGGTTCATCGGCGACGACTTCCACCACAACGGCGCGCTGTACCTGGCGCACACCTTCCACTTCTTCTCCGGTTTTGGACGGCCGCGCCCGGCGCCCACGCCCGAAGGGCGGCCGGGGATGAGCATCGGCACGCCCGATGGCTATCGATTCTTCCTGGATCTCGGGCCCCTGCCTAACGTGAAGGCGAGGTGGTTCGGCGACAGCATCCGGTTCTGGAACGACATTACCGCCCATCCGACGTACGACGCGTTCTGGAAGGCGCGCAATATCTTGCCTCACCTGAAGAACATGCCGCCGGCGGTGATGACGGTGGGCGGGTGGTACGACGCCGAGGACCTCTATGGTCCGCTCAAGGTGTACGAGTCCGTCGAGGAGAAGAATCCGGGCATCGCGAACGTGCTGGTGATGGGGCCGTGGTTTCACGGGCAGTGGTCGGGCGGGCCGGGCGACGCCCTGGGGGCCGTGCGGTATCCGGCGACCGGGCCCTTCATTCGTGACAGCGTCATGATCCCGTTCTTCAACCACTACTTGAAGGATGGGCCCGATCCGAAGCTGCCCGAGGCGCTGGTGTACGAGACGGGGGCGAACCGGTGGCGGCGGTTCGACGCGTGGCCTCCGCGCGGCGTCCAGCAGCGGTCACTCTACTTGCGGGAGGATGCCGGGTTGTCCTTCCAGGCACCCACCGCGCTGCGTGCCGCGGCGGACGAGTTCGTCAGCGATCCCGCGCACCCGGTACCCTTCATCGGCTACATCGCGCCAGGCATGACGATCGAGCACATGGTGGATGACCAGCGCTTCGCCGCGACACGGCCGGACGTGCTCGTGTATCAGACGCCGGTGCTCACCGAGGACGTGACGATTGCCGGGCCGATCACCGCCACGCTGTGGGTATCGACGACGGGCACCGACGCCGACTGGGTGGTGAAGGTGATCGACGTCTACCCCGACACGCTGCCGATGTTGAATCCGGAGCTGGGGAACCCGCAGCGCGTGCGGTTGGGCGGCTACCAGCAGCTCGTCCGCGGCGAGCTATTCCGGGGGAAGTTCCGGAGCTCGTTCGAGCGACCGGAGCCGTTCGTCCCCGGGCGAGTGACGAAAGTCGAGTACGAATTGCCCGATGTCTTCCACACCTTCCAGCGCGGGCATCGCATCATGATTCAGGTGCAGAGCTCGTGGTTCCCGCTCGTCGATCGAAACCCTCAGACGTTCGTCGACATCTACCACGCGAAGGCGAGCGACTTCCGGAAGGCGACGCACCGTGTTCACCGGACGAGGGCGCAGGCGTCGCGTGTCACCGTCGGGGTGGTGGCGCCCTGAATAGTCCCAGATAGCCGCGACACCCGCACGGCAAACGGCGACGGTCAAGGGCGTTTCTTACCGCAGAGGACGCGGAGAGCGCAGAGGAACCTCAATCGCATTGAGCCTTTTGCAGAGGCTTCGCCGTTGCAGTCCTCTGCGCTTTCCGCGTCCTCTGCGGTAAAAAGGATGCTGTGACGGCGGCTGGAGGCAGGTTGCTGCGGCCATCTACGGTTCCGTGATAACCGTCCTGCCATAAGACATTAAGACGCAACGACTTATAGCAAGTACGGAGCGTTGATTTCACACGCGGTTGCGGCTATATTTCGGGCTCTGCGAACGCAGCACATTCGTCTCCCTCCGCAGCAGCCTCATGACCGCTCCGAACAACCGAGAACGGATCGTCTCGCGCCTCATCGACGAGGAGATCCGCGAGTCGTTCATCAACTATTCGATGAGCGTGATCGTCTCGCGCGCTCTCCCGGACGTGCGCGACGGACTCAAGCCCGTCCACCGTCGCGTGCTGTACGCGATGAACGAGCTCGGCCTGGTGCCGGGCCGCCCGTACAAGAAGTCGGCGACCGTCGTCGGCGACGTGTTAGGCAAGTATCACCCGCACGGCGACAGCTCGGTCTACGACGCGCTCGTCCGGATGGTACAGGACTTCTCGCTCCGCTATCCGCTCGTCGATGGACAGGGGAACTTCGGCTCCGTCGATGGTGACCCGCCTGCCGCGTACCGCTACACCGAGGCGCGCCTCACGCGCATCGCGATGGAGATGCTGGCCGACATCGACAAGAACACCGTCGATTTCGCGCCGAACTTCGACGATCGCCTCCAGGAGCCCAAGGTCCTCCCCTCGGGCATCCCGAACCTCGTCGTCAACGGCTCGTCCGGTATCGCCGTCGGCATGGCGACGAACATTCCGCCGCACAACCTGCGGGAGGTCGTCAACGCCATCACGCTGCTGATCGACAATCCCGAGGCGACGCCGGGCGAGATTCGCCGCCACATCAAGGGGCCGGACTTCCCGACCGGCGGCTACATCTACGGCAAGGCGGGCATCAAGGAGTATCAGGAGACGGGGCGGGGGCGCATCGTCATGCGCGCGCGCGCGGTCATCGAGGAGAAGGAGTCGTCGAACAAATCGCAGATCGTCGTCACCGAGATCCCGTACCAGGTCAACAAGGCGCGGCTGGTCGAGAACATCGCCGAGCTGGTGCGCGACAAGAAGATGGACGGGATCAGCGACCTGCGCGACGAGTCGGACCGCGACGGCATGCGGGTGGTGATCGAGCTCAAGCGTGACGCGATTCCGCGCGTGGTGCTCAACCAGCTCTACAAGCACACGCAGATGCAGGCGACGTTCGGTGTCATCATGCTGGCGCTGGTGCCAGACGCGGGGACGAAGCAGCTCGTGCCGAAAGTGATGGGGCTCAAGGAGATTCTCGACCACTTCATCGCCCACCGGCACGACGTGATCGTCAAGCGCACGCAGTTCGACCTCGACAAGGCGCTCGAGCGCGAGCACATCCTCGAAGGTCTCAAGATCGCCGTCGACAACATCGACGAGGTGATCAAGATCATCCGCAAGGCCGAGGACACGCCGGAGGCGAGCGACAAGCTGCAGAAGCGCTTCAAGCTCTCCGAGAAGCAGTCCGAGGCGATCCTCAACATGCGCCTCGCGAAGCTCACGGGCCTCGAGATCGAGAAGCTCGAGGAGGAGCTCAAGGAAGTGCGCGGAATGATCAAGGAGTTCCGCGAGATTCTCGCGTCGAAGCCACGTCGCATGAAGATCCTCAAGGAGGAGCTGTCGAAGCTCGCCGAGACGTACGGCGATGAGCGCCGCACCGAGATCACCAGCGATGAGGGCGAGTTCACGATCGAGGATCTGATCGCCGAGGAGGACATGGTGGTGACCGTGTCGCACTCGGGGTACGTGAAGCGGACGTCGGTCTCGACCTATCGCAAGCAGCGTCGCGGCGGTCGCGGCCTCAACGGGCAGGGACTCAAGGACGAGGATTTCGTCGAGCTGTTGTTCATCGCCTCGACGCACGACTACATCCTCGTGTTCACCGAGGACGGGCGGTGCTTCTGGCTCAAGGTGCACGAGCTTCCGCAGGCTGGGCGCGCGGCGAAGGGGAAGCCGATCGTCAACCTCATCAACGTCACCGCCGACACGAAGATCTCGGCGATGGTGCCGGTGCGGGAATTCCGCGACGATCAGTTCCTGCTGTTCGCGACGAAGGGCGGCACGGTGAAGAAGACCGCGCTGTCGCAGTACGCGAATCCGCGCTCGACCGGCATCAAGGCGATCAAGATCGAGTCGGGTGACGAGCTGATGGACGTGCAGGTGACGTCGGGGACGAACGACATCGTGCTGGCGACGAAGCACGGCCTGTCGATCCGGTTCCACGAGGCCGACGTGCGCGAGATGGGACGCGATACGACAGGGGTCAAAGGGGTCGAGCTGGGAAGCGAAGACGAAGTCATCGGGATGGTCGTGATCAAGCGCGAGGCGACGCTGCTCGTGGTGACGGAGAAAGGGATGGGCAAGTGCACGGACGTCGACGAGTACCGGGTGCAGAAGCGCGGTGGGAAGGGGATCATCACCGTCCACCGGACCGACAAGACGGGCGACGTCGTCGCGCTCAAGGAAGTGCTCTCCGACGACGAGCTGATGCTGATCACCAAGCAGGGGATCGTGATCCGGATGCCGGTGAAGGGGATTCGGGTGAGCGGGCGCAACACGCAGGGGGTGCGGCTCGTGAACCTCGACGAGGGCGATCTGGTGATGGATGTCGCGCGTGTGGTGTCGGAGGACGATCAGTCCGACGCGGGCGAGGGCGAGGAGCCCGCGGGGGTGGCGCCGGAGAACGAGGAAGAGGAAGAAGAGTGAGGCATCCGGGATCGAGGCATCGCGCGGTCGAGGGATCGAGGGCACCGATTGGTGCCCTCGATGCATGACCCGGATCGTGCGGCGAACCCGGGCCCTTCTTCTCGGTGCCGCGCTCATCGGTGCCACAGTCAGCTGTCGGCCCGAGCGCGCGCCCGTGGAGGAGCTCTACACCACGCGCATGCTCGGGCTCAGCTATCTCCAGCGCAACCAGCTGGCCGAGGCCGAAGCCGAGTTCCGGAAGCTCACGCGACTCGCACCTAACGACCCACTCGGCTACACCGATCTCGGGCTCACCTACCTGCAAGCCGGCCGCCTCGAGGAAGCCGAGACGCAGCTCCGGCGTGCGCGCGAGCTTGATTCGGGGAGCATCGACGTCGGTCTGGCGCTGGCGAGGTTGTACTCGCTCACGAACCGTTCGGTGGACGCGCGCACCACGCTCGAGCAGCTTCGGCGCGATACGACCACCGATGCGCGCGTGCTGTACGCGCTGGCCGAGCTCGAGGCCCAGCAAGGGGACAGCGCGTCGGTGCGGCGGTCCGAGGAGCGGCTGAGGGACCTGCTGGCGGTGGCGCCGGCGAATCTCGCTGTGCGGTTGAAGCTCGTGGATGCGCTCGTGCGCCGGGGCGAGGCCGACAGCGCCGTTAGGCACCTCGAGGACGTGCGCCGGATTCCGCCGGAGCATCCGCCGCGGGCGCGGGCCGCGCTCGACAGCGCGATCCAGCTGCTGCGTGCCGGGCGCACATCGGACGCGCGTCCCACGCTCGACCGGCTGTTCGGCCTCCTGGAGGGCACCGCGCCCTATCAGGCGTCCCTGGACGACGTGAAGTGGACCGAAGGTCCCATCCCGGGTCGGGTCGGATTGACGTTCGCGCCGCAATCGTTCGTGTCGGTCGTCGGCGTGCGGGAGCGCGCGACGGTCGACGTGGCGAGGTTCACCGACGCGACGAGCGAGGCGGGTTTCGTCGGAGCGCAGGCTCCGCCGGGCTCCGGTGCGCCGGCAGGGCCGGAAGGATCGGGCGCGCTTGCCGCCGCCGATGTCGACGGCGACGGCATCGATGACGTCTTCATTTCGACGCCGCCATCTCAGGGGGCCGCTGCCCGTCTCTATCGCGCGCAAGGTGGGTTCGTCCAGGACGTCACCGAGCGCTCGAACATCCCGCCGTTGGCGGGTGCGTCGCACGCCACCTTCGCCGACTACGACAACGATGGCTGGGTGGACCTCTTTGTCATTGACGGCGAGCGACGCGGCCGCCTGTTCCGCAACCGCGGCGACGGGACGTTCGCGGAGGCGCCGGCGAGCGCCGGCGTCAGCGACGTGCCGGGAGCGCGGAAAGCGCTCTTCGCCGACCTCGATCACGACGGTGATCTCGATCTCCTCGTCGTCGGAACCGCGGGGCGCACCGTCTACCGCAACAATCACGACGGGACGTTCACCGAGGCGACGGCGGCCTACGGCTTCGCAGGCGGCGGCAATGCGCGCGACGCCGCGTTTGGCGACTTCGACGGCGACGGCCGCATCGACGTCTTCGTGACGAGCGAGGACGGCAGCGATGTGCTCCTGCATAACGGCGGGGTCCAGCGCTTCACCGATGTGACCGCGGCGAGCGGGCTCGCCGGGAGCAACGGATCGAGTGCCGTAGCCGCGGCGGACTACGACAACGACGGATTCCTCGATCTCTTCATCGCGCGCGCGAGCGGCGGTGAACCGGCGCTCTGGCGCAACAGAGGCGATGGTACCTTCACCCGCGACCGCCGCTCGACCGGTGCGCTACAGGCGCTCCGCACGACCGCCGCGTCGGCGACGACGTTCGTCGATCACGACAACGACGGCTGGCTCGACCTCGTCGTGGTCGGAACCCCGACCAATCAAGGCGCCGGTTCGCGCGGCGTGTTCCTGCTTCGGAACGATGGGACGGGGAGGTTCCTCGATCGATCGGCGATCATTCCCGACGACGTGCGGGCGGCGGGCGCGACCGCGATCGCGGTGTCCGACGTCGACGACGATGGGGATCAGGATCTCCTGCTGGTCGACGGCGCGGGAAGACCGCGTCTTCTGCGCAACGAGCTTGGCAACAGCAACCTCGCCGTGAAGGTGGAGCTCAAGGCGCTCGGCACCGGAAGCGGCAAGAACAACGCACTCGGCATCGGCGCGCGGCTCGAGCTGCGCGCCGGGGAGATCTATCAGACCCGTGTCGTCACCAGTCGCGTGACGCATTTCGGTCTCGGACCGCACCTCAAGGCCGACGTGCTCCGGGTCGAATGGCCTAACGGCGTTCCTCAGACCGTGTACCTCCCTGGCTCTGACCAGGACGTCGTCGAGCGGGAAATGCTCAAGGGGTCATGCGCCTTCGTCTACACCTGGGACGGAAAGCGCTTCCGCTTCGTCACCGACGCGATGTGGCGCAGCGCGCTCGGCATGCCGTTAGGCCTCATGGGCGGCGGGAGCGCGTTCGCTCCGGCCGGCGCCTCGCAGGAATACGTGCGCATTCCGGGCGAGGCGCTTCGGCCGCGCGATGGACGGTACGTGCTGCAGCTCACCGAGGAGCTATGGGAAACGGCGTACGCGGATGAGGTCAAGCTCATCGCCGTCGATCATCCGGACTCGGTGGACGTGTTCGTCGACGAGCGCTTCGTCCCGCCCGGTCCGGTCGAGCTGCGCCTCTTTCAAGTCGCGCGACGCGAGCGGCCCCGCTCCGCAACCGATGAACGGGGGGACGACGTGTTGCCGGCGCTCCGCGCGAGCGATGATGTCTACGTCTCGAATCTCACGCCCACGCAGTATCAGGGGGTCGTCGAGCCGCACGATCTCATCCTCGATCTCGGGGAGACCGCCGGACGACTCGGCACCTTCCTCTTCCTCCGCGGCTGGATCTATCCGACCGACGCGAGCATCAACGTCGCGCTCTCGCAGCAATCCGCGATCAAGGTCGCGTCGCCCTCGCTCGAGGTGCGCGACGCCAACGGGCGATGGCGCACGGCGATCGCCGACATTGGGTTCCCGTCGGGCAAAGACAAGACGATCATCGTCGACCTGGCCGGCAAGTTCCCGACCGCCGATCACCGCGTGCGCATTCGCACCAACATGCAGATCTACTGGGACGAGGCGTTCGTCGCGCGCGATGTCGCGAACGGCCCGGCGAAGATCACGACGCTGGCGCCCGTGTCAGCCGATCTCCACGCGCGCGGATTCTCCCGAATGTATCGGAAAGGCGGTCGCTACGGACCGTATTGGTTCGACTACGACGACGTGTCGAAGAGCTCGCCCTGGCGACCGATCGAGGGCGCGTTCACGCGCTTCGGCGACGTGCTGCCGCTGCTTCGAGATCCCGATGACATGTACGTCATCATGGGACCGGGGGATGAAGCAACGATTCAGTTCGACGCGAGCTCGGCGAGCGCGCTGCCGCCGGGCTGGAAGCGCGACTTCCTGCTCTACACCGACGGTTGGATCAAGGACTCCGACCTGAATACGGCGTTCGGCACGACCGTGGAGCCGCTCCCGTTCCATGGTGCGCGGGCATATCCCTTCGCGCCCGGAGAGCACTATCCGGATGACGCCGAGCGCCAGCGGTATCTCCGCGAGTACAACACGCGGGTGGTGAAGAACCAAGGGGCGCTGGAAAAGCGCTGAGGGCGCTCTCAGCGCCCTTGCTCGTAAACCCTCACGTAATCCACAAGCATCTCCTGGGGAAGCACCGTCGTCGCATTGGGATCGCCGGGCCACGCACCGCCGACCGCCACGTTCAGCAACATGAAGAAGGGATGGTCGAAGACCCACGCCGCGCCGGGCGGCAGAGCGGCCGGCGTCAGTCGATGGTACTGCGTTCCGTCGATGAACCAGCGGATTTCGCCCGGTACCCACTCCACCGCGAAGACATGGTAGTCATCGGCGAGCGAGCCGGTCGTCATCGTGTACACTCCGCCGATGCCGTTCGCGCCCGAGTAGCCGGGGCCGTGTATGGTGCCGTGCACCACGGCGGGCTCGCGACCGATGTTCTCCATCACATCGATTTCGCCGCACTGCGGCCAGCCGACCTGGTCGATGTCGTTGCCGAGCATCCAGAACGCGGGCCAGATCCCCTGGGTGCGTGGGATCCTGATGCGCGCCTCGAAGCGGCCGTAGGTCGCCTCGAACCGATCCTTCGTCTTGAGGCGCGCCGAGGTGTAGCCACATGGGCCGTACCAGCACTGGAAGGCGCCCCCGGTCTCGGCGCGCGCGGTGATGACCAGCTGGCCGCTCCCGTTCATCGACACGTTCTCCGGGCGGGCCGTGTAGTACTGTCGCTCCTGGTTTCCCCAGCCTTCTCCACCGGTCTCGGTCACCCATTTCGCACCGTCGATCGCTGAGCCGGCGGATCCATTGAACTCGTCGCTCCATGCCAGCGTCCACTCCTCGGACGGCGAGCCATTGGACGGCGTGGTTCGCGTGCAGGCGATGGGCAGCATTGCGAAGCCCATGACGACCGCTGAGCAAAGCTGGCGGAGGCTATACGGCATGGCGTGAAGTGTTTGGGTGGCGGGGCCACGGACTGCCGGACGCGAATTACCCGTATGAACGCGAATGGCTCGAATAGACCGCGGCCCTCCTCGAGCGGGTCCATCATCGAACGCGACCTTAGCCACGCCATCGTTGGATCCTTCTTTGCCGTCTACAACGAGCTCGGCTACGGCTTCGTCGAGTTGCTGTACGCGCGAGCGCTCGAGATCGCCCTGCGACAGCGAGGACTTCGGATCGATCGAGAGTTTCCAATCATGGTGACGTTTCGGGGCGAACAAATCGGTTTTCATCGCATCGACATGCTCGTGGAACGGCGGGTCATCGTTGAGTTGAAATCGACCGAACGTTTACCCGAAAGTGCCCGGCGGCAGCTACGCAGCTATGTCACCGGCACCGGACTCGACCTCGGCATCCTCCTCCACTTTGGACCGGTGCCCAAGTTCTATCGCGAACTGGGGGGTCGACGAGTTATTCGTGGCACATCAGATTCGGGTTCATTCGGGTGATTCGGCAGTTCAAGCCGTACGTGGCCGTCGGGGGCCGAACCGTATGTCGGCGGCCGTGCAGGCCTGGTGCGTGATTCGGCAGTTCATCCCGTCTGTGGCCCCCGCGAAAACCGAACGTAGCTCGCCGCCGGAAAGTCCACAAACTATACTCTGAACCGTGCTGCACCGACCCCGCCCCACCGTTCGGCGCGCCATTATGGCCGTGCCCTTTCTGGCGGCGATTCTTCTCGCCATGCGGCTGAATCGCGGACCGATTCGGACGGTCGCCGACGCCGCACGCCCGGGATTCGTTTTACGCGACGAGACCGCGCGTGCGGGCATCGCCTTCACGCACCGGCGGCCGACGTTCGACCCGCGGATCGCCGGCATCGAGCCTCATGTCGCAGCGCTCGGGGCCTCCGTATCCGTCACGGACTTCGACGGCGACGATTGGCCGGATCTCTACTTCACCAACAGCCGGTTCGGCGCGCCTAACGCGCTCTACCGCAATCGCGGCGACGGCACGTTCGAGGAGGTGGGTGGGACCGTGGGGCTGGCGGATCTCAACCGCGCCGGAGAGGGCGTGTCGATGGGCGCCGTATGGGGCGATTTCGACAACGACGGCCGCGAAGACGTTGCGGTCTATCGCTACGGGTTCCTGTCCCTCTTCAGGAACGTCGATGGACGCCGCTTCGAAGACGTCACCGCGGGCGCCGGACTCCGCCGCTGGGTAAACAGCAACGGGGCGATCTGGCTCGACTACGATCGCGACGGCCTTCTCGATCTCTACGTCACGGCCTATTTCCGCGACGTCGATCTGTGGCACCTCACAACGACGCGGATCATGCACGACAGCTTCGAGTTCGCCACCAACGGCGGTACGAACCTCCTCTTCCACAACCTCGGCGACGGCAAGTTCGAGGACGTCACCGACCGGATGGGCGTCGGCAGCACGCGCTGGACCATGGCGGCCGCGTCGGCGGACTTCAACGACGACGGATGGCCGGACATCTATCTCGCGAACGACTACGGGCCGGAGGAGCTGTACCTCAACGACGGCGGACGTCGATTCATTCTGACGACAGCTGGTCTCGAGAGCGAATCCAAGAGCGGGATGTCGGTGACGCTGGGCGACGCGTTCAATCGAGGGCGGCTCGACGCGTTCGTCACCAACATCTCCGAGCGCGGCTATCTCTTCCAGAACAACAACCTGCGCCTCAACCAGATGCCCGAGGCCGGCCGCTTCCGGAACGTCGCCGAGGGGGAGATCGCGGACGCGGGCTGGGCGTGGGGAGCGCAATTCGGTGATTTCAACAACGATGGCGCCAACGAGCTCTTCGTCGTCAACGGGTTCATCTCGGCGAATCGGGACAAGAACTACTGGTACTCGATGTCCAAGATCGCGGGCGCGAACGCGCGGTTCTTCGAGGACGCCGCGACGTGGCCCCCGTTCGGAGACGCGAGCCTGTCCGGCTACGAGCGGTCGCGGGTGTATCTCAATCGCGGCCTCGCGGGCTGGATCGACGTGGCGGCCACGGTCGGCGTCACCGACCTGTACGACGGCCGCGCCGTAGCGCTCGCCGACCTCTCGAATCGCGGCGCGCTGGATGTGATCGTCGCGAACCAGAACCAGCCGGCGGTTCTATATCGCTCCTATCCGGACAGCGCCAATCACTGGATTGCCCTCAAGCTCGTCGGCACACGGAGCAATCGGAGCGCGATCGGCGCCGAGGTGGTGCTCGAGTCGGGAGACTTGACGCAGCGGCGGATCGTCGATGGCGGATCGGGATTCGCGAGCCAGAACGACCGTCGCGTGCACTTCGGCCTCGGGTCGCGAGAGTGGGTGGACCGCGTGATCATCCGGTGGCCGTCGGGGACGCGGCAGGTCGTGATGCGGCCGCCGATCGACGGCTTCGTCACCGTTACCGAGCCCGAGCGCTGACGCCATGACCGACGCGACCCACGCACCCGCCGCGGGCTCGAACGCGCTCACGCGCTCCTGGGGGTGGATCCGCACGCTGGACGCGCGCTACCTCATCGCGTTTCTCATCACGCTGGTGCTGGTGGCGGCGCAGCTGCGCTACCACATGTTCGGCAGCTACGACCGGCTCCTGCTGGCGCTGGCCGTGTGCATGGCGACGGAAGCGATCCTGTCCGGGTTCGATCGCGGCCGAGTCGTCAACCTGCTGAGCGCGTACATCAGCGGCATCAGTCTCACGCTGCTCGTCAAGCCGCAGGGTGGCGCGCTGTGGCCCTTTGTGCTGGGCGGGATTCTGGCGATCTCGTCCAAGTACGTTTTGCGGTACCGCGACAACCACCTGTGGAATCCCACCAACTTCGCGGTCACGGCGCTCCTGCTCGCGGCCCCCGAGCGGGTATCGGTCCTGAGCCATCAGTTCGGCAATGACCTAACGACCAACCTCGTGATCTGGGGCTTCGGGCTGGTCATCGCCGCGCGCGTCGGCGTCCTTCACATCACGCTGACCTACGTCGCGAGCTTCCTGCTGCTGAACGGTCTGCGGGCGCTCGCCTTGGGCCAGGCGGTGATGCCGGAGATCGCTCCGATCACCGGACCGATGTATCAACTGTTCGTCTTCTTCATGATCACCGACCCACGCACGGTGGTTCGTGAGAGACGGCATCAGATCGTGGTCGCGGTCGTGATCGCGATGATGGAGACCCTCATCCGATTCGCGTCCGACATGGCGTGGCCGTTGCCCACGGCGTTCAACGTGGCGCCGGCGTTCCTCGCCCTCGCGCTCGTTGGTCCGATAGCGAAGTGGCTCGATCTCCGAGCAGGCTTCCCGAACAACCCGAGACATGCCTGAACTCCGGTCCTCCCATCAATGCACGACGACCCCGACGCGCCAACGCCCAGGCTTGGCGCGGTTCGCCCGCCGCGCGATTTCCGTCGCCGCGCGAGTCCTCCTCGTGATCACGGCGGTCTCCGCCTGCCGCCCCGCGCGCCGGCCTCCAGGCGCCGAGCCAACGCGTACAATGGCCCACAGCATCGTACCAGCGCCCGTGTCATTCACGCGGAACGAGGGCGAGCCGTTCACACTCGATTCGACGTCATCGATCGTCGTGGGAACCGATGCCGAGGTCGCGCGGACGGGCGAGATGCTTGCGGTACTGCTTCGCGCGTCGACTGGATACGCGATTCCGGTGCGCGCCGACTCGGTGACGACCGGCGCGATCATCCTTCGGGCGAATCCCGCTGCCTCCGGCGAGGAGTACCAACTCCGTGTCACACGCGACTCGGTTCGCATCGCCGGCACGCCGAGCGGGATCTTCCGCGGCGTGCAGACGCTGCGCCAGCTGCTGCCCCCGGCGATCGAGTCGCACATGAAGCTCAACGGCACCTGGACGGTCCCAGCGGTCACCATCGAGGATCGCCCGCGCTTCGCCTGGCGCGGATCGATGCTCGATGTCGCCCGCCACTTCTTTACCGTCGACGAGGTCAAGCAGTTCATCGACCTGCTCGCGCTCTACAAGCTGAACGTGCTGCATTTGCACCTCGCCGACGACCAGGGGTGGCGCATCGAGATCAAGTCCCGGCCAAGGCTCGCCGAGATGGGCGGAGTGACGCAGGTGGGCGGCGGCCCGGGCGGATTCTACACGCAGGCCGAGTACGCCGACATCGTGCGCTATGCCCAGGAACGCTTCATCTCGATCGTCCCCGAGATCGACATGCCCGGCCACACGAACGCGGCCCTCATCGCGCATCCAGAGCTGAGCTGCAGCCGCATCGCGCCTGCGCCGTACACGGGCACGGAGGTCGGATGGAGCGCGTTCTGTCCGAACAAGGAAGAGACGTACGCGCTGATCGACGACGTCATTCGTGAGCTCGCCGCCCTCACACCGGGCCGATACATCCACGTCGGCGGCGACGAGGTCGAGGTACTCACCCACGAGGAATACATCCGATTCATCGAGCGCGTGCAGGACATCGTCGTTCGACACGGCAAGGAGATGGTCGGCTGGGAGGAGGTAGGAAAGGCGCGACTGCGCCCCACGACGCTCGCCCAGCAGTGGAAGAGCGACTCGGCGCTGCTCGCGCTCAAATCGGGCGCGAAGCTGATCATGTCGCCTTCGCCGCGGGCGTATCTCGACATGAAGTACACCGACGCGACGGAGCTGGGTCTCAAGTGGGCGGCCCTGATCGAGGTCGCCGACGTGTACAACTGGGATCCCGCCACGTATCAGGCGGGGGTGACCGAGCGCGACATCGTCGGCGTCGAGGGGCCCATTTGGAGCGAGACGCTGCGCAACATCACGGCGGTGCAATACCTGGCGATGCCGCGCCTGCCCGCGCTGGCCGAGGTCGGGTGGACACCGCAGTCAGCTCGCGAGTGGGAGAGCTTTCGCGTGCGTGTCGCGGCGCATGCACCGCGCTGGAACTACCTGGGCGTGAACTACCACCGATCGCCCCAGATACCCTGGTGACGGCTACAGGTACCCGCGCTCGAGCAGGAACTTTCCCGCCTTGGGGTAGTACCGCTCGTCAGGCAGCTCCCAGCCGAGCGTGTCGGCGAGCCGATCGTACGTGTTGAACAGGAACGCCACGTAGAAGGCATCGACGAGCGCCTCTCGGGTGACGCCGAGCGAGAGCACGGGCCGGATGTCATCCGCCGACAACGTCTCGGGCTCCAACGTGAGCTTCTCGAGCACGGCGAGCACCGCGCGAAGCTTCTCGTCGATTGGCGCCGCCCGATAATCAGCGATCACCAGCCGCGTGGTGTCGCCGCCGAGCGCTCTCTCCGCGACCGCGGAGTGCGCGTTCGTTCAGAAGACGCACTGGTTGAGGCGCGAGACGAAAGCGGCGAAGAGCTCGCGCTCGCCCACCGACCAGGGGGACGGGCCGCGCATCACCTGCTGCGTGAGCTCGGAGAACTTTCCTCCGAAGAAGCTCTTCCGATAGAGAAGGGTGCGAACCACGCCCGGCGCGTGGCCGGCCACGATGCGCATCGCGGTGAGCTTGAGCTTGTCCGCGAAGGGATGCCCGCGGTGAACTCGCGCGAGCCTCACGCTTCCTCCAGCGCCCGCAGGCCGGCCAGAAGCCGCTGGCGCGATGCGCCGAGGGCGGCGCTGACGATGATCTCGAACAGCTGATCGTCGCCGTAGGTGGCCTGGAGCCGGGCGATGTCGCCGTCCGTCACCCGGTAGGCGTGTGTGTGAATCTTGTCGACGAGTTGGCGAAGGTCCGCTGGAACGCCGATATTCTCGGCCGCGGCCTGGCGGAGCGCTGGCTGGGTCTCGGCGGCTCCGTCGAGAACCCGGTGAAGCACTTCGTCGCGGGGTGTGGAATGGGGATCGTGCATCACTCGGTGGGGAAGGAATCTCGGACGACGGAACGGCCCTGGCGAGTATGGTGCCGGTGCGTCGAGAACGGAAGGAGGGTTCGTGGACAACACGCTTGCCTCTGCCTACCTGCGCTCGATCGTGCGCACGTACCGCACGTACAAGGACCTGGGTGAGCGAGCGATCGCTCAGGTCGCATCGGACCGCGACCTCCACCGGCAGCTCGATGCCGACTCCAACAGCATCGCGATCATCGTGAAGCACGTGGCCGGCAACCTCCGCTCGCGCTTTCGGGACTTCCTCACGACCGATGGTGAAAAGCCAGACCGGAAGCGGGACACCGAGTTCGAGGAGGACGAGCGCGTGTCTCGCGAAGCGGTCATGCGTTGGTGGAACGACGGGTGGGCGATTGTGCTCGAGACCGTCGAGACGCTGACGCCGGGCGACCTCGAGCGCACGGTCCGAATCCGCGGCGAGGAGATGCTCGTGGTCGAGGCGCTGAACCGATCCATCACGCACACGGCCTATCACGTCGGCCAGATCGTCTATCTGGCGCGTCATCTCGCGTCGGGGGAGTGGACGTCGTTGAGCATTCCCAAAGGGCGGTCTGCGGGCGCGACAGCGGCGGCCCCCTCGTCAACCGACCAGACGCGGTGATGCGTCTCACGAGCTCCGCGCTCCTGATCGCGCTCGTCTGGTGCGTTGGCTGCACGGGCGAACGGGCAGACCGGCCGTTGTTCCGGCTCCTGAGTCCGAGCGAGACCGGCGTCACCTTCGCGAACACGATCACGACCGATGACTCGGTGAACGTTCAGACGGACGTGTACGTGTACAACGGCGCCGGAGTCGCGGTGGGGGACATCGATAACGATGGACTCGCCGACATCTTCTTCTCCGGCAACATGGTGTCCAGCCGCCTCTACCGGAACACGGGAGGCATGCGTTTCGAGGACATCACCGAGCGGGCCGGCGTTGCCACGACACGCTGGGCTACGGGCGCGTCGATGGTGGACATCAACAACGATGGCCATCTCGACATCTACGTCTCCGTGTCGGGCCCCGAATGGTCGAGGCCGGAGGATCGCGCGAATCTCCTGTTCGTGAACAACGGGAACAGGACCTTCACGGAGGCGGCGTCGCGATATGGCATTGCTGATACGGGGTTCACCACACACGGAGTCTTCCTGGACTACGACCGCGATGGGTGTCTCGACCTGTTCCTGCTCAACAATTCACCCGAAGACTTCTTTCGCGGCGTGACGAACCAGCCCGCGGCGCTTCGTGGAGAGACGCCCGACAGCTACAACCAGCTCTATCGGAATCCGTGCGGCGGGCCGAGTGGGGGAGCCTTCACCAACGTCTCGGATGCCGCCGGGATCCTCCGGGCGGCGGGGTACGGGCTCGGGGTCGTCGCGGCGGATCTCAACGAGGATGGTTGGCCCGACATCTACGTCTCCAACGACGGTCCACCAAACGACGTCGTGTACGTCAACAACGGGGACGGAACATTTTCCGACAAAGCTTCGCGGTGGCTCAAGCACACGAGCGCGGCGGGGATGGGGGTCGACATTGCGGATTTCAACAACGATGGGCAGCCGGACATTCTGCAAGTGGACATGATGCCCCGCGATCTGGACCGCCGGAAGCGAATGAGCGGGTTCGCGACCCATGCGAGTTATCAGGACTGGATCCGCAGAGGGTTTCGCTACGACTACAGCCTCAACGCATTGCAGCTCAGCAACGGCGTCACGACGGGCGGCGACGTGATCTTCAGCCAGATTGCCCGGCTGGCCGGAGTCGCGTACACCGATTGGAGCTGGAGCGCGCTCTTTGCCGACTTCGACAATGATGGCCACAAGGACATCTTCATCGGCAACGGGTACCCAAAGGCGGTCAACGATCTCGACTATCAGAATGCGCTTTTCGCTTTGGGGCGCCGTAGCGACGCGGCTGCTCTCAGCGCAGCCCGAGCGCTGCTCGAGCGACTCCCCGGCTACGAGGAGCCCAACTACATCTTCCGGAACGGGGGCGATCTCACGTTCGCCGACAAGACCCGGGAGTGGGGGATGGACCAGCCAAGCTTCTCGTACGGCGCCGCGTACGCGGACCTCGACAACGACGGCCGCCTCGATCTGGTGGTGAGCAACATCGACGCGCCAGCCTTCATCTATCACAATGTCGGTCTGGTGAGCGACGCGGCTCATTATCTGGACGTACGGCTCGAGGGGGACACGCCGCACCGTG
The DNA here is from genome assembly GCA_025931335.1 of Gemmatimonadaceae bacterium. Lineage (GTDB taxonomy): Bacteria > Gemmatimonadota > Gemmatimonadetes > Gemmatimonadales > Gemmatimonadaceae > JAICNG01. The sequence continues at coordinate 11,674 of JAICNG010000037.1, read as the reverse complement.
CGTTTGGCGCGACGCTCGTGGCCACGACCGCGGGACGCAAGCAATACGTCTATCACACCCCCTATCGCGGCTTCATGTCGACAATGGACACGCGTATCCACTTCGGGCTCGGCGGCGCGCGTCGCGTGGACAGTCTTGAAGTGCGGTGGGCCGACGGGCGTGTTCAGGTGCTCACGGGGCTCGATGTCGATCGTGTCATCACCGTCAGGCAGGGTGACGCCAGCGCCGCCGACGGTGGCAAGCGCACGAACGACAGGGATCGCGCAACCCCACGCTTTCAGCTGGTGGAGGGCCCGAAGTACACGCATCGGGCAAGCGCACTCGTCGACTACGGTGTGCAGCCGCTCCTCCCCTACATGATGTCGAGACGGGGACCCGCGCTCGCCGTGGGTGACGTCGACGGCGATGCGCTCGACGACGTCTTCATTGGTGGCGGAGCGGGCGTCGCCGGCAGGTTGTTCCTTCAGCGTGGCGACGGGAGCGTCGTTGGGTCCACCGAAGCGCAGCCCTGGGACCAGGGTGACCTGCACGAGGATTGGGGCGCCCTCTTCTTCGATGCAAACGGAGACGGACGGCTCGACCTGTACGTCGCCAGCGGCGGCTATCACGTCCCAGCCGGCTCGCGCTCACTCCAGGATCGTCTCTACATCAACCAGGGTGGCGGGCGCTTCACGCGAGACACCGCTGCACTACCCGAGATGCTGACGAGCACGGCGACCGTCCGTGCCGGGGACTTCAACGGCGATGGGCGGCCCGATCTCTTCGTCGGCGGCCGCCTAACGCCGAGGAAGTATCCGTATCCGGCGAGGAGCTACCTGCTGCGGAATGACGGGGGGAGATTCACCGATGTGACCGAGCAGGTGGCCCCCGAGCTCATCTCACCCGGCGGAATGATCACCGATGCCGTCTGGATGGATTTCGATGGCGACGGACGTCTCGATTTGGTGACGGCGGGCGAATGGATGCCGATCCAGTTCCATCGGAACGACGGAACGAGGCTCCGCGCCGTCGCGCCCTCCACTCGGCCGCCTCTGCGAGGATGGTGGTACAGCCTCGCCGTGGGCGATTTCGACGAGGATGGGCGGCCCGATCTCGTGGCCGGGAATCTCGGGTTGAACCACAGCTATAGCGCGTCCGCGAACAGCACGCTCGGGGTGTACGCGGACAACTTCACCGGCAACCAGACGACGGATGTCGTGCTCGCGCAGCAGGTGGACGGGAAAGAGTATCCGACCGCGGGCTTGGCGCCGCTCGGGCGAGCGGTCTACACGACCGCGGTGAAGTTCCCGACGTACGGGTCGTTCGCTCGCGCCTCGATGACCGACCTGTTCGGCGCCGCCCAGCTCCGGGAGGCGCTGCATCTGGAGGTCGATACGTTCGCGAGCTCGTACCTGCATAACGAGGGAGGCGGGGCGTTCCGGGTGTCGGCATTGCCCAATCTGGCGCAGATCTCGCCGATTCGCGGCATCATCCCGCACGATGTCGATGCGGATGGCCACCTCGACCTGATCGTGGCGGGGAATCTCTACGACGCGGAGCCCAACACGCCGAGGGCGGATGCGGGCAACGGGCTGTGGCTGAGAGGCGATGGCGATGGCCACTTCACGCCGGTGCCGCCGCGCGAGAGCGGCTTCCTGGCTCCGCTCAATGTCTCGGGCCTCGCGCTGCTGCGCGGCCGCGTCGGTCGCGTGCTCCTCGTCGCGAATACCGGGGATTCGGTGCAGGCGTTTGGAATCCGAGAGCCCTAGGCGGTGCGATTGCGGATTGCCGACTGCGGAATGCTCATGACACCACGAGCAAAAGAGGGCCCCGAGGTTCCGCTCGGAGCCCTCTTCGCCTTGGATCTTACCCGCAATCCGCAGTCCGCAATCGTCGTCTCACCAACCAGGGTTCTGCGTCAGCCGGTCCTGTCCTCCCACCCGGCTCAGCGAGATCTGGATTTGCGGGATTGGATACAGCGCGTGCTTGGCGGCAAACGGCTCCGCGGCCGCCAGGTAGAGCCGCCGCGTCTCCTCGGCCCCGCCTCCCACGCCGTTGATGTACCCGTTCAGAACAACGTCGGCGATTCCCCAACGCCGCAGATCGAAGAGCCGTTGCCCTTCCATCGCGAGCTCGAGCCGGCGCTCGGCTCGAACCGCGTCGCGCGCATAAGCCTGATTCGGGAACACCGGGTACTGCCCGACTCGATACACCGCCCAGGTGATGCTGGGACTATTGATCGGCACCGTCATGGTCGCGCGATCGGTTCCCGGACCCTGAGCGGCGACGCCTGCGCGCGCCCTGATCTGGTTGACGATGGCCGTCGCGCCTGCCAGGTCGTTGGTTTCGATCAACGCCTCGGCCAGGAGCAGCAGCATGTCGGCATAGCGGAAGAGATGAATGTTGATGGAGTTCTGCTGTGTCGGTGCCCAGCCGCCTGACAGCTGTTCGGCGTTGCTGGCCTTCTCGTGTGCGTTCTTCTTGGGACTATACGGACCGCCGTTGACCGGGTCTCTCACCCAGCCGCCGGTCGAGCTGTGCGGCCCCCAGTCCTTGTAGGGAACGCCGTCGCGGCCGACGGTCCAGTCAAGCCGCGGATCGACCACCGGAACCGTCGCCGCCGTCATGTTGGCATTCGACGCGTTCCAGCTGCCGGGAGCGGACAGGGCCAGGGGAAGTCCGGCGGCGTCGACCCGGTAGAAGTTCACCAGGTTCTGGCTCGGCTGATTGAACCCGCAGCAGCCGAAGTGGCTTCCGGAATAGGGGAAATTGAGCCGCTCGCCCCAGTTGCCATTGTCGCCGTTAGGCTCGCCGTCATTCACCGAGGCCTGATAGGCGAATATCGTTTCCGGGCCGTTCGAATACTCCGCGAAGCCACTCCACACCTGGTCGAAGCTTGGCTGCAGCGCATACGGTCCGTTGCTTCTGACGTCCTGGAGGGTCGTGACGGCGGCGGCGAACTGCCCGGCGTACACCTGGACTCGTCCCTTGTAGGCCTTGGCGGTCCACTGCGTCGCGCGACCCTTTTGCCCGTTCCGTGGACTCGTCGGCAGCTTGTCGATGGCCGCATCGAGGTCCGCCAGCAGCTCGGTCACGACCTCGTCGCTCGACAGATTCGGCTTGCGAAAATCCGTATCATCCTCGCGGTAATACGGAATGCGCCCCCACATCCGGAAGGCTTCGAAGTGGTAGTGCGCCCTCAGAAACAGCGCCTCCCCCTCGATACTGGCGGCGTCCGCGGCGGGGATTTCACTCGAGGCCGCCACGACCTGCTTGAGGAGGCGTAGCGTCGCATTGCTTCTGACGACGCCCTCGTACACCTGTGCCCACTTGGTGTTCAGGTAGCTCTCAGCGTTAGGCGTCCCCCAGTGGTACCCCTCGATGTCGTTGATCGGGGGCTGGTCGCTTCCATCGGATCCCTTGTACGAATCGTCGCTCGCCACGGACGCCCAGACCCAGTTGCTGGCGGCGCATCCCCAATCGCTATTCGTCGCTGTGGTGCAGTCCAACGTGCGGTACGCTCCAATGAGCGTGCCCTCGACGCCCGAGCGCGTCGCGAGGGTCTTGTCGTCCAACGTTCCCTGCGGGGCGGCCGCGTTCTCGAGGAAATCGGAGCAGCCATAGAGCGCACCTCCCACGAGAATCACACACGCCGTCCCGAAGAGCAGTGGGTGCCGCGATAGCGGTTTCATCGTCTCTGCTTCCTTGAAAAAGGCGTTGATTTAGAAGGAGGTGACGACGCCAACACTGAACACTCTGTTGCTGGGATACGATCCGCGATCGACGCCGCGATACTGATCGCGGACGTCGCCGGCCGCGCCGTTGATGTTCGCCGCGGGCAACGATGGATCGAGACCCTCGTAATCGGTAATCGTGAACAGGTTCTCCGCCGCGACATATACCCTCGAGCCCGCCTTGAACCACCGGCCAAGCGACGTGGGAACGCTGTACCCCAGCTGCAGGTTCCGCAGCCTGATGTACGATCCGTCCTCGACGTAGTAGCTGCTCAGCGCCCAGCTGAAGCTGTCGTTCTTGTCCAGGCGCGGATACTTGGCGTTCGGGTTCTCCGGAGTCCACGAGTTGGCGAGCAGGTCCTTGCGGACGTTCGTGTCGAACTCGCGGAACACGTAGAACTCCTTCTGATTCTCGAAGATGTCGTTCCCGAAAGTCCCGAAGAACGTCGCGCTGATGTCGAAGTTTCCGTAGCGCGCCCCGAGATCGAGACCGGCGGTGAAATCAGGATGCGGATCGCCAATGATGGTCTGGTCGGCGAGGGTGACCTCCCCGTCGCCATTCACATCTCTGAACTTGATCCTCCCGGGTGCCGCTCCCGCTTGATTCGCATGAGCCGCCACGTCGGCAGCATCGCGGAAGAATCCATCGGCGATGTAGCCGTAGAACGAGCCGATCGGGTGGCCGACCTGGTTGATGACCTGGTTGCCGAACCGGGTCGAGATGGGACCGCGGAACGACTCCGTCTCTCCATCAATGGAGATGATCTTGTTCTTGTAGCGGCCCACGTTGAGGGTGGCGTTCCAGAACGAGCCCTCATGGCCGATGGAGAGATCGAAGCCGGTGTTCTTCATCTTCCCGACGTTCAGGATCGGGGGATCGGCGTCGCCCGCCGTCGCCGGCTGTCGCGGATCGAACAGCAGGTTGTTCGTCTGCCGCGAGTACACATCGATGACCACGTTGAGCAGGCCGTCGAACAGCACCATGTCGGCGCCGATGTTCGTGGATCTGTTCTCCTCCCACTTCAGGTCCGGATTGCCCAACGACACCTGCCGGTATCCTCCCACGACCGTGTTGTTCGCCCCGGCGACGTCGTAGTAGGAGCTTCCGCGGTCGCCGCCGTACCGCGCGACGATGCGTCCCGGCGGTATGAACTGGTTGCCGGTAACGCCCCATCCATACCGCAGCATGACGTCGGAGAGGATTCTGTTGTTCGACAGGAACGACTCGTTGGTGATTCTCCACCCGAGCCCGAATGCCGGGAACGTTCCCCACCGATGATCTGGCGACAACCGCGACGATCCGTCGCGGCGCAGCGTGAAGCTCGCGACGTATCGGTCGGCGAAGTTGTAATCGGCTTTTCCAAAGAACGACAATAGGGCGCTCCGACCACCGGTGCTGAGGACGTTCTTGCCGGCGCCGAGGGCGTCCTGGATGTACCGAGAATCGACGTCGGTGTTGATGAGGCTGCCGATCGATCCTTCGATGTACCGGTTGTTGCTCGCGTTGGCTTCCTGTCCCACCAGGACGTTCACGGTGTGCTGCCCGAAGAGCACCGTGCTGTAGCGCATGGTGTTGCTCCAGGTCCAATCCGTGAATCGATTGGTGTTTTCGGCGGCGGCGCTGCTGAAGGTTGCCTCGGCGACCTCGGGGAAGCTCGGCGTAAAGGTCAGCACCGAGACCTGACTCAGGTTGAACCCGAGGCTGGACCGGATCGTGAAGTTCGGGGCGACCTCGAACCCGGCGAACACGTTCCCGAACATCTGGTCGGTCTTGTTCTCGTCGTCCTGCGCCGCCCATGCGGCCTTGAGCGGATTGCTCTGGTTCCCCAGGCCGGTGGCTTTCCCGCCGGCAAAGTTCCCATTGATGTCGTAGACCGGGATCACCGGCTGCATCAGAATGTTCTTGCCGAGGATACCGTCTTCGACGTAGTCGTCGGGATCGCTCGGCATGCCGCCGTGATGTCGATTCACGGCGACGGCCAGGTTCTCGCCGAAGCTCAGCCGGCCGCGGCTGAATTGGGTGTTGACGCGAACGCTCCCCCGCTTGAAGTCGTTCCACCTCGCCGTGCCGCCCTGGTGGAAGTAGTTGAAGGACACACGGTACGCGTTGGCGTCGCTGCCGCCGGACACGTCCATGTTGTAGTCCTCGACCGGCGCCGATCCGAAGACGGCATCCCACCAGTTGGTGCCGGCGCTGCCGGGCATGATCAGCGTATTGGGGAAGGAATACGCGGCCGCGTTCACGGACGTCGGCCGCCCATACGGGTCGAATGCGGTGACGACGCTGCTGCAGGCGGGGGGCTGCGGAAGGGCGGCGCAGGAGTTCGGCCAGATGAAGGCCGGGACGGTCGGATTGTTTGGGTCGCCGTACACGTTGGTGGGAACCGGCTCCCCCGCGTTGAGATAGCTCTGCTTGAGCACCGCGTGGTACGCCAGCGCGTCGGTGATGAGGAAATCATCGTAGCCGCGCACGGGGCTGGCGACTCCCGCTCTCACCCGCAGCGTCACCTGAGGTGGCCCGGCAGCTCCCTTCTTCGTGGTCTCGATGACGATGACGCCATTGTTGGCACGCGCGCCGTAAATCGACGCCGCCGATGCATCCTTCAGCACCTGGATGGAGGTGACGTCGTTCGGGTTCAGGAAGTTCATGTACGAATCCTGAACCGGCACGCCGTCGACGATGTACAGCGGATCGTTGTTCTGGAACGAGCTGATGCCGCGGACTCTCACGGTGCTGCGTGAACCGGGCGAGCCGCTCGCGACCACGGTGACACCGGGCGCCGTCGCATCGAGGCGCTGGAGCACGCTCGCTCCGATTTGTCGGGACGTCGCCTCGAGGTCCACCCCGGTGACGGCCCCGGTGATATCGGCCCGGCGCTGTTCCGTGTACGAGGTGACGACCACCTCTTCGAGATACGGCACCTGCTCCATCACGACGTTGATCGTGGTGCGTCCGGCGATCTGCTCCTGCACGGCGCGGCGGCCGAGGAGGGAAAAGCTCAGCACCCCGTCGGAGGGCGCGCGCACGGCGTACCGTCCACCGGCGTCAGTCAGCGTCCGATTCTCGGTGCCCTGGACGCGGACAAGGACTTCCCGAAGGGGAGCGCCGGTGGGTGCCGTGACCGTTCCCGACACCGCGATGTCCTGGCTCAGCGCCGTTCCGCTGAACACCAGGGCCAACAGCGCGGTCATCGCCGCGAGACGGCGCGAGGACCCGCTTCCAAGCGCACCCCTACCTGACAGCATCTTCTCCATGGCAAACCTCCGGGCAGAGCCGATCGTTCTCATCCTCCGGGGCGTCGCATCACCTGCAAGCCGTGCATGTCGATCAACTGCCGATACGTCACGAGGCGAATGTTGCGCGCCTCGAGGGCCGCGCTGAACCGCCGAGACGTAAGAGCATCGAGCTCTCCCTGACGATTCTTGCTCATGTCGGGGAGCGGATTCGAGGTGTTCATGTCGAGGAGTGCGCCCAGCTCCGCATCGTCGATCCCGACGTGCGTGACCACGAGATGGAGGCCGGGCTCGAGGCGATTCACCATGGCCAGCAGACTGTCGAGCTTGGCCGCGGGCGCGGCCCAGTACTGCGGGTCGTGGCTCGCCTCGCCGAAGTAGCCCGACATCCCTAACGAGAACTCCCGGGCGAGGCGCTCGGTGATCTCGCGGAACCCGGGATGGCCCATGACCGTGCCCATGTGGTAGTCGACGTAATCGATCCGGAGGCCCGACCGGAGCGCGCGGTCGATCTGCGCGCGTAGCTCCCGCTCGGCCTCCCCCAGGTCGGGATGGTTCCGGTACAGGGTGTCCGCCGCCGGGAAGAAGTAGCCATCGGCGTCCACCAGGCTGGGAACGGCAGTGCGCCCCAGGACTGGGCCCCACCGATAGTTCTTCCACTCCGAGTTCAGCGTCAGGTGAATGCCGACGGACACGGCGGGATATCGCTTCAGGAGCTCCACCGTCTCCTGGTACCAGGGCGTCGGAAACATCACCGACACGGAAACGGGCAGCCCGCTCTGAATGAGTCGCTCGAGCGCCAGGTTGACGCTGTGGCTCATTCCCGCATCGTCGGTGCGGATGATCAGGTAAGTCGGCTGGGTGGCGGGCGCACGCGGGGCCGGGTCCGGGTCACCGGCGACGCGGGTCGGCGAGCAGGACGAGGAGAGCGAGCCCAACAGGAGCAGAGCGAAGCAACCGAGCAGCCGCGTACGACCCTCCTGTCGAGAGGACGTAGGCTTGCCAACTTCACACCGCGTTAGGCGGGGCCTGGCATCAGCGAAAGGCCCGGAAAAGCTAGATCCTATTACGGCCGGGTAGCGGGATTGTCAAGAAGGAGGCGGTGGGCGCTGACCTTCAGCTCGGGGTCTTGTTCTTCATTGGGCGTTTCGTCTTGATCACGATGACGCCGTTCGCCCCGCGGACGCCGTAGAGCGCCGTCTCGGCGGGGTCCTTCAGCACGTTGATCGATTCGATGTCGTACGGGCTGATGCCCCTCAGGACTCCGCCGGGACCGGGAGTGATCGGGACGTCGTCGAGCACGTAGAGCGGCTCGTTACTGCCGTAGAACGAGCTGACCCCCCGAATGCGCACGACGAGACCGCCCTGTCCCTGCGTGACCGTGACGCCGGCGACCCGCCCTTTGAGTATCTCCTCGATGGGCTGGCCGGGAGCGCGCTCGATGTCCTCCGCCGTGACGTCATCGCGCGAGGGCGGCGGCGAATCGCTCTCGGCGCGCTGGGCCGATTTGCAGCCGGTGATGAGGGCGAGACCGAGCCCCAGGGTGGGGAGGACGCGCGAGCAGGACGAGGTCATTGGAACCTCGAAGCGATGAGTACCTGTGATTGTGCACCGTCGACCGCGCCGGGGCAAGTCTGCGGAGTGAAACCGATGATGCTCCGAGCGCGATCCGGCCCTCTCCTTGCGTGCCAGTCTCGAGTTCGACGCGACCCGTGCCTCCGATCGGAACCAGGCAGGGCACCGGCCAGTTGTCTCGGCCGATGCGGCCGTGGGTCGCGTGCATCTGCGTGAGAGGAAACTGAATGAAGGCGAGCATCGACTCGGCGGAGCGCATTCACACGTCCCCAGTCACAGTGCGTGCCGGCTCGCAAGCCCGTCTCGCCGACACCGTGCCTAACCAGGTATGGACCGCGCGGCGCGACGGCTCACTCGACTACGTAAACGCCCGGGTGCTCGAGTATTTCGGTCGCACCTTCGAAGAGATGATCGGGGAAGGGTGGCAGGACGTCATTCATCCCGCCGACCTCTCACACGTGATGGACAGCTGGGCGCGCTCACTTCGCAGCGGCGAGCCGTACGAGGTCGAGTTCCGCCTCCGCCGCGCCGACGGCGAGTACCACTGGCACATCGGCCGCGCCATGCCCGAGCGCGATGCGGACGGTCGCGTGACCAAGTGGTATGGGTCGAACACCGATGTCGAGGACCTTCGTGCGGCGGAGGTGGCGCGCGATCGTGCGCTCGCCGAAGCGAAAGCGCAGCGGGAGCAAATGTACGATGTGCTGATGCAGGTGCCGGCGGCGGTGACCGTTCTCGAAGGCCCGGATCACGTGTTCACCGTCGTGAACCCGCTGTACGCGAGGCTCACGGGCCACCGCACGCTCCTCGGCAAACCCATTCGCGACGCGATGCCGGAGCTGGAGGCGCAGGGATACTTCGACATTCTGAACACCGTCTACGCGACGGGCCGTCCCTTTCGGGCTCGAGAGGCGCTCGTGCAGCTCGACCGTGACCAGGACGGCGTGCCCGAGAAGATCTTCCTCGATTTCGTCTATCAGCCGCTCAAGCGCGCGGATGGTCAGACGTTCGGGATCATGGTCCACGCCGTCGATGTCACCGACAAGGTGAATGCGCGCGAGGAGATCGCGACGGCGCGCGCGGAGGCCGACCAGGCCAACCGCGCGAAGAGCGAGTTCCTCGCCGCCATGTCCCACGACCTGCGCACGCCGCTCAACGCGATCGGCGGCTATGCCGACCTCGTCCGGGACGGACTCTACGGCCCGGTCACGGACGCGCAGGTCAATGCGATGCTCCGCATCCGACGGGCGGAGGAGCACCTGCTCACGCTGATCAACGACATCCTGAGCTACGCGAAGATCGAGGCGGGGCGCCTCGCGAACGAGCTCACGGACGTGCCGGTGAACGAGATGCTCGCCGAGCTGCGGATGTTGATCGCGCCGCAGGTCGCCGCGAAGGGGCTGGCGTACGAGTTCCGGCCAGGACCCACCGACCTGCGGATTCGCGCCGACCGGGAGCGGGCGACGCAGATCATGCTGAACCTGCTCACGAACGCGGTGAAGTTCACGACCGAGGGGAAGATCACCGTCGATTTCGAGGTCACGAATGGCGACGTGATCATTCGCGTCAGCGACACGGGACCGGGCATCGCGCCGGACCGCATGGCGACGATCTTCGACCCCTTCGTGCAGGTGGGACGGTTTGGCGAGCCTCGCCGCGAGGGGGTGGGCCTGGGCCTCGCGATCAGCCGAGAGCTCGCGCGAGCGATGGGGGGCGATCTCGCCGCGGTAAGCGAGCTCGGCCATGGATCGACCTTCACGGTGCGCCTGCCGCGCGCCGTGGATTGACGGCGCCCTACGGCGCGTCGATCACCGACAGGCGATAGACGGCCCGCAGGTCGCCGGGCGTCCCCTCGATCCGCTCCTCCGCCATCGTCGAGACCGCCAGGGCGCGCCCGTTAGGCGACCACGCCGCGCCGGTGACGCGTCCCGGAATGAGCACCGGAGCCGCCGACGGCGTTCCGGGGCGGCGCGACCGGATGAGCACCTGGCTCAGGATGTCGTCGGATCGGAACACGGCGACGTATGCGCCGTCATCGCTGGCGGCGAGTCCGGTGCCGCGCGGCAGGTCGCTTGCCGTCTCGCTCCAGGTCCGCGAGTCGAACAGGGAAAACGTCGCCAGGGTGTCGCCGGCGACCCGCCGCGCCGCGACGATCGTGTCGCCCCACGCGGCGAGCGGCTCGAGGAACACGCCATCGGGCACCGACGTCACGCGCTCGAACGCATGGGTGCCGAGATCGTGCACCGCGATGTCGCCACGCCACCCGGATTCGCGATAGCCGGTTGTCCCGTCGCGTCCGCTGGTGGCGCGCACCGCGAACAGCATGCGGCGGTCATCGAGCCAGAGGGAGATGCCGGGCATTCCATAGCCCGGAAGTCGCGGCAACGGGAGCGGCTCGAGACCGCCGCTGGCCGTGTCCACGAGCGCGTAGGCGACCGTCCCCTCATCGGCCCACGCGGTGAGGAGGCGCCGCCCGTTAGGCGCCCATCGCACGTCGAACGTGGGGTCGCCCACCGGCCGCTGCGGAAGCGACGAGAAGCGCAGCACGCGACGCGGCCGCCCGGCGCGACGCAGGATCCAGATGCCGGCCGTGTCGGCCCACGCCAGCGCGTTGCCGTCCGGCGAGCGGGTGGCACCGGAGGCGCGCACTCCCCACGGGCGTCCCGCGCCCGAGGTCGCGTGGATGTCGACGGGGTTCGATCCCGCGAGTCCCCAGAGGGTGTCGCTCGTGACCCAGCCGTTGAGCACGAAGTAGCGGGGCGCGTTGACGATCGGACGAACGGTCCACGCGACCTGCGGGGCGGCGGGAGTGGTATCGGGTGGCGCTTCGCGCTCCGTGACGCGCCCACCGGGGCGCGGCGAGTCGCATCCGAGCGCGAGAGCGGAGGCAGCGATGAAGAGTCGGCGCATTTGAAGAACCTCAGGCGCTGGAAAAGCGCTGGAGAAGCGCTGGAAAAGGCGCCGGGTGTAGCGCCTGTTCCGGTTCATCGGGGATTTCCGGGAACGATCGCGGTGACGGGGCCACGGACGGCCGGAACTGCCGAATGACCCGAATGACGCGAAGAGCGCACGGCGCCGTGCCACGCTCCCCGCGCGGACGAAGCTCTGACGGCTGTTCCCTGGTTGACACCTCGCGTAGCCAGACTCGCGCG
>JAICNG010000013.1 GCA_025931335.1 Gemmatimonadaceae bacterium | reverse complement strand
TGAGCGCCTTGAGCGGAGAGACGTAGAGGATGCGAATCGCGTTCGGCAGGGGCGCGCTGAGGCCGTCGACAATCAGCGCGTTGAGCTCCCACAAGAATGCCGCCAGCGTCTTGCCCGTCCCCGTGGGAGCGAGGATCAGCGCGTGCGCACCGCTCGCGATCGCCGGCCATCCCGCACGCTGCGGTTCACTCGGCGAGCCTAACGTCTCCAGGAACCACTCGCGCACCAGTGGATGGAAGGTGCGTAGGGCCGACGACCCGCCGCGGCGGCTCACACCCGCGTGGCCCGCGGAGGCACCAGCGTCATCACAGGAGGCGTGACACGAGGTTGGCCCCCGTCTCGAACAGCTTCTGATGCCACGGGCGGCGGCGGAACGTCTCCAGCTTGATCTCCGCGGAATGCTCGAGGTCTTTCAGGAACGCCGAGTCCATCGCGGCGCCGACGCGCCGATCGAAGGCGACGAGGTTCGATTCATCGTTGAACGCGAGCGAGCGGTTGTCGAAGTTCATGGTGCCAACCGTGCTCCACACGCCATCGATGACGAAGGTTTTCGCGTGCATCATCGATGGAGAATACTCGTAGACGCGCACGCCGCCCTCCAGCAGCTCTTCGTACCGCTTTCGCCCGGCATACCAGGTGGTCTTGATGTCCGTCTTGTCGCTCGCGGTGAGGACGCGCACGTCGACACCACGCTGCGCCGCCGCCACGAGCATGCGGCGGAAGTCGTCGTCCGGCACGAAATAGGAGTTCGCGATGTACATGGTGCGCCGCGCTCCCTCGATCGAGAGCGCGAGAAAGCGCTCCGCCGGTGTGCTGCCGACTGTGGGCGCCATGTGCAGCAGGGCGCCAAAGTCGTCCCCGTCGTGCCGGAACTCCTCGAGCGGGAAAAACAGCTGGCCTGTCAGCAGCTCGCCCGTCGCCTCGGCCCACCCTGCGGCGAACGTCGCCTGGAGCTGCATCACCGCCGGCCCGATGAAGCGAACGTTGGTGTCACGCCAGCTGCCATTGGTTCGGCCGTCGCCGAGCCATTTGTCGTCGATGCCGAACCCACCCGTGTAGCCCACGTGACCATCGACGACCACGACACGGATGTGCGAGCGATGGCCCGCCTTGTCGAGCTGATACCAGCGTGGCGGGCGGAAGACGGCGACCTGCACGCCCGCGGCGCGGAGACTGTCCTGCCACTCCTCGGTGAGGTTCTGCGACCCGATCGCGTCCTGCAGGAAAAGAACGCGCACCCCCGCGCGCGCACGCTCGATCAGAATGTTCTTGAGCGTATCCGCCACCTGCCCAGGATTGCAGTAATACATCTGCATCGTGATGGTCTGCCGCGCCGCGCGAAGATCCTCCCAGAGTCGCGGATACGTCTGGTCGCCGTTGAAGAGCACCTCGACGCTGTTGCCCGGCTGCATGGTCATCCCGGCGAGCAGGTCGATGGTCCGGCGAAAGAGCGGGTCGCTCACCGACGGCGGTGGCGCCTGCCCAAATGTCCTCACCGACGATACGGGCGTCCCACGCGTGAGATACAGCACGCCGACACACGAAAAGCCGAGCAGAAGGACGCCTGCGGCAACGAGGCCAGTGATCTTGAGTGCGCTCACGGTATGGCTTGGGTAGGCGGGAACCATCTCGAGCGGGAGCAGAGCATAGCTCCCGCTGCATCGCCACTCAATATCCGTGCTTGCGCTTTGCGGACGCTATCGCATCGTTCCCGGCCATGGCGCACGCAGCGTTGGCCGGTCGCGTGGTGCTCGTGACCGGAATCGGGCGAGAAGGTCAGGTGGGAGAGGCGGTCGCGACGGCCCTGGCCGATGCGGGCGCCGCGATCGTCGCCGTCGATCTCCTGAGCGACGCGGTCGACGCGCGCGTCGCCGCCCTGCACGCCCGTGGTGCTCGCGCCGATGGCCACCCGTGCGATCTCACCAGCGAGAGCGCCGTCCAGGCCCTTGCCCAGACCGTCGCGTCGAGCCACGGCGGGCGGCTCGATGCGCTGGTGCACCTCGCCGGCGGGTTCGCGATGTCGAGCGTCGCCGACAGCACGCTGGCTCTCTGGCAGAAGCAGCTCGCGTTGAACCTCACCACCGCCGCCCTCACCGCGCGAGCGTTTCTGCCGCTCCTCCGCGCCGCACAGGGCGCATTCGTCTTTTTCGGCTCCGCCGCCGCGCTCCCGGGCGCCTCGGTGACGAACATGGCACCCTACGTCACCGCGAAAAGCGGAGTCCTCACGCTCATGCGCGCCATCGCCGACGAGGAACGCACCACCGGCGTGCGCGCGAACGCACTCGCCCCCACCTCCATCCGCACCGCGGCCAACGAGAAGAGCATGGGAAGCGATGCGCGATACGTCGAGCGCGAGGAGGTCGCGCGCGTGGTCGTCTGGTTGTGCTCCGATGCGTCCAAGCCGGTGACGGGACAGGTTATCGCGTTAGGATGACGCAATAGGAACGCGGGCTGAGGAGTGAGGAAATCGACCGCAAATAGTCGCTCATCGACTCGATTTCCTCACTCCTCAGCCCGCGTTTCCTCATTCGTGCGCCCTAGACTTCGCCCCAGGCTAGGGCCCACTTTGTCTCCATGTCCCTCGCGGCACGACGCCGAACCGCCGCGCGAACGATCGTCCTCGATCGTTCGCTCGAAGCGCTCCCGCTGTTCCGGCTCAGTGATTCCGCCGAGGACTCCGTCATCGCCTACGAGCCCCCGGCGGGCGGGCGCTGGCGCGTGCTCCCGAGTCCGGGCGACCGGCTCCCCGGCACGTTCGACCAGGACGTCTACGTCGAGCTGTGCCATCGCTGGCACGAGGCGAGCTGCCCCGATGACGGCGTCATCAGCTTCACGCTGCACGCGTTCCTCCGGTCGATGGGCCGGCGCGTCGACGGACGGACTTACGAACAGCTGCGATCGGCGCTCATGCGCCTCGAGCGAACCACCCTCGAGTCGCAGGGGGCGTACTGGAGCGCGACCGCGGGCGGAACGATCGACGTCGCCTTCACGCTGCTCACCGCGGTCTCGATCGACCGGCGGCGTGGGGCCGACCGCGATCAGCTCACCCTGTTTCCGACGCTGACGGTGTCCGAGCCTGGCGTGGCCCGGGTCACCCTGTCGCCGGTGGTCCGCGCCAACGTCAACGCTGGCCACACTGTGTCCCTCTCCGCCACGCACTACCTCGAGTTGTCGTCCCCGGTCGCCCGTCGGTTGTATCGACTGCTCGAGGTGGCGCGGGTCGAGGGAACGGTGACATGGCGAGTCGCTCTGGAACAGCTGGCGCTGCAGCTCCCGCTGACGCAGCGTTACCCGTCCCACCTTCAGCGTGTACTCCAGCCCGCTCACGAGATGCTGATCGAGGCCGGGCTCCTGCGCGATGTCGCCGTTCGGCAGCAGAAACGGCGCTGGTACGTCGATTATGTCCTGGCGTCGAGGGCGGCGTAGAGGGGTCAACGCAAGATCGCGGAATGCGGATTGCGGATTGAGCGACCTGGGTGCTCCCCCGTGACAAATGTCACAGGCCGGGACATGCTTCTACTCGCAGCCCGCAGTCGGCGTTCGCAGTTGGTTGGTGTCCGTGACCGGAACCCGCAATCCGCACTCGGTTCAGATCCTCCCCCACTACGGAGCTTCTCTCGCAATGACCACGAAACTGGACAAAACGCTCAAGCGCGAAATTGACATCGATGGACAGGCCTATACTGTGACCATTTCCCCTGAAGGGGTGAAGCTCACGCAGAAGGGGTTCCGCAAGGGGCGCGAGATGTCGTGGCGATCCCTCTGGCAGGGCGGGACCGAGGAAGGCGCTGGCGGAATGGGCGGGTGAGACGGAACCTCCCTTCGTCTCGATCGTATTTAAGGATATGTAGCACCCTCACCTCTGCCGGCAGTCCCATGAATCGCTTCCGGAAGCTCTCCCTGATCGCAGTGGGCGTCGCGCCCGCGCTCGTCGGCGGGTTCGTCATGCAGGATCGCGCGACACGCGATGGTGCCCGCCTGTTCGATCAGGTTCTCTCGCTTGTGGCTGATCGGTTCGTCGATACCGTCGACAATGCCGCCCTCTACGAGAAAGCGGCGCGCGGCCTCGTCGAGGAGCTCGAGGATCCCTACTCCGAGCTCCTGACCCCGAAGCAGCTCCAGCGCTTCTCGACGAATTCCACCGGCCGGTACGGCGGCATTGGCATGCGCATCGAGGACCAGGACGGCGTCATCACCGTCGTCCAGGTGTTCCCGAACACGCCTGCGGAGGCGGCCGGCATTCAGGAGGGCGACCGGATCGTGCAGGTGGATACGACGTCGACCCGCGGGTGGTCGACCGAGCAGGTGTCCAACGCCCTGATTGGCACTCCCGGCACGCAGGTATCCGTCCGGTTCGTGCGTCCCGGAGTCTCAGAGGTCATCTCGCACCGGCTCACCCGCGCGACGATTCACATTCCGGCGGTTCCGTACGCGCTGCTGCTCGAGAACAAGATCGGATACATTCCGCTGCAGTCGTTCAACGAGAGCGCCGGCGAGGAGCTCGACTCGAGCGTCGACCAGATGCTGAAGTCTGGCGCCAACGGCATCATTATCGACTTGCGCGGCAACCCCGGCGGCATCCTCGACCAGGGCCTCGCGGTCGCCGACATCTTCCTCGACGGCGGAAATGAGATCGCAAGCGTCCGCGGTCGTGGGATGATGTCGCAGCAGTTCGTCGCGAAGGGCAAGCCCAAGATGCCCAACATGCCGCTCGTCGTGCTCGTCGATGGCTACACCGCCTCGGCGTCCGAGATCGTGGCGGGGGCCCTTCAGGATCACGATCGCGCGCTCGTCGTCGGCACGACGTCGTTCGGAAAGGGGCTCGTGCAGACGGTCTTCCCGCTCGAGGGCGGCTACGCCCTCAAGCTCACGACCGCGAAGTGGTTCACGCCCAGCGGCCGTTCGATTCAGAAGGAGCGGAAGGACGATGTGACGTTGCTCGCGTCGAGCGGCCGCCCTGGCGACACCACCGCCGCGGCGCGTATCAGCCCGAGCCGGCAGCCGGAAGAGCAAGTTCCTGATTCGCTCGAGACCGACGCCGTGAAGAAGAACCGCCCCGTCTACCGCTCGGATGCGGGACGCATCGTCTACGGCGGGGGTGGCATCACGCCCGACGTCATCATTCCGGACGACACCGTCACCACGCGCGAGCAGGAGTTCCTCAAGACGATCGGCCCCAAGTCACCGCAGGTTCGCATTACCCTCTGGAACTACGCGCAGGAGCTCAAGGCACGCGTTTCGAGCCCGACGTTCCAGGTGCAGCCCGAGTGGCGTGAGGAGTTCTATCGCCGGCTCGGCGCGGCGAAAGTCGAGGTCGACAGGCAGCTGTACGACGCTGCGCGCCCGACCATCGACAAGTGGCTCTCGCACTTCGTGACCCGTTTCGCGTTCGGCGATTCCGCCGCGGCGCGACGCGAGATCGCCGATGACCCGCAGCTGCTGCGCGCGATCGAGCTGATGAAGAAAGGCAACACCCAGAAGGATCTCTTCGCGGTGGCTCGCGCGTCTCGCTAGCCGGCGCTTAGATTGTCGGCATGCGCCGACGCAACCTGATGTTGATCGCGACGGCCACCCTCCCGGTGGCCGTTGCTACATGCACACCCACAGTCCGCGAGCGCCCTCTGGGCGCGCAGTCCGGAATCACCCCTGAGCCGGGCGAAATCCATCTCACGAATATCCGCCAGCTCACCTTCGGCGGTGAGAACGCGGAAGCATACTGGAGCGCGGACGGAAAGCGCCTGATCTTCCAGTCTACGCGCGACGGGCGCACCTGCGATCAGCAGTTCGTCATGGATGCCGACGGCGGCAATTTGCGACGGGTCTCGACCGGGACAGGCAAGACCACGTGCGGCTACTTCTTCGATCGCGACCGCCGGATTTTCTTCTCGTCCACGCATCACGCCGACAGCGCCTGCCCGCCACGTCCTGATTTCTCGCGCGGATACGTCTGGCGGCTCGATCCCTTCGACATCTACACGGCGAGCGCGAGCGGCGACAATCTCCGCCGCCTGACGAATTGGAATGTGTACACGGCCGAAGGCACGCTCTCGCCCGATGGCTCACGCATCGTCTTCACGTCGACCAAGGATGGCGATCTCGAGATCTACACGATGCGTACGGACGGCAGCGACGTCCGTCGGTTGACGACGACACCCGGCTACGATGGGGGCGCATTCTTCTCCCGCGACGGCTCGAAGATCGTCTATCGCGCGCATCACCCGGCGGACTCGGCCGCGCTGGCGGAGTACCGGGCGCTCCTCGCGCAGGGGCTCGTCCGCCCGTCGCGCATGGAGATCTGGGTCATGAATGCTGACGGCACCGACCAGCGCCAGGTGACCAACCTGGGCGGGGCCAATTTCGCGCCGTACTTCACCCCCGACGGGCGGCGGATCATCTTCGCATCCAACCATACCAACCCGCGGGGGCGTGATTTCGATCTGTACCTGGTCGGGCTCGATGGGGCCGGACTGGAGCGGGTCACGACTCACCCGGATTTCGACTCGTTTCCCATGTTCAGCCCCGACGGCCGGCAGCTCGTCTGGGCCTCGAACCGGCACGCCGCGCGCCCCGGCGAGACGAACATCTTCGCTGCCGACTGGCGTGACTGATCGGCAGGCGCGTAGAATGAGATCCCCTCCTTAAGCGATGTAGGCATGCTCATCGGACTCGGCATTCTGGCACTTCTCGTCCTGTTCATTGGGACACAATCCTTCAAGATCGTCGGACAGGCCGAAGTGCTCGTCATCGAGAGGCTGGGAAAGTTCAACCGCCTCGCCCGCTCGGGCTTCAACGTTCTGATCCCGTTCATTGAACGACCCCGCCCCATCGACGTCCGCTACTTCGAGGCCGACGTGAACGGGGTGAAAAAGATCACCTCCGGCTCCACCGCGCGGATCGACCTGCGCGAGCAAGTGCTCAACTTCCCGAGCCAGCCGGTGATCACGAAGGACAACGTCACCATCGACATCGATGCGGTGCTCTACTACCGCATCGCTGATCCACAGAAAGCGACGTACTCGATTCAGAACCTGCCGTACGCGCTCGAGACGCTCACCCGCACGACGCTCCGCAACATCGTCGGCGACATGGAGCTCGACCAGACGCTTGCCAGTCGCGATCTGATCAACAAGAAGATGCGCGAGGTGATCGAGGAGGCGTCGATCGGCTGGGGTGTCGATGTCACCCGCGTCGAGCTCCAGGCCATCGAGCCGCCGCGCGACATTCAGCAGTCGATGGAGCTCGTGATGCGCGCCGAGCGTGAGCGCCGCGCGGCGGTCACGAACGCCGAGGCGAGCAAGCGCGCCGCGATTCTCGAGTCCGAAGGACAACGCGAGGCCCAGGTCCGGAAGGCCGAGGGTGAAAAGGAGGCCGCCGTGCTGCGCGCGCAGGGACTCGCCGAGGCGCGGCTCGCGATGGCCAACGCCGAGGCGGAAGCGATTCAGCGAATCGCCAACTCGCTGCCCGACGGGCAGGCCGCCATGTATCTGCTGGGCCTCAAATACCTCGAGGCGCTGCCGCATGTCGCGCAGGGGAAGGGCTCCACGATCTTCCTTCCCGCCGAGGCTACCGGGGTGCTCGGGGCGATCGGCGGGATGAAGGAGCTGCTCGCCAAGGCTGGCGGCGTGGCGCAGGGCTCCGGCTCCACACGCGAAGCGGCCCCGCCGGCGGGCGCGTATCAGCAGCCCCGCCCGACCGCACGCGTGACGCTGCGCAACCCGGACGAGGAGCGTTGAGTTGCGGAAGATCAAGAAGATCTCGCGCGAACGGGCTGAGCGCATCGCGCGCGGTCACGCTTGCGAGCATTGTCGTGAATACAGCTACAAGAAAGTGACCGTCAAGGAGGCGGCGAAGGAGCACCAGAAGGAATTCAACGAAGCCTGGCACGCTACGATGGTGTGCGGCGTCTGCGGTCACATCCAGGAGATGGGGATCGATCCGGAGGGCGACGTCGTGTACGTAGGGTGAAGCGGGTCGGGGGCGCCTGGCCCCCGACCCTTCCTCCCTACCCCCTCCCCACGCTCGCCCTGAACCCCGCCATCACGTCAGGCCTCCACCAGCGCTCGCTGCGGATCATCTCGTCGATCGCCGTCTGATGCGGCATCGCACCGCGATAGGAGCGCGTCGTCGTCAACGCGTCGTAGACGTCGACGATGCAGATGAGCTGCGCGGTCAGCGGGATCTCGTCGCCGCGCAGGCGATCGGGATAGCCCGAGCCGTCCAGCTTCTCGTGGTGCGACCGGATCAACGGGCGAATGTCCCAGGGGAATTCGACCGACGCCAGCAGCTCGATCCCATACTCGGGGTGGCGCTTCATCTCGTCGAACTCCTCGTTCGTGAGCCGTCCCGGCTTGTTCAGAATCTCGTGCGGAATACGCACCTTGCCGACATCGTGGAGGTACGCGCCCACGCGGATCGTTTGCAACTCCGTCTCGTCGAGGCCCATCGCCGTCGCCAGCGCCGCCGCGTACGTCGCCACCCGCTCAGAATGCCCATGCGTGTAGGTGTCGCTCGATTCGATCGAGCGTCCCCACTCGCGCACGATCTCGAGATACACGCTCTCGAGATGTCCCACCTTCGCCTTGATGTCGACGAGATCGACGCGCGCGTCGAGGCGGCGGAAGAGCCGGTGCGACATGTTGAGCAGACGCAGCGCTTCCTGGCTGCGACCCAATCCCTGATACAGCAGCGCCAGCTCGCGTGATGCTTCTGCTTCGTCCAGCGCCGCACCGACGCTGGCCGACAGCTGGACGGCGGAGCGAAGACGTGCCTCCGCCAGCGCCGAGCGGCCCGTCTCTCGGTACACCATCCCGAGGAATCGATAGGCGCTGGATTTTCCGCCGGCCATTCCCAGCGAATCGAATATGCGCAGCGCCTCCTCGGCATCCTGCCGCGCGGACTCGAAGCGCGCCCGCGCCAGGTGAACCTCGGTGCGATTGAGCAACACGTGTCCGCGGAGATGCACATCGCCCGTCGACTCCGCCACCTCGAGGCTCCCGCGGTAGTACTGCTCCGCGTCGTCCCACAGCCGCTGATCGGCGCTCAGCATGCCGAGGTTGTGATACGCGATGGCACACCCGCGCTCATCACGTCCCTGACGAAACGCCTCGAGCGAGCGGCGGTAGTGGTGCATCGCCGCCGCGAGATCGCCGTGGATGTTCGCCATGATTCCCAGATTCTGCTCGATGCGCCCCACGAGCTCCTTGCTCTCAGCGCCAAGCTCGAGGGCACGGCTGAGCTGCTCGCGTGCCTGCGCCCATTCGCCGCGCTCCACGTGCACCAGCGCGATGCCGTTGAGTGCCTCCGCGGCGAGCAGCCCGTCGGACCGTGCCATCGCGATCTCGTAGCTGCGTTGACACAGGGCGATTGCTTCGTCGTACTCGTGGCGCCGGCGGCGCACGACGCCGAGCCGCCGCAGTGCCTCAGCGAGCACCGGGCCGTCGATCGCAACCTCGGCGGTATCGATGGCCGACTCGTAGCACTTGATGGCGTCGACGACACGGCCGGCGCGCTCGTGCTCGCGCGCTTCGGTCAAAAACGCGACGGGGCGCCGGGGCCCAAAGGCCACCGGCGCCACGAAGGGACGAGCCGCGAGAGGCAACGCGTGCTCAGTCGGCAAGCATGTACCTCGAGAAGTGGTCGACCTTACCCGTCACCGTGCGCGTGAACGGGTTCGGCAGCGACAACAGCACCTCGAGAATGTCGAGGTTGTCGTTGACGTAGACGATGCGGAGGCTCAGCGGCTTGAGGATGCCGCAATCCGCATAGCTCATCGTGAGCGCCGTCGGGCGCTGGAACTCCAGGCCGTGCGGCTCGAAGCGCACCTCTACGTGCCGGCCCGCCGGTGCGGTGGCGGTGATGAGCACGTTCTCCTTCAGCGCATTCGCCGGGACGTACAACGAGTGACGGCCCACGCGCAGCACGCCACCCTGCGGGCCGATCATCTGGCTCGCAGTGTAGCTGTTCCTGACGTCGCACTCGAGGAGACCCGAGACCGTTCTGTCGAGTGTCGACCCGACCGACGTGACGGTCGAGTTCAGGACGTCGGTGACGTCCCCGATCAACAGCGCATCCGGCGTCGCTGGGGCTGGCGCGACGGGACCATGATCGTCGGCGCACGACGTCAGCATGACCGCGGTGACGGCGAGCGCGAAGAGTGAAGCGAAACGGCGCGTGGCGAGCATGAGAGACTCCGTGGCGGGATGCCTGAGATTCGGTTTCCATGCGCCCGCCGTGCCCGGCGAACGCTCGGCGCCGCGGGGCCTCGTGAGGCCACACTGCGCGCCACTCGCCATACGGCGGCAAGCGGTGTCGGATTAGGCAATTCATATTCCGACCACGGAGTGCGCGTTGACGCGATGCATCAGGGGCCAACTCACTCGTGAGGTGGGCGCGCGCGACCGAAACAGACAGGACGACCGGTCGTCACGAGGTCATTTCGTCCGACGCCCATCGAAGAGACCCGGTGCGAAGGGGCGGGTGACTCGTTAGGTTGGCGCTACGGCCAGGGACGTTTTCGCGAGTACCGCGCCCCGAACACGGCCCGGAGCAGGGCCGATGGATCATCCGCCCGCGCGATGGCATCGAGTCGCTCCGCGACTCCCACCGGTCTGGTGAACGCGGTGTACCGCGAGTACCCCCTGCAGAAACACAGCGGCCCGCGACGCGACAGCCGTCCCAGCCAGAGATCGAGGACCCCTGCCCAGCTCAGAAGATAGAACGACTCGAGCGATCGCTCCGGAGGAAGTGAGCCAGGCCGGGTGGCCCGCGGAAGCGACCCGTGCTTTCCCCACTGGACGTCGACCAGGACCTGCCGCCTGGGCCAGGGAACATGAAGAACGTCACCGTGCCAGTACGTCCACAGGTCGACCGGGACCCCGGTGGAGTCGTATCCCACCCAGACGATCTCCTGGTCGGAGGGCTTGGTGAAGGGCACCCAGGCTCCGTGGGCGTCGTCCCCCCACAGCAGGTGGTAGGCGATGATCGGGCGGGTCGGGTGGAGGACGGCCACCGCCCGGACGAGCGGGAACCATTCATCGGCCTGGAGGTATAAGACAGGCGCCAGTTGCCGTGCCAGCGTGGCGCCAGTGTCCCCGTGTGGGAGCGCGCCCGGGGGCTCGGGAGGCACCGGCGGAAGGCGAAGGCGCGGCCCGCACCCGGCCCAGAGGACACACAGCGGGACCGCCAGCACCCGTACCGCCAGTTGCCAAGGCGTCACGCGAATCGCAGCAGCGTTTCGGCCGGAACCCCCGCTCCCGCCGGAATGGTTGGTCGTATATCCACGGAGGTCCTCATGCGTAAGCCCCGTCCGGCGACGTACAATCCCGCACAGGCCCTGCAGCTCATCTCACACGACCGCACGGGATCGCCATTGTCGTGCCCGTCCTGCTCCGGGCAGATTCAGCGCGATCCCCAGCAGATCCCGCCGCCGCCGCGCTCGCACGTCACGCTTCGATGCGCCAAGTGTGGCCGGGTCGCAAAGTACATCGCGGGGGCCGCGTAAGGACGAGCCGCGGGCATGCTGGCTCACGGTCGACAAGGGGGGCGGAGCGGATTTTGCGCACCGCCCCCTTTTGCTTGCGTCTCAGGTGTTTACCTTTGACGTCACATGTTTCGGTCACGAACACGCCCTATGGTTGGTCGTCCCAGCGTGACCACGCACCACCGTCAGCCCCGTAGGGGAAGAGGAAGCGCACCATGGCACGTATCACCGGCACCGTGAAGTGGTTCAACGACGCGAAGGGCTACGGATTCATCTCTCGCGAGGGAGGCCCCGACGTCTTCGTCCACTTCAGCGCGATCCAGTCCGACGGCTTCAAGTCCCTCGCCGAAGGCGATCACGTCGAATTCGAGATCGTTCAGGGACAGAAGGGACCGCAGGCATCAGACGTGACGAAGGCCTGACCTTCCGTCCGACCGCGCCGCCAACGGAAAGGCCCGGGCTCAACGCCCGGGCCTTTCCGTTGCCCACGCATCGGGATCACAAATGTGCTTTTCCACAAATGGCCTCGCTCTTGCCCTCTTTCACATCGCGATCTTCCCCAACCTCAACGCGGAGAGCAGGCCATGGCGGCGATCTGGAAAGGCGCAATCACCTTCGGACTCGTCAGCATTCCCGTCGAGCTGCGGACCGCCGTACGAGGAGATCGCATCTCGTTCCGGATGCTCCACGCCGAAGACCTCTCCCCGGTGAAATACGAGCGCGTCTGCAGCGAAGACGGCGAGACCGTGCCGTGGAGCGAGGTGGTCAAAGGCTACGAGTACGCCAAGGGCAAATACGTCGTCCTCACCGACGAAGACTTCGAGCGCGCCGCACTCGAGGCCTCGCGCGCGATCGACATTCTCGATTTCGTGAAGCAGGACGAGATCGATCCGCGCTACTTCGAAACGCCCTATTACCTCGTGCCGTCGAAGGGCGGTGAGCGACCGTACGCACTCCTCCGCGAGGCCATGCGCCGCACCGGCGCCGTGGGCATCGGCAAGATCATCATCCGCCAGAAGCAGAATCTCGCCGCCGTGAAAGTCGTCGGCGACGCGCTGGTGCTCGAGCTCATGCGCTTCGCCAACGAGCTCGTCGACACGACGGACTTCTCTTTCCCAGCCTCGGATATCGTCAAGCCGCAGGAGCTCACAATGGCCGAGCAGCTCATCGGCAATCTCGCCGAGCCCTTCTCGCCCGACAAATACACCGATGATTACCGCGCCAACCTCATGCGCATCATCCGGGCGAAGCTCAAGGGCAAGAAGGCCGACCTCGAGCCGATGCAGGAGGCCGAGCCGGCCGATGAGCAGGTCATCGACCTGATGTCGCGGCTGCGCGAGAGCCTGGAGCAGGGCAAGAAGCATCCGTCCCGCGCCAAACGGGCACGGTCGGGGACGGTGCGCGCACCCCGGAAGGCAGCCGCCTCGCGGGAGCGCACGCCACCCAAATCCCGGCGCTCCGCCTAACGGGTCGTGCCGCGCACCCGCTCGGCACGGCTCTCGGAGTACCGCCGCAAGCGCGATTTCTCCCGCACGGCCGAGCCCACCGGCACGGTCGCCAGCGCTCCCTCCAGGAAGGGAACGCTGCGATTCGTCATCCAGAAGCACGCCGCCACCAACCTCCATTTCGACCTGCGACTCGAGCTCGACGGGGTGATGAAGAGCTGGGCCGTCCCCAAAGGCCCCAGCCTCGACCCGAGCGTCAAGCGCCTCGCGATGGAAGTCGAAGACCATCCCATCGATTACAACACGTTTGAAGGCACCATCCCCAAGGGCGAGTACGGCGGCGGCACGGTGATGCTCTGGGACCGCGGGACGTACCGCGCCGAGGGGCCAGGCGACGGTGACGATGAAAGCGCCATCCGCCGCGGGTACCGCGCCGGTGACCTCAAGTTCACTCTCGACGGCGAGCGGTTGAGAGGATCGTGGGTCCTGGTCCGCATGCGCGGACGCAATGGCGGCTCGTCGAAACCGCAGTGGCTCTGGATCAAGCATCGCGACGCGGAAGCACGCGATGACGCCGACATCGTCGCTGACGTGACGACCTCGGTGGCGACGGGGCGGACGATGGAAGAGATTGCGGCGGGAAAGAGGCGTCCCGCCAAAGGCCGGAGCACACGCACGGTGACCAGACGCGCATCCACGACCGCTCGTCAGAAACCAGCCGCAGCTACCCGCTCCCGGGCGCTGGGCCGCCTCGAGCCCATGTACGCCAGCATCGGGACGTCGATCCCGGAGGGCGAGGGCTGGACGTTCGAGCCCAAATACGACGGCATCCGGGTTCTCGCTTTCATTACTCGGGATGCGGTCCGTCTGATCACGCGCAACGGCAACGACAAGACCAAGCAGTTTCCCGAGATCGCCAACGCCTTGCGCGCACTCGGCACGAAGGCCGAGCGTGAGCTCGTCGTCGACGGAGAGATCATCGCGGTCGTCCGCGGAGAGGTCGCGCGCTTCCAGGCGCTACAGGATCGCATGCATGTGAAGGACGCCGGGACGATCGAGGAATTCGCCAAAACGCAGCCGGCCGCGATCGCGCTGTTCGACATCCTCGTCGACGGCGACGACGTCGTCATCAAGGAACCGTGGTCGACTCGCCGGAAGCACCTCGAGCGGCTCCTGCGCCGGCGAACGAACCAACGCCTGCGCCTGAGTGACTCCGTTCCCGGCGATGGCCAGGAAATGCTCGAGCGCGTTCGACGGGATGGGTGGGAAGGAGTCATTGCGAAGCGCACAGATGCCCGCTACGAGCCTGGCGTCCGCACGAAAGCGTGGCTGAAGCTGAAGGTCGAGCACCGACAGGAGTTCGTCGTCGGAGGCTGGACCGAGCCACGCAACACGCGCGAGCACATCGGCGCCATTCTCCTCGGCTACTTCGATGGTGGCCGTTTCATCTATGTCGGGCACACGGGAGGCGGTTTCACCCGGGCCGGTCTCAAGGACATGCACCGCCGCCTCGCGCGCCTCGAGCGGAAATCGTCGCCGTTCGAGCACCCGCCGCGAACGAACGAGCGCGCACACTGGGCGCGCCCCGAGGTCGTCGTCGAGGTGAAGTTCAACGAATGGACGGCCGATGGGAAACTCCGCCAGCCCATCTTCCTTGGCGTCCGCGATGACAAGGATGCGCGAGAGGTGGGACGGGAGGCCGAAAGCGTGCAGCGCGCGCAGCGATGAAACGCGCCGGGATGCGGAAGTCCGCCGCGCCACGCGCGCGCACGGCGCGATCCAGGACGTCCGCCGCAGGCTCGCGCGTCGTTGACAGCCTCGAGGAGATCGAGCGATCGGGAGGCGACGGAACGGTCGAGCTGGGAGGTGGCGCGACCCTCACCGTGTCGAGCCTCGGCAAGGTGTTCTTCCCGCGCGATGGCTTCACCAAGGGCGACCTCATGCGCTACTACGCGCGTGTTGAAGACGCGATCCTCCCGGTGATGCGCGATCGGCCGCTCGTCCTCAAGCGATATCCGAATGGCATCGACGGCCAATCGTTCTACCAGCAGAACGCTCCCGATTCCGTGCCAGCAGGGGTGCGTGCGGAGACGATTCGCAATGAGGAGGGGGAGCGGCAGAGGCGCCTCATTGGCGGTGATCTGCTGACGCTGCTCTATATCGTCCAGCTCGGGGCCATCTCTGTCGATCCCTGGCACTCGCGCGTTGCCCAACTCGACGAAGCCGACTTCACGATTCTGGATCTCGACCCTGGCCCGAAAGCGTCGTTCTCGACGGTGGTGGAGGTGGCGAAGCTGGTGAAGGACGAGCTCGATACGCTCAAGCTCACCGCGGTCGCGAAGACCTCGGGCGCTTCGGGGATGCACATCGTGGTGCCGCTGGAGCCCGGCCTCTCGGACGAGACGGCCGTGCTCGCCGCACAACTGGTCGCCACAAGGGTGGTCGCGCGCGCACCGCGCATTTCCACGATCGAGCGCGCAGTGCGCGCTCGCCCCTCGGGCACGGTTTACGTCGACTACCTCCAGAACATCCGTGGAAAGACTGTCGCCGCCGCTTACGCGGTTCGCGCTCGGCCTGGCGCGACGGTATCGACTCCGCTCGAGTGGAGCGAAATCGACAAGGGATTGGACCCTCGCGACTTCACCATCGAGAGCGTGCCCGATCGCCTGCGGCGGCGCGGTGACCTCTGGGCGCGTGCGATGAAGAAGGGCAACTCAATCCGTGCCGTCCTCGATGCCCGAGCGACGACGCCGAAGTCGCGTCGGTAGCTGTTCGGCTCGTTTCGACCCTTCGCCCCTTGCTCGGGGCGTTTCCAGGCAGGCGTCAAGGTCGTCATCGCCAGGATGACGACCATCAACGTACGAATTGCTCTCTTATGCGCCGCTGCGCTGGCCGCCCCAATGCGTGGGGCCCTCGCTCAAGCTCGGCAGACGCCCGCGCCCACGGGGGGGATGCGCACCCTCGAGGTGCGCGCGCCCGTGCACGGCGAGGACGTCGTGCGTACAGCGAGGCAGTACTTGGGCGTGCGCTACGTGCTCGGGGGAACCACACCGCGCGCGTTCGACTGCTCCGGTTTCGTCCGCTGGATCTTCGCGCAGCACGGCGTGCGCATGCCTCGAACTGCCAAAGAGCAAGCCGGCGTGGGGGATGCCCCGGCGCCCGGTGATTTGCAGCCGGGTGATCTCCTTTTCTTCTTTGGCGGACGCGGCGCGCAACACATCGCCGTGTACGTCGGTGGCGACACCATCATCCACGCGTCGAGCACCGCGAAGCGCGTGAAGCTCGATCGGTTTGGCGGGACCCGCGCGCGGCCAACGTGGTTTGGCCGGCGCCTCATCGCGGTCCGCCGCATCCTGCCCGCGGAGGGTGTGATCGAGCTGCCCGTCAGCGCCAGCGCGATAGAACGGAGCGCGCCGCCCGGAATGGAGACCACCTTGCTTTATCGGGAGCCGCCGGTCGTATATTAGCGCGTGTCGGCGGGGCCCGACGTCGGGCCCCCCTCGTCAATCCAATGAAGGATGACCCGTGCTGCTTTATAGTCGCGAGCTACCCTCTGGGGGCTTCGTCATGATTGAAGCCGACGCCGAAGGCGGGGTCCACCGTGCCTTCCTGGCGGTAGAGCGACGCTCAGACCCCTCGCGCCGCGCTGGGCACGAGCCTCCGATCATCGCCGAAGCCCGGGGCACCTCGAGAGCCACCGTATTCAGGGAGCTCTACGCGATCGCCCGCGACAACACGGCGATCTCGCGTGCTCTCCTCCGGCGGCAGGGACGAAGCAACTAGACAAGAGAAGGGCGGCCCGTGGTCCGGACCGCCCGCTGGTCACCCTCTGCGGCGTCGTCGCTGCGCCTCGCCTGGCCGGCCGCGCAGCAGCGCGTCGCGAAGCACCGGTCCCGTCATGTCATCCAGCGACGCCGCGCGAACGGTCACGATCCGAGGGCGATCCTGGCCCCCGTACAACGGCTCGGCGCGAACGATCAGCCGAGCGCCGCGTGTCTCGCCGACGGGATCGACGGAAGCGAGGCGGGCGATCAGGATGACGAGCCACCGGTGGCCGCCCGGCGTTTCCAGCACGCGCGCTGGAACGGGCGTCTCACTGATCCCTTCATCCGACAGGCGCCGGAGGGTTGCTTCGGTTAGCGGCGATCCGCCGCCTTGGCGAACCGAGCTCCGCTGTTTCCGACGAACGACGCCCATCAGCTAGCCCTCGCGGGGAGCGGCAGCTCCATCTGATCGCCCGCGGACGCCGGGTCGCGGGCGATGCCGAACAGATGGGCCGTGCGGTGGTAATGACGAAGGGTCTCTATGGGCGCGCGGAGGGAGCCGGGTCCAACGCGACGAATCGCGAGGACTTCCTCACGTACCGTCCGCGGCAGGGCGCGTGCAAGTGGATGACGGCCAAGGCGATCGATCTCCTTGGTGTCACGCGCAAGCAAAGCGGCACACAGCGCGTCCAGATAGGCGAGCAACCGGCTCCCTCCGTGTGTTTCGTAGTAATATACGTATTGGTACTAATAAAGTAACGCAAGGGGTGTACCCTGGGATTGCTGGTTGGTTCCGGTCACTAACCGGTAACGAGAGGGATCAGGAGTCAGGAGGCAGGGATCAGGGGTGGAAAGGCGCGTCGCTGCTTCGCAGCGGACGCGCTCATCAGATGAGCAAACGGCCGCGCAGTGCGCGGCCGTTTGCCGTTCCACCCCCGATCCCTGACTCCTGACCCCTATCCCAAGAGATCGAACCTCACCCCGCGCCGACCCGTCCGTTTCTTCTTTGGCGCATACCGGAAGAGCTGAGCCGGACGTCCTCTGCCTTCGCTCCTCCATTCATCTATAGGCTCCACGAGCCACGCGGCGTGAAGTGCGCGACGGAAGCTCGCCTTGTGCAGCTTGCGTCCGAGGAGAACCTCGTACACCTCCTGAAGCTGACTCAGCGTGAACGTCGGCGGGAGCAGGCGGAAGGCGACCGGCGATTGATCGAGCTCGAGCCGCAGCATGGCGAGCGCGGAGTCGACCATGGCGCGGTGGCGGGGGGCGAGCGGCGGAATCTCGTCGAGAGGGAACCAGCTGGCCTCGCCACCAACCGGCGGCGGCGTGCCGGCGGGCACCAGTCCGAGATAGGCGATCGAGAACTCGGTCTCACCGGGATGGCGCTGCTCGCCACCGGACGCCACCACCTGTCGCGTCCACGCCGGCCCGGCGCCTAACGCCGATCGGGCGATGCGTGCCGCCGCCACATCGAGCGCTTCCTCGGCGCGCGCCGCGTCCCAGGGGAGCTCCCATCGCTCGCGTGCGCGCGGATCGGTCGCACGCACGAGCAACACCGTGAGCCGGCGCCCGTGCGGTGTGAAGAGAATGACGTCGACGGAGAGAAGCGCCCGGCGAATGACGGGACGGGCTGCAACGGCGGGGCGGCCGGCCGGGGCGGATGTTTGGGGACGCTCGCGCATCGGGCGCGAATTAGTCACACTCGGTCACTAATGTCAAGTCTCCCCGAAATTTGTCGCGTTCCGCGCCTATCGAACCCACTCGTCACGAAGCGCGACTATATAGCGCGTACATTCACACCCGTCAATCAGAACACTCGCCGGTTAGCGTCGCACACCAGACGCGCGAGCACTCGCCGAATCCACTGCACGTATCAATCCCGCACCAATGGATGTACCTGGTGGAATGCGAATCGGCAACCGTCCCGTGATCGCGTTCGCGCCGAGCAGGGCGCGAGCCGCCGCACGCTGAGAGACGCCGATCCCGCTCCACCCGATCAAGTACGCCGGGACGCCAGAAATCTGCTGCAAGAGATATGGGTTTCCGAACGAAACCACAATCGGCCGTCGGCGAGCCCGGACGAGCGCCTCGACGAAGTTCGCGAACTCCCTCGGCGCCTCGGCGCTGGTCGCGTTCCATGCGTGGGAGACGTACGAGCTCACGACGACGACATTCGCCGACCCGGCGGCGCGAAGCAGGCGCTCCCATTCCGCGTTGGCCGGCGCGTCGGCGTTGACGAATTCCGACCGCACGCTCGAAAAGTGGCGACGCAGCTCGGCGTCGAACGTCCCACCGGCGGCAAGATCCGTCCGCCGCGCCAGGGTGATCGACAGCACACGTCGCGACCGGGGAAGCCTGGATAGCGGCAGCTGCTTGAGCGAGTCGCGCACCAGTGTAATCGATCGCTCAGCGACCGTTCGAGCCACGGCTACGTGGTCGGAGTCGCCCACCACGAACCTCACGCTGTCGATCGGCACTGACCGACGCCGGTCGAGCCCAACCCGCCGCTTCGCCTCGAGCAGGCGGCGCACGGACGCGTCGATACGAGCCTCATCGTACCTCCCGGTCGAAACGCCCTGCACCACGGCATCGATGGTCTGACGAACGTCGACGGGCTGGATCAGCACATCGGCGCCGGCTTCCACCGCGCGGATTGCCGCCTCGACGGCGCCGTACTTGTCCAGCACGCCCCGCATGTCCATCGCGTCTGAAATCACGACACCTTCGAAGTGGAGCTCGCCTCGGAGGAGGTCGCCCAGCACGCGGCGCGAGAGCGTGCCCGGAACCCCGCTCGAATCGAGCGCCGGCATCGCGCCGTGGAAGGTCATGATCGCTCCGACTCCCGCCGCAACCGACGCTCGAAACGGCACCAACTCGACACTGTCCAGTCTCGCTCGCGTCACGCCGACCACCGGTAGCGCGAGATGCGAATTCACCTCGGTGTCACCGTGTCCGGGGAAGTGCTTCCCCGTCGCGATCATGCCGTGCTCCTGAAGCCCACGCACGAACGCAGCTCCCAGACGCGCGGCGAGCGCTGGGTCCTCGCCGTAGGAACGCGTGTTGATGACGGGATTCGCCGGGTTGTTGTTCACGTCGAGGATCGGCGCATAGGCGACGTGGACGCCAAGCGCACGACCTTCGACCGCCGTCACCCGCCCCTGCTCGTACGCGAGTGCCGTGTCGCCCGTCGCCCCAAGCGCCATCTGCGGGGGAAACACCACGGCGCCGCCGAGATCGATCCCGTTAGGAAGGAACCACCCACCGCGCGCTCGATAGCCCGCGCCGAACTCGAAGTCTGCGCCAATGAGGAGTGGCACGCGGCTGGCGCGCTGCATCGCGTCGAGCTTTACCGCGATTTCCACGGGCGATCCCACCGACACGGTGAAGCCGCCGACGCGCTCCTCCTCGATGAGTCGTCTCAGCTGCTCCCACTGAGGCGAATCGCTTGGCGAATAGTCGCCAAAGACGGTTGGCCACACCATTTGCGCGGCCTTCTCTCGCAGCGACAGCGACGCGAGGACGGAGTCGACCCAGTCGGCCGGCATCCGTGGCGGAGCGATCGCGATCCTGCCGGAATCAACGGAGAGCGGAGGTGCGGCCGCCGGGGTCGGCGCCGGTCGCGCGCACGCGGCGACCACCGCGGCGACGAGTGCGACCACGGATGAACGGATCGCGCAGGCTGAGAAGCTAATCAACACGTGCATCGGGTTGAGTGTGTCGCAATGTAAGACCGGGCCTCGCGCCGGACCATGATTACGGCAGGGCCCGCGCATCGACTGGCGGAGCCGGAAGCGCATCCAGGCGCCGCCGCATCTGAGCGAACTGCGGAAGGTCCGTCGCCGCGCGGTCGATGACTTCGGGAGGGAGCTGCGCAATCATGGCGTCGGTGTCGGCGATGCGGTCTTCCGTGACCGGATGGGTCGAGAACCACGCCAGGAGCTGGCTCGGATTGTTGCGCTCCTCCTCGAGCAAACGTTGGAAGAACTGCGGCATCCCCCGCGGGTCCAGACCCGCTCGTGCGAGATAGGCGACCGCCACACGGTCGGCTTCACGCTCCGCTTCGCGGCTGTGCTTCGCCATCCACGCACTGCCGGCGACTTGCAGGGCGACCTGCTCCGCCCCGCCCGGCGCGCGGCCGAGAAGGACGTACACGAGAGCGACGATCGTGTTCGTGTTCTGCGCTTTGGACATCTGCTCGAGCCCATGGCGCTCGACCACGTGCCCGATCTCGTGTGCCAGCACTCCCGCGAGCTCCGACGCGGTTCCCGCCCGCTCGAGGATCCCGCGGTTGACGAAGATGAATCCGCCGGGGATCGCGAACGCGTTCGCCATGTCGGAGTCGACGACGCGGAACTCGTACGCACGTCCGGTCGTATCGGCGCGCTGCACGATGTGCGCACCGAGCTCGCGCACGAACCGAACGACGGGCTCGTCCTGGAGCAAGGGCATCTCGCGGGCAGCCTGCTCCGCGACCGCCGTCCCCAACTCCCGCTCCTCCTCGATCCCGATCGAAGAGGCGTCCGTGCAGCCGATTACCGCAGACGCGGCCGCAAGGAACGAGAGGCGCGCGCGATGCACGAGACGCGTGCGGCCGCTCACCAGTTGATCGTTCCCTGCTTGCTGGTGTCGACCTGCTCGCCCGGTCCCGCTCCAAAGAGGAACGCTTCCATGTTCTTCGTGAGGAACTGCCGCGCCTGCGGATCCATGAGGTTCAACCCGTAGTGGTTGATGAGCATCATCTGCTGCCGATTCCACTCTGCCCAGCAGACGGTGCAGATCTCACGTTGCACGCGTTCGCCGATGGGACCGGGGAAGGGAGCACGCTCGAATCCCGCGCGCGTGTTTCCGCAGCGAGAGCAGGTTAAGTCGCTCATGGTTCCTCTCTTCGTCAAACGGGCCAGGGCCATGGGCCAAGAAAAGGGTCAAGGGCTCGTATATACGATACACCCTTGACCCACCCTTGGCCCGTGGCCCTTGGCCCGTGGCCCTTTTACCGAGCGTATTTGACTTTCGCCAGGCCGAAGACCTGAAGGAGCCGGATGTAGACCCAGCCAATGTCCAGCTCGTACCATTTCGCTCCGAACTTCGCGGAATGCGGATCGGCGTGGTGGTTGTTGTGAAGCTCCTCGCCACCCAGCCAGATCGCGATCGGGGAAATGTTACGGCTCTCGTCCTTCACGTCGAAGTTGCGATAGCCGAGCGCATGCCCGATGCCGTTGACGATACCGGCGGCCCAGAATGGGATCCAGAGCATTTGAACGCCCCACACGAGCCCGCCCACGAAGAAGCCGAAGAGATAGATGTCGACCGTGAGCATGACGACGATGCCGAGCCAGTTCAGTGGCGTCAGCAGCCGGCGCTCGAGCCAGTCGTTGGGCGTACCCTTGCCGTATTTGTCGACCATGCCCGGCTGACGAATCGCCTGGCGATAGTAGAGCGCGCCCTTGAGGATGATGTTGCGGAGCCCTTCAAGGAGTGGCGAGTGGGGATCGCCCTCACGGTCGGCGAACGCGTGATGCTTGCGGTGGCAGGCCACCCACTCCTTCGTCACGATGCCCGTGGACATCCACAGCCAGAGGCGCATCGGCACCGCGACCAGCGCGTGGAACTGCACGCCCCGATGCGTCTGCATGCGATGCAGGAACAACGTCACGCACACGTTCGTGAGATGTCCCGCGATGATGATGAACAGCACCGGTATCCACCAGTGCGACGCCCAGCTGGCAAAGTCCAACATTCGTGCTCCTCCGTGTAGCGACTGCCGCGATGGTGACGGAACGGCCCGGTCTCGATAAGCGAGGCCCGGGCCGGCTACTCGTAACTTAAGCAGGCTTCGTGCCCGAAGCTACCTCTAGAGGAAAAGACGACCATTTGCCCCGTTCGTGACATCTCGTTGGCTCGTACACCCTTGCGGACATTCCTCCATCGCGTACCGTCAGCGGGGTGAAGACACGCACCCCGGCAACCGCGACCATTCCGCTGCTCGTGGGGCGGGCCACCGCCAAGGGAACCACGCGCCACGCCGAGCGATACGCGAAGCGGCGCGGAGAGGAGTTCCATCGCCCGCTCGACCGCATGCTCCGTGTCTCGGCCGTGGGGCTCGGGACGTACCTCGGTGAGTGCGACGACGCCGACGACGCCCGCTATGACGCCGTGGCGAGGGCTGGGCTGGAGCGCGGCATCAACATCATCGACAGCGCCATCAACTACCGATGCCAGCGGTCGGAGCGCGCTGTCGGCCGTGCGGTGCGGGCCGCGATCGCCAGCGGCCTGGTCGCGCGCGACGAGGTCGTGATCTGCACCAAGGGCGGCTACATCCCGCTCGATACAAATGCGCCCGATTCGCGCGAGGAGTATCACGCCTTGCTGGAACGCGAGTACTTCGCGAGTGGGATCGTGTCGCCCGAGAATGTCATCGCCGATGCGCACAGCATCGCCCCGGGGTTTCTGGCCGATCAGCTCCGGCGCAGTCGCGACAACCTCGGTGTCGAGACGATCGACGTGTACTACGTGCACAATCCAGAGCAGCAACTCGACGCGATCAAGCCGTCGCAGCTGCTCGACCGCCTGCGCGAGACCTTCGCGATGCTCGAATCCCGGTGTGACGCGGGCGACATTGCGCGGTACGGGTGCGCGACGTGGAACGGCTTCCGCGCGGCGCGTGGGGCACGCGGCCATCTGGAGCTGGCGGAGGTCGTCGCCGCGGCACATGACGCCGGCGGCCCCGATCATCGCTGTCGCGTCGTCCAGCTTCCGGTCAGCCTTGCAATGCCGGAGGCTGTCCGTCTGTCCACGCAGCGCGTGCGTGGGCGGGAGATGCCATTCCTGCACGCCGCGGCCGAGCTCGGGATCTCGGTCGTCGCCAGCGCGCCGCTGCTGCAGGCGCGCCTCGCGAGCGGGCTTCCGCCGCAGGTTCGCGAAGCCCTGCCTGGGTTTTCCACGGATGCACAGCGAGCACTCTCGTTCGTGACGAGCCTTCCGGTGTCCACCGCGCTCGTCGGGATGAGAACCATCGCGCACCTGGACGAGAATCTCGCTGTCTTCGGCGAGTGAGCGGCCGCCGCCACGCTGAGCCTTCGCCGGGCGCGGCCGCGCCGCATCAGCTCCCGAACGGCACCTTCCGCAACCCATGGGCACTCGATGAGGCCCGGTTCGGCGGGTTGCTGAAATGGCGCTGGAATCGGCTTCGGCATCCCCTTCCTCGCGACGAGGGCGCTCGCGCGCTCCGAACCGTGGCATCCGCGATGCGATTCCCGCGCGCGCCTGCGAACGAGATCGCGGTGACCTGGATCGGTCATTCCACGCTCCTGGTTCAGCTTGGGTCCCTCAACGTTCTCACCGACCCGATCTGGAGCGAGCGCGCATCCCCGTGGCGCGCGATCGGACCCCGGCGACTCGTCCCACCCGGCGCGCCGATCGAGGCACTCCCGCCCATCGATCTCGTTCTCCTTTCGCACAATCACTACGACCATCTCGATGCGCGGACGGTGCGCGCGCTCGCCGCGTCGCAACCGGACGCGCACTGGCTGGTTCCGCTGCGGCTCTCCAACCTCGTAAAGTCCCTCGGCGTGCGAGATGTGGTGGAGCTCGACTGGTGGGATGAGCATCGCCTGGGCGACGACAGCGTCGCCTGCACGCCGGCGCGACACTTCAGTGCTCGCACGCCGCTGGATCGCAACCGTACGCTGTGGTGCGGATTCGTGGTCGCGACCACGACCGGTCGTTTCTTTTATGCAGGCGACACCGGGTTCCACCCTGAGTTCGAGCGCATCGGTGAGCGATTCGGCCCCTTTGCGATCAGCGCCATTCCCATCGGTGCCTACGAGCCGCGCTGGTTCATGCATCCGGTGCACCTGAACCCGGATGAAGCGGTGATGGCCTTTCGATCATTGCACGCCGGTGGTGGCCTCGCGGCCGGACGCGTGATGGTAGGGATCCACTGGGGTACGTTTCGCCTTACCGACGAGCCGATTCTCGAGCCTCCGCGGCGCACGCGCGAAGCGTGGGAGCGCGCCGGGTTGGCCCTCGACGACCTTTGGGTCCTCGCGCATGGAGAGACCCGTGCGATGGGGCGTTGATTGCGAAATGCGGAATGGCGATCAGCGCCGTTCATTCGCAGTGGGCAATCCGCACTCCGCCATCGGGTTCCCTTCCGTGATCACCGCCGTGGGCCCATGTTCATCGCCATGGAGCCCGGTCTCACGGTGTACCGGCACGACTCACCTGGTGGCCGCATCGTGATCATCACGGTCGATGAGCGCACCCCAGGTGACGTGGTGGCACGATTGCAGGTCGAGCGGCGCGCCGATCCAGGGCGGCAGGGCGTCGGCGAGCCGCCATTGATCGCTGAAGCACGCGGCGCATCACGCGAAGAGGTGTTGACCGAGCTGCAAACACTCGCGGCGGATGATGCCGAGCTCGCGCGCCGACTCGCGCGGTGGAGCGCCATGCAGCGTCGGCCGCGCTCCGATACTCCATAATGCGCCGCGCAAGGGTGCCGCGCGCGCGCGATTCTTGCCACGACGAGCGTGCACCCAACTCTCAACTTGGAGAGCAATGCCATGGCGACGAAGAAGCGGTCGTCTCGCAGTAAGGCGCGGTCGGGCGGGCGGCGGCGCCGTTCATCGGGCGGCCGGAAATCCTCAGGCCGGAAGTCCGCAAGCAGGAAGAGCGCGCGCAGGAAATCCGGTGGACGGAAGTCGGCCGCGCGGAAATCCTCCCGTCGCAAATCATCCGCACGGGGATCCGCGGCCCGGAAGTCCTCGGCACGCAAACGCTCCGGTGGCCGCAAGCGCGCGCGGCGGAAGCAGTCGCCCGTCGCCCGCGCCAGGCGCGTGGCGACCACGGTGGCGAAGCAGGCAGGCGACGCCGTGCAGCGCGTGCCGGAAATGATCAGCAACGTCATCGATCGGGTGACTTGATCGAGCGGCGACCATAATGCACGATGACGGGGCGGCAGGAGCCGCCCCGTTTTGCATCCGTACGCTTTCGCCGAGGATTGCATGCCCACTCGCCGTGATTTCGCGCTCACCCTCGGGGCGGCCACGCTCGGCGCCTGTGTGCGCACGCCGTCCGTGCCCCCCGCTCCGGCCATTCCAGCGCCGACCACCTCGCCGGCCGCTCCCGACGCGGACGCGAATGCCGCGCTCAGTGACGCCATGATGCAGCTCGTCAGGCAGCGCTACGGCGCACACCTCACGGAGGATCAGCTGCGGAGCGTGCGGGACGATGTCCGCAGTGGCCTCCGCGCCTCGGACCGGCTCCGCGCCATTCCGCTGCCGAACTCCGTTGAGCCCGACGTCGTGTTCGCGGTTCATCGCGGAGGCGACCGATGACCGTTCCTGACGACGTCCTCTACGGCAGCGTCCGGACGCTGAGCGAAGGGATTCGCGCGCGTACGATCTCACCCGTCGAGCTCGCCGAGGCGTACCTCCAACGGCTCGAGCAGTACGGGCCGCGTCTGGGAGCCGTGGTCACCATCACCCGCGAGCGCGCACTGCGCGAGGCCCGCGCCGCCGAACGGGAGATCGCGGCGGGGCAGTGGCGTGGACCGTTGCACGGCGTTCCGTACGGAGTGAAGGACCTGCTCGCCACCGCCGGCGATCCCACGACGTGGGGCGCGGCGCCGTATCGCGAGCAGCGTTTCGACTTCGACGCCACCGTCGTGCAGCGCCTCACGAGTGCCGGCGCGGTGCTCGTCGCGAAGCTGGCGATGATCGAGCTCGCTGGCGGCTTCGGCTACCGCCAGGCCGATGCGTCGTTCACCGGGCCGGCGCGTACCCCCTGGAACCTCGCCTACTGGGCAGGCGGCTCCTCGTCCGGACCTGGAGCGGCCGTCAGCGCGGCGCTCGTGCCGTTCGCGATTGGCAGTGAAACGTGGGGGTCCATCATCACACCGGCGGCATTCAGCGGAATCACCGGGCTTCGCCCGACCTATGGCCGCGTGAGCCGACATGGGGCGATGGCGTTGTCATGGTCGATGGACAAGCTGGGCCCTATGTGTCGAACCGCCGACGACTGCGGACTGGTGCTCCGCGCGATCGCGGGTGCAGACCCACGCGATCCATCCGCGAGCACGCGAGAGTTTGCGTACGCACCCGAGGCGGCGCGACGGAGGCGCATGCGCATCGGGGTGCTGAAAAACGCCACCGCCGGCGTGCAGAAGGAGGTGGCCGACAACTTCCAGGCGTCGCTCCGCGTCGTTGCCGAGTTCGCCGAGCTGCTGCCTGACGTCGAGCTCCCCGACCATCCATACGGAACCGCCGCCTCGCTCATCATCGATGCGGAGGGCGCGAGCGCCTTCGAGGATCTTCTCGAAACGGGGCGCGCCAGGCTGCTCAGCGCACCGGAAGATCGGCACGGCGGCTACTCGGGGACCGCGGTGTTCGCCAAGGATTACCTCAAGGCGCTCCGCCTTCGCGGCACGATGGGCCGTGCGCTCGACGAAGTCTTCGCCGGTTACGATGCCGTGGTTTCACCGACGCGGGGAACGGTCGCGTTCCCCATTGGCAAGCCGTTCAACGAGGCGTGGCCGAACGTCCCCATACCGCCGGGCATCCGCGCCCAGCCACTCGGGGCAGCTGCGAACATCGCCGGCCTTCCCGGCATCGCCGTCCCGAACGGATTCGGTCTCGAGCGGTTGCCGACGTCGCTCACCTTCACCGGTCGGGTGTTCGAGGAAAACCTCGTCATTGCGGCGGCGTCGGAATATCAGGCTCGTACGGACTGGCACCGCCGGCGTCCGCCCATCGCCTGAGCCACGTCGCCACGGCGTCGATGAGCTTCTCGCGACCGTAGTCGACCGTGATCACGTGGCCCGCGCCTTCGAGCCACAGTAGCTCCTTGTCTCTCGCACCGAGGGCGGCGAAGGCGCGGTCGGCGACGGCGGTCGCAAGGCGATTGTCCTGACGCGACTGCGCCAGCAGCGTCGGCACACGGATGCGAGGAAGCGCCATCCGTGCCCGTTCGGCGACGATCGCGAGCTCACGCGCCAGCGCCGGCGTCATCGCGCGATAGCCGAGGCTGCGCGCACGCTCGGCGGGATCGAGGATGGAGCGCTCCGTGTTGCCACGCAGGACCGGCGTG
Organism: Gemmatimonadaceae bacterium; assembly: GCA_025931335.1. Classification (GTDB taxonomy): domain Bacteria; phylum Gemmatimonadota; class Gemmatimonadetes; order Gemmatimonadales; family Gemmatimonadaceae; genus JAICNG01. The sequence continues at coordinate 27,684 of JAICNG010000013.1, read as the reverse complement.
AGCGCGTGAATGAGCTGGTGATGCCTCACGAGTCTGCGCAGGCGCGGGGGAAGCTCGACGTACGGGGCCAACAGGGCCAATGCCACGACGCGATCTCGCTCGGCGGCGAGAATGGCCGCCAGCGCGCCCCCCATCGACAGCCCTACGATCGCGACGCGCTGGTAGCGAGCCAGCAGGTAGTCCAGCGCTTCCCGTGCTGCGCCGACCCACTGCTGTGAGCGGGACGAGGCAAACGAGCGAAGGGTGCGGCCGTGACCGGGAAGTAGCGGCGCGTGAACATCCCAGCCGCGTGCGTGCAGCTCATCCGCGAGATAGGCCAGGGTCTGAGGGGTATCGCCGAATCCATGCAGGAGGAGCACCGCCTCGCGTGCGCCCGCTCGCTCGCGCACGATGGGCTCGGCACCTTCGATGATGCCGCTCGCTCCGACGGGAAGCCGCAGTGCGACGCCGCGCGCCACCCACCAGGCACGTACGCCGCGCGCCACCGCGAAGGCGGCGGCGAGGAGTACGAGCGCGATGAGCGTGGCCGTCACGCCGCGAGCAGAGGTGCCGGAGGTATCATCGCGGGAATAGTAACGCGCCGCTGTGGATCACCACAGCGGCGCGCTCGACGACGGATTCGCTCGGGCGTTACCCGACCGACGTGCGCAAGGACCCACGCTCGTCGTGAACGTCGATCGCGCCCAACCCTCCTCGCCCGGACTGCTCGAAGCGACGCGCGAGCCCCTCGAGGTCCGTGATGATCAGCCCATTGCCTTCGCGCTGAACGAGCCCGTCGGCAGTGAGGCGGCCCAGCACGAGCGAGATGGATTCGCGCGTAGCGCCGACCAGCTCGCCCAGCAATCGGCGCGGCAAGACGGCCGACGATGCGGCCGCTCCATCACCCTGCGCCCGACTCTGCGCGAGGCGCAGGAGCGCGGCGATGAGGCGCTGCTCGACCGTCAGCGTCGCGTGCTCTCCAAACCGCTCCAGCAGCTCGGACCGCTCCGCCATGATCTGGCGCATGAGCGCGAGGGCCGCGGTGGGATGCTCGCGCATGAGGGCGCTCACGCGAGACGTGGTGAGGTGCAACGTCTCGCTTTCCTCCTCCGCGCGACCGTCACTGACGTACCGACCGTTCTGGACCAGTCCCTCGCCGCCGAACGTCTCCCCCACGGTGGCGATCCACGGCACGAAGCTGCGACCAGCGCCGAGGCGGTTCCGCAAAACGATCTGTCCGCGGAGGACGATGAATATTCCGTCGGCCGGGGTTCCACGCTCGTACACCGCGAAGCCGCTCGGCCACGTTGCTCGCGCCCCGAAGGCAGCGAGTGCATCTCGGTCGTCGCGCGAGAGTCGCGCGATCCTCGTTGCGGCTACTGCTGTCACGTCACGACCTGCAGACGACTGCGCTTGAGGTGAATCGTGTTGCGGGGCAGAAGCACCGCGCGCCCATGTGTTGCGCTTCCGCAATGAACGGGCCGCGCTGGACAGGAGCCCGATAACCGCTTCTATTGGGGTGTCTCCCCCCGGGACACGAAACCCACGATGTCGCCCGCTTCGAATGCGTCGGGCGCGCCACTGCCATCGGTCGCCATCCTCGGCGTCGATGCGTTGCTCGCGGCGCGTCCGGCCACGCCTGTGCAACTCGCCCATGCGTGCCAGGCCGCTGGCTACGCCGCCGTGTACCCCGTCAGCTGGGGTGACGAGCTGCTCGCGGCGGCGTGCGTGCGACGCGTGGCCGCGCGCAGCGGCGATGAGCCGGCAATCTTCTGTGCCTGTCCCCACGTGAGCGATGCGCTTCTCGAGGTGGGGTCCGACCTTGCTCGCTTTCTCGTTCCGCTGGTCTCGCCCCCCGTCGCGTGCGCGAGGTATCTCCGCGCCCTCTACGGCTACAATCGCGTTCGCATTACGTACATCGGTGCCTGTCCCGGTGCGCATGATCCCGCGATCGACGCGCGCCTGACGCCGATGCAGTTCCTCGGCGTGCTCACGCAGCTGGACATTTCACTGCAAGAGCAGCCCGAGGTCTTCGAGTCCGTCCTTCCGCCAGACCGGCGACGCCACCGTTCGATTCCTGGTGGCGCGCCGACGGTCGAGATGTTGGCGAGCGAGGGCACCGCGCGGGCGCTCGTCGAGATCATCGATGACGACTGGAAGACGGAGCTCGCGCAGCGCCTTCTCCTGAGGGAGCCTGCGCTGTTCGACGTGGCCCCTTCCCTCGGCTGTCACTGCGCCGGCGCTCGTCCCGGAGTACCACCAGCGGCCGCACGCCCGTCGGTCGTCGCGCTCGAGCCACCGCGGGCGGCGAGTGATGTCATCGACCCCCACGTGGCCGTGGATGTGGATCGGCCGTTGCCCGTCATCACGGCGCGCGTGCGCGAGCTCGCGCCACTGGCCGTCACACCCGTGCCCCTCGTGGAGTCGGGCCCATCGCCTGACGAGCCACGTCACGAGCCGCCCGCGGCAATCACACCACCGCCTCCCGCACCGCCGGCTCCTGCACCGCCGGTGCCCGCATCGGCGGCTCCCGCATCGCCAGCGCCCGCACCGCCCTCGGCGTCGGCCGACCCGGTCGTCGCGGCGGAAGAGGAAGCGAGGCGTCGCAAGGCAACTGCCCCGGTCGTCGCACGCGCGGCACAGACGGTTCCAGTCGCGCGAACCGAGGGGGGACAGGTGCTCCCGCGCGCGTACGCTGCGCGACGTCGCACCCCGAGCGAGGCCGGCGTCGCCGTGGCACCTCCGGCGCCGGATGCGGTCGCCCATCCGGCACCGGAACCTGACGCAGCGCCTGAGTCAGCCCCCGAGGTACCACCCGCGGCGCAATCGCCGCCGGAGCCGCTCGCCGACGTCGTCGCGCCGGAGCCGGTCGCGTCGGAACCGGTCACGGTCGCGGCAGCAACGGCAGAGGAGGGCACGACGATGGAGGCGGCGACAACGCCCGAGGGCGCCGCTCCGGCCGAGCCCGTGCCTGCGTCAGCGCGTGCGACGCCCCGCTCGGTGGTCGTTCCGATCCCAACCGAGGAGCTGCGACCCGTCCCGCCTCCGCCCGCGGCGGATCACGCGCGCACCGCGATTGTGGCAACCGCGGCGACCGTCGCGCTCGCGCTCGTCGCGTTCATCATGTTGCGGCAAGGCGATGACCGCGTGACGAGCGAATCGTCAGGCATCGCCGTACCGGTTCCCACCGCACTCGACAGCCTCCCACCGCTGACGTTCCCGCTGCCCGACACCGGCACGACATCTCAGGACCTCACGATCGACACGACGGCGATACCCGAGATGAGGCCTCTCCCGGACAGTACCTCCTCCGCAACCGAGTCCACTCGCATCGCGTCGGTTCCCCCGGCGCGAAGCGTGCGCCCGCCGCCCGCCCGAACACGCCGCCGCCTTCCTCCTATTCGTCGGTCGCGTCCCGATTCCGCGAGGGCCGCGCGCGAGGCATCTCGACGAGCCGCGGATTCCGTTGAGCGTGAGGCGATTCGTCGCGAGCTCGAGCACCGGCGCGCGCGGCTCGATTCGATCGCGCGCTCCCTCGAGACCCCTTCGGTTCGGCCCGACCGCTGACGTCGCGCGAGCGGCGGCTTGCGTGGGCCGCGTGGGGCGCCGTGTGCATCCTGTGGGGCACGACGTACCTCGCCATCCGCATCGCCGTCGCGACATGGGAGCCGTTTCTTTTCGGCGGTCTGCGCTTCGCCGCCGCCGGAACGATCGTGATTCTCGCGATGCGATTGCGTGGCACGCGTGTCCCCCGGGACGCGCGCCTGATGCGCGAATCCGCGATCGCGGGGACGCTCTTGCTCGTCGGGGGCAACGCCGCGGTCATCCTCGCCGAGCGCCACGTGCCGAGCGGAATTACCGCGGTGATGGTCAGCACGATGCCGATCTGGACCGTGGTCATCAGTGCGTTCACGCCGCGCGGCCACCGGTTGGGTCCGCTGACCTGGATCGGGTTGCTCGGAGGCCTCGCCGGCGTGGTGGTGCTGGTGTGGCCCGAGCTCGCCGGGCCGCTACCGGCGAATCGTGATTTCCTCCTCGGCGTCGTGATCCTGCAACTCGGGTCGATTTCGTGGGCGGCCGGGTCCGTCTACGTCGTGAGCCGGCGCGCCAGCGTTCCTCCGCTCCTGGCAGCGGGGCTGCAGATGCTCGCGGGAGGGATCGTCATGATCCTCATCGGCACGCTCTTCGGCGAGTGGGCACGGCTGCATCCCGACCGGCACGGATGGGAGGCCTTTCTCTACCTGCTCGTCTTTGGGTCGCTTCTCGGATACGTCGCGTTCGTGTACGCGCTCCAGCACCTGCCAGTGGCGAAAGTCTCGCTCTACGGATACGTGAATCCGATCGTGGCCGTCATCGTCGGCGCATTGATTCTCGACGAGCGGTTCGGCCTGCGCGAGGCGGTGGCGACGGCGATCGTCCTGGCGGCGGTTGCCCTGGCCCGTGTCGGCGAGATCGAGCCTGCCTAACGATCGGGGCGCAGCGGCGTCGTCGAGTCTCCCTTCATCACCGAGTCGGGAACCTGCTCCACTCGCTTGATCGTCTCGACCGGTGCCCGCACCGGCATCTCCTCCGGGAGCTTGAAGCCCCGCCACGTGCGGGGCCGTTTCTCCGGAGTCACCTGCGGCATGGCGGGGCGCATCGCGCGAATCGAGTCGTCCGGAGGCAGCGTGGAATCGCTCGCGGCATCGCCCGCGCGGCGGATCATTCGCGTCGCGCGCGCCGTGTCCGACCGCGCCGGTTGCGCAGGCACCCGCCCGCTGTCCGTGGGGAGCGCGCCGCCGAACGCCACCGTGTCATCCGTGCGCGGAGTGTCGGACGTGGCGCTATCCGACTGCGGCTCGTCACGCGCCCGGCACGCCGCCAGGACCGCGACCGCCAGCACCGCGACGGCCAGCAACACGATCGTCGTCCGCATAACACGCCTCGAAGAATCGCCTGACCATCATACCCGCCAGACCGACGTCGGTTGCGCTCAGCGCTCTCGCAATGCGGCGGCCGCGGCGTCCAGGGCCCTCGTCGCCGCCGCGAACCGCGCCGCGAGATCGGCGACCTCCCGTACGGCGAGGGCGCGGTCACCCGAGCGTATCGCTTCGTTGACCGATGGAATGACCATCGTGGAATAACCGTTGTTCTCATCCGCCGCGTAGATGAGCCCGCGAACCCAGGGGCGCGTCCGCAAACCCTCGGGACGAGTGAGCGCGCGCTCTACACGCAGCAGCGCGGCATTCGCGCGCTCGGTCGCGCGCCGCGACACCGACGAGCGAGCCAGCGCCGTATCACGCGCGTTCGCGAGCGCGACGGCCGCTCGCTCCATCTCGTCGATGGCGCGGCCGAGCGTGTCGATCGACAGTGCCCAGCCCCGGTCTCTGGCGGCACGCTGCGCCCCGTCGAGATGTCGCTTGATCGTGCGCGCGAACTCGGCGTAGTCGTACGGGAGAACGTCCGCGTTGGCGAGGCGGAGCGCCAGGGTCGCGCCAATACGGGCAGCGGCCGCATGCCGATGAAATCCGGGATCACCGAATCGCGACATCCACTCGTACGTGTCGTACGCCGAATGGTACGCTCCTCCGGGGCCGCCAAAGCCCCAGTCGAGGTGTGGGATACCGAGGTGATTGTAGAAACCGGCGAAATCCGACCCGCCGCCTGGGTCACCCATTGCCGGCTCCGCCGTATCCGCGACCGCGCTCGCGGCGCGCCACGCGGCGTAGATCGTCCCGCGGCCGGACGGATCGTCGATACCCTTGACCACGTCTCTGAGCACGGCACGGAGCGAGGGCGATCCACCGCCGCCAAAGCTCGGCCCCTGGGCGGCGACATCCTGGTTGAGATAGGCGACCGCCCCGCTCGTGAGGCGCGCCGAGTCCTGCTCGACGTACTCGGTGGACCCGATGAGTCCCCATTCCTCGGCGTCCCACGTCGCGAACACGATCGTCCGCTTCGGCCGGCGCCCCGCACGCGCTTCTTCGGCGATCGCGCGCGCGGCCTCGAGGATGCTGACGGTGCCGCTGATGTCATCCACCGCACCAGGCCCCCACGAGTCGCGATGCGCGCCGAGGATCACGAGCTGATCCGGATACGTCGCGCCGCGGATGACGCCGAACGTGTTCCAAATGGACTTGATCGCGTTCGTGGCCGTATCCAGCCTCACGAGCACGCGTGCTCGCACCGGCCCCGGCCCAATGTGATAGCGAAACGGAAGGCCGCCCTGCCACTGCTGCGGGATCGATGTGCCGCGAATGTCGCGCAGAAGCTCCGCGGCATTGCTCCACGACAGCGGGATGACGGGGATGCGCGGAACGACCAGCGAGTCGAGCGGCACGCGTCGCGCTCCGGGCACGCTCGCCCAGCCAGGGGTCGTCGGATCGCCCGCGCCGTTCATCACGCTCCCACGCTGAACGCCAGTCGGCGGACGCATTGGCCCGTCGGGGTACACATCGCCGCGCACGTACCCGTCGTCGGCGGGATCGCTGTAGAGCAGAAGCGCTGCCGCGCCGTTGCGCTCCGCCTCCCGCGCCTTGATGCCGCGAAACGACCTTCCATAGCGCGCGATGACCACCCTCCCCCGGACCGAGACACCGAGCGAATCGAGCCGCGCGTAATCCTCGATCAGCCCGTAATTGACGTAGACCACCTCGGCCGACACGTCCCCCGCTCCGGAGTATCCGTTCGCCATGACGAGCTGCCCGGACTCGGCGGTGACCGGATCGCCCGCAACCGGTCCCTCGGCGAGCACCAGCTCCAGCGTATCTGGAGCGAGACGCCACACGCGCGCCTCGGTGGAATGCGGAAGCCATACCTGATACTCCCGCACCTCCGTCTCGAGACCCCATTCGCGCATGCGATCGAGGACGTAGTCGCGGGTTATGGCTTGCGCGGGTGTGCCCGCGATGTGACTCCGCGCCGTGAGCGCTCGCGAGTGGGCCATCGCCCGCGCCGCATCGGGACGCCGGGCCACGCTCTGCTCGAGCGCGCGCTGCGACACCGCGGTCCGGGCACCATAGCCCACAAGGGTCTGTGCGTGCGCTGACTGGGTGGCGCCTATCAGCGATCCGATGACCGCGGCGCACGTCGCCAAGCGATGCGCGCGCTCAGTCATCCTCACGCTCGCGTCGATCGGTGCTGCCGCTGCGGCGATCGGAGATCTCGCGCCGCTCCAGTCCGCGCCCACGAAGCGAGTCCAGCTCGGGCCGATAGTATCCGCGGAGCGTGTACCCCACGGCATCATCCACAAGGACGTCCAGACGCTCCATCGCGCGGTCTGCATCTCCGTGATTCGCCCCGTGCGCCTCGAGCACGCAGCGACACGCGCGCTTGAGACACGCCCACTCCTCGGTCACCGAGGCGAGGGGCACGCCATCGGCACGACGGAAGTGGCCGTGGGCATCGGCGATGACATGGCGGAGCCCATCGTCGATGTGCGTGGCGCTGGCACGCGCGAGGCGGAGCATCTTGGGGAGAATCTCGGGGAATGAATCGACCAGGCGCGACGCCGGCAGACTCGCCCACGGTTCCTGCTTCAGCAGCGACCGCCACTCGGCGATCACCTCATCGATCGCGCCGAGCAGGAGGTCATAGGGTGAGGCACCCACGTTCGCCGGCGCTGCGCGATCACCCTGGCTGGGCTCGTGTTGGTCGTCGGAGAGGGACATTCGAAAGGGGTGGACGCCTGCAATCGATCGCAGGTCCGCGCCGTCGCGGACCCTCGGGTCCAAGCTTATGTGTCGGCGCGTCAGCGCGCTACGTATTCGTCGATCGTGCGCTCAATGGCGGCCATCAATCGTCGGTCGCGATCAGGTCCCTCGGGCACTCCGCGCGCGATCACCGTGAACTGCGACACCATCTCATCTTCGAGAAAGGCGGCCGTCTCGCGAATCCCGAGCTGTTCGAGCGCCAGTTGCGCCAGCTCGCGCAGCCGGGCGCGGGTTGGCGGCGTAAGCCCCCGCAGCGCGACCGGATCGGCCGTGACCCTCCGCCGCTCACCCGAGCGGCGCGGCGCCTCACGCAGCGAATGAATCGGCGCCACCGTGACGACGAACGAGCCCGGCGTGTGCTCGTGCCAGGCGTCGACGACGCCCCGGCGCCGCAACAAGCCGAGCAGGCGTACGATCGCTTCGCGCACCACCGATTCGCCGTCCCAGCTGTTGATGCCGCGCCCGGTGATCACCAGCAGCTCGTCCGACTTCGCCACCTGCCGCTCGCGCAGCCACGCCTCGCACCGCGCCTCTGCGTCCTTCGGCCGGGGCAGTGTCGCGCGCAGGTTGAGTGTGCGCTCGCGCCCGAAGCGGGCTTCATCGAGCGCACGGTGCAGCGCCACGATTCCGTTGCCCCGTGGCTCACCCTTGCGACGCCGGGTCATCGGAGGCCGCTACCGAAGCGCGTCCCAGAGCACGCGCCCGTCGAGCGGTTCGAGCGGAACGACCGAGGCCGCCCACGCCAGGGTCGGCGCGAGATCGACGACCCGTGCCGGACGTGTCCGTCGACCGGGCGAGAACGGAGGCCCGTACAGGATTACCGGAACGTGCGCGTCGTAATCGTTCGGCGATCCATGTTCGGCATAGCGCGGCGTGGTCTTCCACACGCTGAACGGTCGCAAGGTGATGACGAGCTCCACGGGAAGATCCGGCGGAATCGTGTGGAGCCACCGCCGCGCCGATGCATCGCTGGTAGTGTCGCGCATCCCGAGGTCACTCGGCCGATTGACGCGCGCGACTCCGGGAATCGCCACCAGGCTGCGCGCGAGCGCGCGGAGCAGTGAGTCGGCGTTGATCTTCGCACGCGTCGTTGCGCGTCGCTCGAGAAACACCATGCCGCTCTCGATCTGGAGCGCCGTGCTGTCGGCTCCGCGCGCGGCCATTTGCGCGCGCACACGCGACACGACGGGCATGACGTCTACATGGAACGCTTCCTCGCCCGAGCGGCGAGTGTGCACCTCTGGAAACGAGGCCACGCCATGGTCCGCCGTCAGCGCAACGATCACCTTCGTGGAGTCGCGCAGCACGAACAGCGAGTCGAGAAACGAGCCGAGCGCACGGTCGAGCCGGAGAATCTGATCGTGCACCTCACGCGAGTCCGGGCCGTACTTGTGTCCGATGTAGTCGGTCGCGGACAGCGATATCGCGAGCACGTCGGTCTGTGGCCCGGTACCAAGATCGAGCGCACGCAGCCCCTCGAGCGCCACGGCGAGGGTCAGCTCGTCGTAGAACGGCGTCGCGGGAAGGCCCCAGTCCGGATCGTTCGCGGCAATGTGCGGGAAGCGAAAATCGCGCCCGTTCGCTTCGTCAGGGACGCTGTCCGGTTCGGCGTAGGCGCTCTCCGGCATGAGAAGCGTCCACGGTGTGACAATCATGGAATCCGGCAGCCGACGATCGTTGAAGCGGCGAATCCAGTCGGGCAGCGTATCGGCGTAATACGTGCTCGTGGTGAACAGGCCCGGCGAGGCGTACCAGAAGACCTGTTGCGCGTCGCGCCCGATCGGGAGGATGGCGCCGCGATCCTTGCCCGAGACGGAGAGCGCTCGCGACCGCGGATTCTTAGAGCGCAGCCAATCCGTGAGCGTCGTGCCGCGGAAGCGAAATGGCGATGCGCCCGATCCTCGCGCCCCGATCAAGGGCTGTTGTGGATCCTGAACGCCCGCCGAGTTGCGAACGATTCCTGTGCGGCGCGGAAAGCGCCCCGACATGGTCGTCGCGTGGCCCGGCGCCGTCTCCGTGAGCGCGTGATCCTGAAACGCATTCGTATAGAAGGCGCCGCCGCGGGCGAGGCGGCCGAGTCCCCCGGTGAGCTGGGTGCGCCAGCGATCGAAGTAGTCCGGGCGCAGCTGATCGACCGTGATGAAGACGATCAGGGTCGGCGCGCGCGCCGGATCCGGGAGTGGACGCGGCGTTCCCTGCGCGGGACGACGCTGTGCGGAGAGCGGCACCGTCACGACGAGCAGGGCGACGGCGAGGATGAGACGATGGATGCGAATCATGACCCGAAGTTAGCGCGCGCCCTCGTGCACGTCACCTCGATGTGAGGTGTCTCTTGCCCGCACTCACGTGCGGCGCGGCGATTGCACGGCCGGCAAACCGTCGTACTCACTGGAGAGAGCCCTTATGGCCGCAAGGAAGAAATCCGCGGGGCGCCGCAAGTACGGTCGTGCGGCAAGCAAGCGCGTCGAAAGCGCCATGCGCCGTCGGAAGAAGGGAACGTTGCGGAGTGGACCCGGCGGCAAAGGTGGCCGCGTCAAGAGCCGCAAGCAGGCGATTGCGATCGGGCTGTCCGAAGCGCGGAAGAAGGGAGCGAAGGTACCGCGCCGCAAATCGAGCGGGCGAAAGCGGTCGTCGCGCAAGTCATCCCGTTAGGTACCACGGTTGGAGTGCCGCGCCGCGCTCAGCGGCGCGGTAGCAGCTCGCGCTGCCCATAGAGCGCGCCGCCCTTCATGACGAGACGCACGCGCCGCAGGTTCGCGATGTCGACCAGCGGGTCCGCGTCGAGCACGACCAGATCCGCCAGCTTGCCCGCCTCCACCGTGCCCAGCTCGGCGGCGCGTCGCATCGTGCGCGCGGCGATGATCGTGGCCGACGCGAGAACCTCCCCCGCCGGCATCCCCGCCGACTGAAGCGCCTCCATTTCCCGATAGATGCTCGGACCGTGCGCGGTCCCGGGATTCCCCGCGTCCGTGCCAACGGCCATCGGGATCCCCGCCTCGCGCATCCGGCGCACGTTGCGCGCGACCGACGCGTACAGGGTGTCGGCGCGCCCGCTCCGCACGAGCCCCTGCAATCCCACTGCACGCTGGGCCTCCGGGAGTACTCGCTCGAGCTTCGCGCGCGTGCCGGCGTCCACACAGTCGAGCGGGTACCTCGCCGCTGGCGATCGGCCGGCAAAGACGTCGGCGTACCCTTCGTAGACCGTCAGCGTCGGAATCACGATCGTCTCGTGCTGCTTCGCCAGCGCGAGGAACTCGTCGTCGACCGCTTCCGGTCCAACGGAATGCACGAGAACGTTCGCGCCGGCGCGCACGGCCTCCTTCGCGCGCTCGAGCTGCGTCGCGTGCACAATGAATGGCAGGTTCGCCCGGCGCGCTTCTTCCGCGGCCAGCTCCAGCCGCGCGCGCATCGCCGGGCGGAGTGAATCGCGAACCTGGAGGTACCACACCTTGATGGCGCGGGACCCGAAGTAGACGTTCTCGCGCACGCCCCGCCGCGTCGCCGAATCACTGGCCATGTGAATGAATTGCCGCATGGTGGGCGTGTTCAGCCAATGGTCGACCGTCGCGAGCAGCGGACCCGCCGCCACCACGCGGGGGGCGTCGAGCGCACGCTCATTCGCGTGCATCAGCGGAATGGTCCACGGATAGCCGCCGACGTCGAAGACCGATGTGATCCCCGAACAGAGGTACGCGCGATCGAAGCGCGCCTTCTCCACGCGCAACGCCGAGTTCACGGAGTCGTAGGGAAACTCCGCGCGGAGGTCGAGGGCGTCGGGCCGGCCATCCACCCAGCCGGTCTGCGAGTAGTGCACGTGCGCATCGATCAAACCCGGCACGACGAACGCGCCGTCCACGCGCACCACCTCCGCGGTCGGGGGCGGGGTACAGGTCGATCCGGGGCCCGCGCACACGATCCGGCCGCCGGCGACGACGACGACCGCATCCCGGATGGGCGGCGTGCCGGGATTGATCAGTGTGCCGCCGGCGATGGCGATCGGAGGAGGCGAGGCGTTTGACGGCAGTCCGAAGGCCGTGCTGACGGCGATTTTCCACCCGGCCGGGGTTCGAACGAACACGCGCTCCGAGATGCCCTCGCTCGTCACACCGCGCTGCGTGACACGGTAGTGATACGTGCCGTACACCACGCCGGGCGAAACTGGCACGAGCCTCAGGTCGCGCGCCACCAGCGTGTCTGGCCATGTCGAGTCGCGACGCGCCGACCAGTTCTCGAAGCCGAGCTCGAGACCGCCTGGCCCTGTACGGGCCAAACGCTCGGATTCGAGGTAGTAGGAGAGGTAGCGCGCGCGGTCGCGCTGATGGATCGCGCTGATGTTGCCTTCGAACACACGACGCGCCTCGACGGTATCACTGGAGGCGGCCGTGGTTGTCGCGGGGATCGACGTGGAGCGCGCACACGCGACGAGAAGCGGGAGCCCGAGGGCGACGCCAACGTGGCGGAGAATCATGAGGCTCTATTCTACCGCCACGAACCGATCGCGAAAGGCGTGCTCGCCTCGTCGACCTACAAGCCGACGGTGATCCCGACCCGGTAGGTGATCAGATTCGTCTGGCTGCGAATCGGGTCGAAGAAGATCTCTCCGGTCCCATCCTCGCGAATGCTGCCCTCGCGGAGATAGCGAGCCTCACCGTTGGCGTGATACTGCGCGCCGATGTCGAGCGACAGCGGATTCTTGCGTCCTCGCCGCAGCGGGATGTACAACCCTCCGCCGGCCTGCCACGCGAACGTCGCGTCGTCGAAATTCGTCGAGCTCGCGAACGGCTCGAGATCCGCGCTTCCCTCCACCGACGACCGGGTGAAGAAGTACGAGAGTCCGACCGTGCCGTTCAGGTAGGGCCGCACCGTCCCGCTCGGAAGCATCACCTGCGGCCCGATGCCCATCACGAAAATGTTGTTGCTCGTACTGACGTCGACGCGGATGCGGCCAAGCGTAGGGCTCAGCGGCACGCGCTTCGTCTCGTGCCCGTAAATCATCAGGCCGAGGTTCACGCGCATGCCCAGCGCGCCCTGGCGATCGAAGGCATAGAGGAATTCCCCTCCGATACCTCCGCCCCAATCGATGTACTCGTCGAACTCGCCTAACGGCTGCGCCACCATGAGGTGGACGCCGGCGAACGCCCGCGTGGGACCGCGTGGCTCGTCGAATTCCAGCCGCTGTGCCTGAAGGATCGCGGGCGCGAGCAGGAGAATCCCCACCAGTGCGCTCAGCGGTCGACTCGGATGTATGCGTCGCATCATCATGTCCTGAAGTGTCGGCCCCGCTCCGTACGTGAGGTCCGTGTGCCGCGTTTCGTGCCCGTCCTAACGCCCCGGCGGGGGCGCCTTGTCAGGCGGATCGAGCGAATCGGCCTCCTGCTCGACGCGATCGAGCGGACGAACCCGGGCCCGGCCGTCACCGACGACGCGGCGCGCCGTCACCATCCGCCGCTCGAACCACTCGCCGCGCGGCGACGTCAGGCGCTCCACCCGAACCCCGCCACCGCTGGCCGTCGAATGGATGATCTGGTCATCCCCGAGATAAATGGCCACGTGGTCGATGCGAGTTCCATTGCCGGCGAAGAACAGCAGGTCCCCCTCCCGCAGATCATCGCGATTCATCGAGATGGCGTCGCCCATCTCCGCGATCTGGCGCGCGGTCCGGGGCAGGTCCACACCGTGCCGCGCAAAGACGTATTGCACGAAGCCAGAACAGTCGAATCCTCTGGTCGGGCTGGCCCCCCCATACGAGTACCGGATGCCCTCGTATCGGTTGGCCGTCTCAATGACGCGCGCGGCGCTCACCGACACCCCGGGCATTCGCCCCGGCACGGCCAGGACCGGCGCGCGTCGATCCCCGGCGCGCGCGTCGTCCCGTTCGCGATCATGCCGATCGTCGCGCCGATCGTCGCGAACCGGTTCCCGGCGGCGCCTCGCCGGTCGGGCTGCCTGACGACGACCGCCGAACTCGATGGCGACGCCGACGCGGTACTCCCAATCGTTGGCGAAGCCCGGTGGCAGGTCGATCTCCTTCTGCAGGAGCGTCCGCCGGCGCGCGGTCCCCTCGAACGCGAGGGCGCGCGACAGATGCCAGGCGACCCCCCACCCATAGCTCAAGGTTGCGACGGATGCCCGGTCACCGTCCGGGTAGCGCGCTCCGTGCCCGCCGATTCCTCCCAGCGCGAAGGGACGAAGCCCGGCCGTCACCGCTGGCGAATGCCATCGGAATGGCGAGAGGATGACGTCGGCATCGGCGGTCCACGCCGTGATCTTCAGTGTGCCGTCCGTGTTGCTCACGGTGCGATCGACTCGGCCCAGCGCGAGCGCCCCGCTCGCGCGGACGCCGAGGATGCCGGCCCACGACGTGTACGACAGGCCGCCGAGCGTCGCTTCGCGGGGCAAGGCGTCGTTGCGCCCCAGGTGGAAGGCGATCGCGTGCCGCGATTGGGCGGCCGCGAGAGGCACGAGCGAAGAAAGCGCGAAGGCGGGGAGAGCGATTGACGAGAGTATCGGCCGCATGGTGTCGCTTCCGCGGATGAGGTCGAGGGCAGTGCGACGCAGGGGCGATGCCGCCCGGCACGCTTGGCTAGCCTGTTGCGCCGTCGTCACTTAAAGACGCGCGGGCCCGCCGGTGCGATACGGGTGCCATCCGGAAGGGACGCGAGTTCGTCCGACCGGAGAGACAAAGCGACACACAGAACGAAACGAAAAACCCCCGGGGAATGCCCCGGGGGTCTCGTCGTACGCCGCGGGTGTCCGCGGCCCACCGCCGTCGATCAGAACATGATCCCGAACGTGATCGGCACGATCGCGGCGCTGAAGTCACCGCCTTCGTCGTCGACGAAGATCTTGATGTAGCGCACCTCGAGGAACGTGCTCATGCCGGTGAGGCTGAACTCGAGGCCGACGCCGCCGTTGAGACCGAAATCGTTCTCTGCATCGAAATCACCGAACTTCGAGTTGTAGAAGCCGACTCCACCCGTCAGGTAGGGCTTCACACCGATCCCGCCCATACCGACAATGGCGTTCAGCGCACCGCCGATCACCCGCAGATCGTCATCGCTGCCGAGAATTCCCTCGTCGGCGCCGAGGCTGTGGTACGACAGATCCGCGCGCAGCTTGACCGGCAGCGCCATCATCCCAAAGCCGAGCATGACCTGACCGTGGAAGCCATTCTCGAGCCCATCTCCCAGGTCGCTCTGCGGCATCGACAGTCCGCCCGCGAGACCAAAGCGGATTGGGCTCTGTGCTTCGACGGCGCTCACGCCCATGACAGTCGCCATGGTCACGGCCGCAAACAACGAAACGACGCGCTTCATGGAGCACTCTCCTTGTCGTTGAAATTGCGTGCACACCGGCGAAACGAACGAAGCCGACCTCGGCCCGAACACACACCGGTTGCGCGACAACTTAGACGGCCAAGGTCGCGATTTCAACGCGGTGTGTGCGCTTGCTTCCCGGCGGGCCAGCCGCTACGACAGGATGCGGTCGAGAATGGCCAGTCCCTGCGATAGCTCATCCCGCGTCGCGATGAGCGGCGGCAGCAGGCGCACCGTGTGCTCGCCCGCGGAGCACACCAACAACCCCTCCTCGAGCGCGGCGGTAACGACGTCAGACGCAGGCATCGTCACGTCGACGCCCCACATGTATCCCGTGCCTCGTACCGCGCGCACCTTCGTCGTGCGCGCCGCCATCGCGTGCAGCTCGTGGCCGAGCCAGAGGCCGCGGTCGCGCACACCGGCGAGGAACTCCGGCTCGCTCACGCGCTCCAGGACGTGCAGCGCGACGCTCGCGACGAGTGGTCCCCCACCGAACGTGGTCGCGTGATCCCCCGGTCGCACCGCCGCGGCGATCTCGTCGTTCAGCAGGACAGCGCCCATCGGCAACCCACCGCCAAGTGGCTTCGCGAGCGTCAGCAAGTCGGGCTCGATGCCGTACCGCTCATATGCGAACAGGTACCCCGTTCTGCCGAGCCCGCACTGGACCTCATCGAAGATGAGCGCGATGCCGCGCTGTTGCGTCATGTCGCGAAGCGCGCGCAGGAACTCGCCATCGAGCACGCGCACCCCGCCCTCGCCCTGCACGGGCTCGACGATCAGTGCGGCGACGGTTTCCGGGTCGAGCGCGATGTCGAGCGCGGTGAGATCGCGCTCGACAATCCCCACGCCGCCAGCCAGCGGGCGGAAGGGCGCACGGTACGATGGCCGATCCGTTGCCGCCAACGACGCGAAGAGGCGACCGTGAAAGCTGCCGCGGAGGGCGATGATCTCATGCTTCCCCGGTCCGCGGTGGCCCAGTGCCCAGCGCCGCGCGAACTTGAACGCGCCCTCGTTCGCCTCCGCGCCGGAGTTGCAGAAGAAGACCTTCGACGCGAACGAGCGCTCGGTCAGGGCATCGGCCAGCGCCCGCGCCGGTGTGGTGTGATACAGGTTCGAGGCGTGAATGACGCCTGACGAGAGCGCGCCCTCGATCGCGGCGCGAATGCCGTCGTCGCCGTAGCCGAGCACGTTGACAGCGATCCCGCTGACGAAATCGAGGTACGCACGGCCGTCGGCGTCATACACGAACACCCCCTCGCCCCGGGCGATCTCGAGAGGGACGCGACGATAGACGGGGAGCAGCGCTCCCTCCTGCGGCGGGGCCGCGAGCTGAACGGTTGCGGTCATGCGAGGGTCGACGTGAAGGCGTGAGGCACTGTGGTGGTCGCCACGATGCGTGTTCCACAGTTGGCATCGGCGAGTGCGGCGAGGTCGGCGATCCGTACCCGCGGCACCCCGCCCGCGAGCGCCCGATGGGAGGCCTCGAGCTTCGCGATCATTCCCGCGGTGACCGTTCTGGCGGTGATGAGCGCGCGCATACGATCGACATCGAGGGACGGGACAACCGCGCCCTTGTCGAGCACGCCAGGGACGTCGGCGATGAACAGGAGCTCGGCCGCACCGAGGGCCGCGGCAAGGGCCGCCGCGGCATCATCGCCATTGACGTTGAGCGCGTCCCCCGACCGCGACCGCGCATCGCGAGCGAGGGGCGAGATGACCGGGAGGAAGCCGCCCGCGAGCAGGTGCCTCACGAGGCGGACGTCGACCTGCGACGGCTCTCCCGTGCGCCCCATTGTCGCCGTGTCGATCGGCTCTGCCGACAGGAGCCCCGCGTCCTCGCCCGACACGCCGACCGCTGGGATGCCGTCCGCAACCAGCGGCGCGACCAGCCGTTTGTTCACGACGCCGGACAGCGTCATCCGAAGAATCGCGATGTCGTCGTCGGTCGTGACGCGCCGCCCATCGATGAACTGAGGGTCGCGTCCCATCGCGCGTTGAAGCGCCGTGACATCGTCGCCACCACCGTGGATGACGACCAGCGCGCCGGGCGTCGTCCGCCACGCCGATGCGAGCGCGGGGATGAGCGCCGGGGCCTGCTGCGCCCGCCCGCCGATTTTCACGACGCGGATCACGAGGGCAGCCCCTGCGCCTCGGGAAGCCCGAGCATGAGGTTGGCGTTCTGCAGCGCTTGACCCGCCGCCCCTTTCACGAGGTTGTCGATCGCTGCGTAGATGACGAGCGTCGGCGTCCGGACGTTGGCGGCCGTCGTGGCGCAAACGCGGACGACATTGCGCCGCACTACGTCCCGCAGCGTCGGCAGCTCGTCGGTGACCTCGATGAACCGTTCACCGGCGAACCGCTCGCGCCAAAGCTCGTTCGGCGTGGCAAGCGGAGCCGTGAGCGGCACGGTGATCGTGGCGAGAATGCCGCGCGCAACGGGGAGCAGATGTGGCACGAACAGCAGATCGCACTGCGCACCCCACCGCGCCAGCGTCGTCGCCATCTCGGGAAGGTGCCGGTGCTCGTTGCCCGCGGCGTATGGCCGGAAGTCCTCGCTCATCTCGCCGAACAGCAAATCGGCGCGTGGGGTGAAGCCGGCGCCGGTCACGCCGCTCGCCGCGCTCACCACCACCATCGCACCCGGCGCCATGAGCCCGCGCTCGGCGAGGGGTGCCAGGGCGATCAGAATCGCGGTCGGATAGCACCCCGGGTTCGCGACGACCTGCGCGCTCGCGATCGCGCCGCGATTGATCTCGGTGAGCCCGTAGGGAACCGATTGCGGTGCGCGAACGACGGAGGATACTTCGATCGCGGTCGCGCCCTTGGCCTGCGCGAGCGGGCGCGGCTCCGACGATTCCCCCTGGCGGAAGGCCGCCACCGCATCCGCAGCGTGCAACGCCCTCTCATCGTGACCGGCCCCGGGCCGCAGATCGGCGGACAGATCGACGACCTTCGCGCCAGCCTCGAGAGCGCGGCGCACCCAGGGCATCGATGCTCCGTGCGGCAGCGCGCTGAAGACCAGCGCGCAGCCCTCGAGATGCGCGTCATCGTGGGCGACGAAGCGGACCTCGTCGCCACCCAGGCGCGCGCGTTCTCCCTTTCGCTCGTTGGCACTGGCGAAATGAAGCTCGAGCGCCTGATGGCGCGCGATGAGGGCGCACAGCTCGCGGCCGGCGTAGCCGGACGCGCCGAGCACCCCGACGGGAAGTTTATGCACGGAGAATGAATATACATGCAATGCTGTGCGGTCAAGGGCTTGCCGCATCGGCCGAGCCGGGAGCGAGTTTCCGGCGACCCTCGACCGGTGGCCTCGGAGCCACCACTTTACCGGCATGGCAAACAAGCGCGTGCGGCAAGCCACGATCCGCGAGCTCATCGATGCACGTGAGGTCGGAAGCCAGGAGGAGCTCCGAAAGCTGCTGAGGCAGCGCGGATGGGACGTAACGCAGGCGACGTTGTCTCGCGACCTGCGGGAGTTGGGCGTCGCGCGCGTCTCGACGCCAGAGGGACCGCGCTACACGCTTGCGGCCGGCGGGGCCGCTACCGCCGAGGGAAACCCGGTCCTCGAGGCCGTGCTTCCGCCGCTCTTCAGCACGGTCGACGGGGTGGGTGAAATGGTCGTGATACGCACCGTCCCCGGCGGGGCGCAGCCGATTGCCCGCGCCATCGATGCCGAGGCCTGGCCTGACATCCTCGGGACCCTCGCCGGCGACGACACCATCCTCCTGATCTGCCGGTCCACCGCGGCCCGCGAGCGCCTGGTGCGACGCATTCGGGCTCTGGCCGGGCGGTAGGGCGGAGCGGGGCGGCCCGGCCGCCGCCGCTCGCCAGAATCAGGGTCGCTTGATCCTTGACTTTCCACCCCAAACGAGAGATTATGCATCCGCACTGCATATTCACTCAGATTTGGGGATGCCCATGCGGACCATCGTCCTCGCCTACTCCGGCGGGCTCGACACGTCGATCATCGTTCCCTGGCTCAAGGAGCACTACGACGCCCGGGTCATCTGCGTCGCCGCCGACATCGGCCAGGGCGACGAGCTGGAAGGCGTGCGCGCAAAAGCGCTCGCGTCCGGCGCCGACGAGTGCCTGGTGGAGGACCTTCGCGAAGAGTTCGTCGAGGACTTCCTCTGGCCGATGCTCCGCGCCGGCGCGATTTACGGACGCAAGTATTTGCTCGGTACCTCGATCGCGCGCCCGCTGATCGCGCGGAGGCAGTGCGAGGTCGCCAAGGCCATCGGCGCCGATGCGCTGGCGCATGGATGCACCGGCAAGGGCAACGACCAGGTGCGCTTCGAGCTCACCTACGCGACGTTCGCCCCGGAACTGCCCGTCATCGCCCCGTGGCGCGAGTGGGACATTCGCAGTCGCGAGGACGCGCTCGCGTATGCGGCGGCGCGCAACATTCCGGTCTCGGCCACCGCGCAGAAGATCTTTTCGCGCGATCGCAACCTCTGGCACATGTCGCACGAGGGCGGGACGCTCGAAGACCCGTCGTCGGTGCCGCCCGACGACCTGTTCATGCTCAGCGCGTCGCCCGCTGATGCGCCTGACGAGCCGGAGGATGTGACGATCGAGTTCCTGCGCGGAACGCCGATCGCGGTGAACGGCGAGCGGCTTGACCCCGTGACGCTCGTTGCCACGCTCAACGCCATCGGCGGCCGCCACGGCGTCGGCCGGATCGACCTCGTCGAGGATCGGCTCGTCGGCATGAAGTCGCGCGGGATCTACGAGACGCCCGGCGGAACGATGCTCTACGCAGCCCACTCGGAGCTGGAGCAGCTCGTGCTCGACCGGCGCACGCTGGCGGCGAAGGATCTCATCGCGCCGCGCTACGCCGATCTCGTCTATGAAGGACGGTGGTGGACGACGGAACGCGAAGCCTACGATGCGTTCGTGTCGGTCACTCAGGAGCGCGTCAGCGGCACGGTGACGCTGCGGCTGTACAAGGGCAACGTGATCATCGCCGGCCGCGCGAGCGAGCACGCGCTGTACGACGAGCGCTTCGTGACCTTCGGCGAGGACGACGTCTACGAGCAGGCAGACGCCGGTGGATTCATCCGGCTGTTCGCGCTGCCGGCTCGCGTGCGCGCGCTCAAGGACGCCGAGATGGCCAGTGCCTCCGAGGGCTCGGAGGAGAAGAAGGAACCGGAGCGTGAACCCACTCTCGCGATCGCGTGAGGCCGAGATGATTCCGAACCTCGTGGTGGAACCCGAGGCGGGCACGGACGATCCCGTCCCGCCGCGCGGCACGCGCGGCGCGCACCGGTTGTGGGGCGGCCGGTTCGCGAGTGGTCCGGCGCCCGAGCTCGACGCGCTGAACCGCTCGATCGGGACCGACCTTCGCCTCTGGCCCTTCGATGTGAGGCTCTCGAAGGCCTGGGCCGTGGCGCTTTGGCACGCCGGAGTGCTCACGCTGGAGGAGAGCGCCGCGATCGAGCGCGGACTCGACGGGGTCGCCGACCGGCTGACGGCCGGCGAAACGCCGCTGGCGTCCGACGAGGACGTTCACACGCTCATCGACCGGCTCCTGCATGAGGAGATCGGCGATGTCGCCTCGAAGCTGCATACCGGCCGCTCGCGCAACGACCAGGTCGCCACCGCCACACGCATGTGGGCGATGGACGCGTGCATCACGCTGGACTCGGCGGTTCGGGCGCTTCAGCGCACGATGCTGGACCGGGCGGTCGAGCTCGGGGCGACGCTGATGCCGTCGTACACGCACCTCCAGCGAGCGCAGCCGGTGCTCGCCGCGCACTGGATGTTGTCGCACTTCTGGCCGCTCGACCGGGACCGGGCCCGCCTCGAAGGCGCCTCCCGCGCGGCGGGCGTCCTGCCGTTAGGCTCAGGCGCGATCGCCGGGAGCGCCTTTCCCGTGTCCCGCGTGCTGCTCCAGGGAAGCCTCGGGTTTGCGGCACTCTCCCGAAACAGCATCGATGCGGTCAGCGACCGGGACTTCGTGGCCGAGCTGTTGTTCGGCACGACGATGCTCGCCACACACCTGTCGCGCCTGGCGGAGGATCTCATTCTCTTCGGATCGAGTGAATTCGGATTCGTTCGATTCGGCGACACGTTCACGACCGGCTCGAGCATGATGCCGCAGAAGCGAAACCCGGATGCGCTGGAGATCGCGCGCGGATCGGGGGCGCGGCTGCTTGGGGATCTCGTCGCCCTCCTCGGGACCATCAAGGGACTCCCGACCGGATACAACAAGGACCTCCAGGACGACAAGCGCGTCCTGTTCGACGCGGTCGACACTATGCTCCTCGTGCTTCCCGCCGTCACGGGAACGCTTGCGGAGCTGTCGTTCCGCGCGGACCGGATGAAGGCCGCACTGGCGAGCTCGATGATGGCCACCGACCTGGCCGACTATCTCGTCGAGAAGGGAGCGTCGTTCCGCGAAGCTCATGCGGCCGTTGGAGCGCTCGTACGCGAGGCAGAGGAGAAGCGTGGCGAGCTCACGACACTCCCGTTCGAATCGTTCGCGTCCGCCCATTCGGCGTTCGATCGCGATGTCTTCGAGTCGCTGTCGGCGCTCAGGTCGGTGGAGCGGCGCGAGGTGGAGGGCGGCACCGGCCCAGGCGCCGTGCGCGCGCAGATCGATGCGGCGCGGGCCTCGCTCGCCGAGAAATGGGAGAACGCGCGGGGCAACGAGCTGCGTCTGGTGACGCCGTAGCGCCTCGCTACGCGACGCGCGGCGCGGACCGGCTCTCCAGCAGCATTTGATAAGCGCCCCGCCGACCGACGAGGTCGGTGGGCGCTCCCTGCTCGACCACCGTTCCATCACGCAGCACGATGACGTGGTCCGCCTCCGCCACCAGATCCAGATCGTGCGCGATGACGATCACGGTCCGGCCTCGCGCGCGTCGCTTTTCCATCATTCGACGCACGCGGGCGACCGACGGTCCATCGAGCGATGACGTTGCCTCATCGAGGATGAGGATTTCAGAATCGTGATAGAGAGCGCGCGCGATTGCCAGCCGTTGCCGCTCGCCACCGGACAGAGTGCTCCCGTTCTCGCCGAGCTGGGCATCGAATCCGCCGGGAAGTCGCTCGATCGTCTCGGCGATTCCCGCCGCCTGCGCCGCGTCGAGGGCGCGCTGGAGGTCGGGCTCCGGAGCTCCCAAGGCAATGTTCTCCAGTACGGACCCCGCCAGCAGGTCGATCCGCTGTGGGACTACGCAGACGAGGCCCCGCATGGAGTCAGCGCTCAGATGACGCACGTCGATGCCACCGATGCGCACGCGACCTTCATCTGCGGCGTAGACGCGCTGCACGAGCGCAGCGATCGTGCTTTTCCCGGAGCCGCTTTCACCGACGACCGCCGTTACTGCGCCGCCCTGGAATCGCAGCGTCACGTCACGCAATGCGGGAGAGCGCGAGCCATATCGAAACGTGACATGCTCGAGCTCGACGTCGCCGCCGCGCGAGGTGGCGATCGTCGCAGGCGTAACCACGCGATCCCGTTCCAGGTCCATGATCTCGAACAGGCGGTCCGCGGCGATGAGCGCGTCCTGGATCGTTCGGTTCGCACCGACCAGCGTCAGAACTGGGGTGGTGAGGTACCCGAGCAGCGCGTACGACGACATGAGCTCGCCGGGGGTGAGTCGTCGCTCCATCACCAGCACGGATCCCATCCACAGCAGGGTGACGACGGCGAGTCGCGACACCATCGCGGTTGCCGTGGCCGTCAAGAGCGACGTTCGCGCTGACCGGAACACCGCGCGAAGCAGCCGAACGAACCGCACCTCGGTGCGCAGCTCCATATCAGACTCGAGGCCGAAGCGCTTGATGGTTCCAATGATGGAGATCGACTCGACGAGCTGCGACTGGAGCTCCGCACCTCGCTCCATGAGATCCCGCGACGCTCGCCGGTTTCGCGCATTCGCCACCGCCCAGATGGCGGCGTAGAGGGGAATGACGCCCGCCACGAGGGCACCGAGCCTCGCGCTGTAGACACACAGCAGCGCGAGCGAGAGCGCGATGACGAGCGTACTGACCACCAGCTCCAGCGCGAGATCGTTGATGAGGGCTCGAATCTTCACTGCATCGCCCATGCGAGACGCGATCTCCCCGACGCGCATCGTGTCGAAGAAGCGCTGGGGGAGCCCGAGCAAATGGCGGTAGTAGCCCAGGATGAGCGAGACGTCGATCCGCTGACCGGTGTGCAGGACGAGGAGGCCTTTCATTCCTCCAACGATCGCCTGCGCGAGGATGAGCACGATCAACGTGACGCTCATCAGATTGAGCAAGTTGCGATTCCCGTCGACCAGGACGTGATCGACCAGCTGCTGAACGTAGACGGTGGTCGTGAGGCTGAGCAGGGTGTGCACAATGGCGCCGACGAGCGCCATCGCGATGATGCCGCGGTGCGGCGTCACCAGAGATGCGAACCGGCGAACGACTGACGTCCGCCGATCTCCGCCGACGAAGCCACCCGTCGGCGCGAGCAGCACGAGCACTCCGGACCATTCGCGCTCGAAGAGTGCCCGGGCCGAACGCCGCCGCTCGCCCGATGCGGGGTCCATGATCTCGACTCGTTTGGCGCCGACGCGAGCGAGAACGACCCAGTGCTGCCCCGAGCCGCGAACGACGTGCGCGATCGCCGGCAACGGAAGCGCACCGAGGGCATTGGCGGTCGCCCGGACGCCCTTCGCCTGGAAGCCAAGTCGCGCTGCTGCCTGGACGAGCCCAAGCGCCGTGGTGCCGCGCATATCGGTGTGTGCGAGCTGACGCACGCGCGCGATAGGCAAGCGCAACCGGTACCAGGCAGCGATGCTCGCCAGGCAGGCTGCACCACAGTCGGACGCGTCTCGTTGACGGACTCGCGGGATGGAGCGGAGCACCATCGGGCCTAAAGCGCGGGCGTTGCGACCTGTGGAGCACGCGCGGGATTCAGCCAGTCATCGGCGCGATCGAAGAGGAGTTGCAGGAGTGTGCGTTCCGCGATCACGAACCGCGCGCGGAACGTCATTCCCTTTCCAAGTGGGGCGCGCTGCCCGCCTCGGAGGCGGAGCTCCGTTCGCGCAAGTTGACAGCGGACGCGAAAGACCGGTTGGTCGCCGCTCAGGGACGCATCATCCGCGACCTCGACCACGATCGCGTCCATCGTGCCCCACTCCCGGTGGTTCAACGCATCGATCATGAGACGCACCGGCGTTCCGCGTCCCACCAGTGCGATGTCGCGCGCCGATAGCAGCGCTTCGCCAATCAGCTCGGTGTTGGGAGAGAGCGTCGCGACGCGCTCCCCGCGTTGCAGAACGCTGCCCCGGGACAGGGACGCGGCCATCTCGACCGTCCCCTCCACGGGCGCGATGACGACATGGCGAGCGAGTGCGTCCGTAAGCTCCGCACGCTCGACGGTGAGACGCCGAAGCTCGTCTGCCATTCGCGCGTGCGCGTCGGACCAGGCTGAGCGATTGCGCTCGCGGTGCTCGCGTAGCGCCGCGCCCGCGGTGCGTCGAGTCGATTCCTGTCGATCGACCTGTTCAGCGGTGACGAAGCCGCGCGCGAACAGCGCCTGCAGACGTGCCAGTTCCCGCTGCTCTGCCTCCGCGCGGGCCGTCAGCTCCGCGACGATCGCGGCGTGCTCACGCCATTGCTGCCGGCGGTACGCCGTGCGAAGGCCACGCCCGGGACCGAGCGAGTCGCCGCTGTCGAGCAGCGTCGCCAGATCGGCGAGCTCGTTCTCACGTGCCCGTGCGATTGAGTCGGAGGCAGCGAGACGAGTTGTGACGGCGCGATCGTCGAGGACCAGGAGGGTGTCGCCGGCGTGAACCCGATCGCCCTCGCGCGCGTACACGGCTTGAACGATGCCGCTTTCCGCCGCACGAGCCTCCTGTCGCTCGATGACAGGGCGGATCACACCATTGGCCTGCACCGTGACCGGCACCTGAACCATCGGCATCGCTGCGGCGCCGCCGAATGTCAGCGCCAGGATCGTCAGATACAGCGCGTGGCCGGTCGGGGCGTGCTGCGCGAGATGCACTTCGACGCAGTCCTCGACGAGCGGAGGGGAGACGAGCGATTCGGGCACCGCCGCCTCACGACGCCGGCGAGACGGCCGTGCGTGAAGATCGCTTCCACGACACGGTCACCCCGCCTGGCCGTGCCACAGCCGCCAGCCGGTGAATGCGCTTGCCGGCCACGATCAGGCCGCCCGCGGCCAGCACGCCGACGAGGATGGCATACGGCCAGAGCCTCGACGCGGCTTGACTGGGTGAGATTGGAACGTCGCCAGGGATGTACGACGCGAGCAGCGCGCCGCCGTTGTTCACGGCGTGCATGAACACGGCGGTCCAGATGGACCCCGTGCGCCAGACCACCCATCCCGCGAACAAGCCAAAGACGACGTGGTGCACCGCATCGATTCTGCCGTGCAGCACGCTGAACGCGCCGGTGCTCAGCACGATGGCCGGGCCAACCCCCAATGAATGCTCGAGGACGTGCTGCATGCGGCCGCGGAACGCGAACTCCTCGATTAATGGGGCGAGGACGGCGACGGCCAGCAGCAAGGCGATCGGACCAAATGGATCGGCCAGAAACGCGGCCGAGACGAAGTCGGAGTCATCCGGGATCTTGGGGAGGAGATCCTGCGCGGCGAGCTGCTCGTGCAGCACGAGACCGGAAATCCCGAACAGCAGCTTCATCGCCACCGCGACCGTCAGCCACGGTAGGTATCGGCGCGGTGAGCGCAACCGCAGCCGCGCGGCCATGCGAGGGCGCGACCGCAGCGGGCGGACCACGTAAAGACCGATGAAGATTCCCGCAGTGGCTAGCAGGAGCACGGTGGCATGAGTCGCGTCCAGTCTGAGGGCGACCACGACGGGAATCATCCACCCGACGGTCCACGCAATCGATAGCAGCGCCGACAGGAGTGATCGAACTCGTCCCCTTCTCCGCAGCGGTCGAGTCATTCACCGGTCCAGTGTGTCATGAAGTGGCAGCGGCTGGGGTCCGGCGCGCACGCACCGCGCCGGCCCCCTCAGGCACGTCTCAGCGTGCGTCCTCGTACCCTTCCTCGGCCGCGGTAATGAGGTCGTCGAGGCCGCCGGCAATGCAGTCGAACAGCAGCTCGCCGACCTTCTTGGCAAGCCACTCCTTCCATCCATCCCCTCCAGCGATGGAGGCGAGGGTCTGCTCATCGAGCACCGTGATTTGCCCGCCGTGCAGGGCGAGCCCTTGTCTATCGAGCATGGTAGTCTTCCTCACGAATGTGAAGTGTTGCTGTGAGTTGCCCCGTCCCCGGCCGCCCTACTTGCCGAGGAACGAGTTGCTGTCTTCCGGGCTCACCAGGGCGTCAACGATCTCGCCCAGCGCGTACCCAATGCCGTACCCGAGCGCGCGGACGAGGCCGCTGCACCAACACGCATCACTCCCCCCCTCCACCACCACCAGCTCTTCCTGCGTCAGCTCGGCGACACCGAGCGAGATGATCGGTTGCATGTGAACCTCCTGTATTCGTTCAATGGAGTTGGCAGGCGTAGCGCCGCCAGGGTCACGGGCCGGCTCCATCATTCCAGGCCGCGTGAGCCGCGTATCGTGCGATGCGTGCGAGCCATCGCCTTGAAGTCCACGGCCTCCGTCGCCGAGAAGACTCTGTACGCGACGCGCGCATGATAGGGACGTGCGTCAGAAAAGCGTCAGCGGATTCGTGCGGAGCGGCTCATCCCGTTGCCGGATGGCAAACGGGCGTGATCGCATGCGATCACGCCCGTCATGGCCTGGCTGCGACCGGGAGCTAGCCGATTACGAACTCCACCCGCCGGTTCCGCTGCCACACACGCTCGCCCGAGCCCGGCACCGCGGGCGCTTCCTCCCCTCGGCCTTCGCTCGTGAGCCGCTCGGATTCGATCCCGAGCTCCAGGAGGAAGCGCTGGACGGCAGCCGCCCGTCGCTCGCTGAGCCGCTGGTTGTAGTCGGCCGCCCCACGCGCATCCGCGTGACCGGTGAGGGTGAGGGTGAGCGCCGGGTTTCGCTGGAGAATGGAGGCCTTCTCGCGCAGCAGCGCGCGCGACGCGTTCGTGAGGTGCGCGCTATTGGTCGCGAAGTAGATCTGCTGGGACATGATCCGGATCTCGGCCTCCGAGAGCGCGCGCTCGCCCCCTCCCGGCTCAGGGGAGGTCACGTTGGCGGCAGCCACTTGCTGGGCCGAGTCGCGCGCCGCGGCGGCGGCCGCCGCCGCCTCACGGGCCCGCGTCAGGCTGTCCTCGAACGCGATCGTGCGCGCGTCCACGGCCCGGCGCTGGTCCTTGAGCGTGTCGTACGTCGCTCGGGCGCGGGCCGTGTCCTGTCGGGCTCGGTCGATGTCGATCGCCAGGTCGCCGGAGTCCGTTTCGACTTGCCGTCCCGTGGTGGCGCATCCGGCGAGCGCGACCACGGAGACCATGAGCACCAGCGACGAGCGATACATGGGAGCCTCCTGCTGCGACAACCGCTACACGACTCGAGATGGTATCCTAGTATTGAGCATGACGAGGACCACCGCAATCCCCGGAAGAGTCACCGTTAGGTCGACCCGGATGCACGACGGGGCACCCGGTTGGGTGCCCCGTCCCTGGCGGCGCGGTGCGACGCGTCAGGCGCCAATCTTCCTCACCTTCTCCGCCGCGGGCCCCTTCTGCCCCTCGACGATGTCGAACTCAACGGCGTCGCCCTCGGCGAGCGACTTGAAGCCCTTGCCCTCGATCGCGCTGAAG
>JAICNG010000169.1 GCA_025931335.1 Gemmatimonadaceae bacterium | reverse complement strand
GATGGACGCGCTCCTCGAGTTCTCGTTCGAGCGCTACTACGAGACGAGCGGGCTGTTCGGCACACCGGACGGCTGTGTCGAGATCGTGAATCGCCTCAAGGCGACCGACGTCGATGACGTCGCGTGTCTCATCGATTTCGGCGTCGAATCGGAGACGGTGCTCCGCCACCTCGAGTATCTCGACGTCGTGCGTGACCGCTGCAGTCGCCCGGCGAGGACCCCGACCGTCGCCGACCAGTCGGTGGGCGCGCTTATCCGGCGCCACAACGTCACCCACATGCAGTGCACGCCGTCAATGGCGGGCATGCTGCTCCTCAACGACGATGCGCGCGCGGCGTTAGGCTCGCTCGAGACCTTACTCATCGGCGGCGAAGCGTTCCCGTTGTCGCTCGCCACTGAGCTGCGCGAGCTGGTCAACGGGCCGATCCTCAACATGTACGGGCCCACCGAGACGACGATCTGGTCGTCCAGCTACACGCTCGACGGGATCCGGGGAAGCGTGCCGATCGGCAAGCCCATCGCGAATACCGCGATGTACGTGCTCGATGCGAACATGCAGCCGGTGCCCGTCGCCGTTCCCGGTGAGCTGTTCATCGGCGGAGCGGGCGTTGTGCGCGGGTATCACGGCCGTCCCGAGCTCACGGCGGAGCGTTTCGTGCCCGACCCGTTCCAGGGAAACGGCGCGCGGATGTATCGCACCGGCGATCTGGCGCGATACCGCGACGACGGGACGATCGAGTTTCTTGGACGCCTCGATCACCAGGTGAAGGTCCGGGGCTATCGCATCGAGCTCGGCGAGATCGAGGCGGCGCTGTCGGACGACCCGTCGGTGCGTGAGACGGTTGTCGTCGCGCGCGAGGATGCTCCCGGTGACCGGCGCCTCGTCGCGTACGTCGTCCCGCGCGACACCGGGGCGGCCGACGCGCACGCGATGCGCGAACGACTGCGCGGCGCGCTCCCCGAGTACATGGTGCCGTCGCACGTGATCCTGATGGATGCCTTTCCGCAGACACCGAACGCGAAGGTGGATCGGAAGGCACTGCCCGCTCCACACGAGGCCGTCGCCCCCATCGCGGCTGTCTTCGTCCCCCCGGAGCATGACGTCGAGCGGGTTATCGCCGAGATCTGGCGTGAGCTCTTGAACATCCCCCGCGTCGGCGCTCAGGACAACTTCTTCGATCTGGGAGGCCATTCGCTGCTGGCGGTGCAGGCGCACCGTCGCATGCGTGACGCGATCAAGCCCGATCTGTCGATCACCGACCTGTTCCGCTTCCCGACCGTGCGTGCGCTCGCGGGCTTCATCAGCAGCAGCGGCGCGACCGACAACGCGAAGCGGGCCGACGATCGCGCGGAAACGCGACGGGACGCCCTGCGTAGGCGGATGGCGCGGCGTGACCGCGTGGTGGAGTCACAATCGGCCGCGGTGGAGGAGCGGGACTAGCGGCGTCGCCGGCTCAGCCCGGTGCCCCGCCTTCCGGCTTCGGAATCGGCATTTCCGCCTTGTCCGACGCCGGGCCCACGCCCAGCGCACGTTGCGCCACGGCCCCATATCGTCGATGGTCCAACGGCTCGTCGCGGACCTCCTCGGCCGCCTCGAGCTTCAATCCTTCCGAACGCCGATACCGTGGGCGTCTCCTCCCCCAAAAACCCCAAGCGCGGCTATCGCCGACTCCTCACCTAGGGGGTCGCGCGACTAGCCGCGCCTGCCAACGAGTGCTGTGCTGCGTCATGGCCAGGGACGGAATCGAACCGCCGACACGCGGATTTTCAGTCCGCTGCTCTACCAACTGAGCTACCTGGCCCCGAGCGTGCAAACTAACGGGACGGCCATTTCCACTCAACCCGATCCCCTCTCGCTCTGCATCCGATCGTCGCACGTCAGCTCGAGCGCCTGCCCCCACTGGGCCGTGACATCGCTCGGCGCCTCATTGTTCACGATTTCATCGGCGAAGCGGCGAAGATGGCGTACTTCTACTTCCTCTCCGTCTTCCCCGCGCTGCTGATCGTCTTCGCCCTCACCGGGTTCATCGGAGGCGATGCGGCTTTCGCCCGCATAACGACGATCGTTCTCACGCTCACGCCGCCCGACGCGACGGCCTTTCTCCACCGCTTCATGGCGGAGCTCGCCGCCGAGCGCCGGCCGGGAATGCTCTCCTTCGGCGCGCTCGTGCTGTTCTGGGCAGGATCGAGCGGCATTGCCGCGCTCACCGAAGCCCTCAACCGAGTCCACGGGGTCTCCGAAGGGCGCGGATGGCTCAGCCGGCGCGCGCTCGCGCTGTCCATCCTCGCGGTCGGCTCGGTGCTGATCGTCCTTTGCACGCTCATCGTCGTCGGCGGCGTCACCGCGCTGCGCGCGCTCGGGCTGTCGCAGGTTTGGGATGTCGTGCGATGGCCTCTGGCCGCGGCGCTGCCGCTCATCGCGCTCTGGCTCGCGTTCTACTTTCTCCCCGATCGAGGACGCCGGGGCGGCGTTTGGGAAGCGTTCGTCGGCGCCGGCGTCGCGACGCTCCTTTGGGCCCTCGCGACCGCGCTGTTCAGCCTGTACCTCGGCAGCATCCGCGACTACAGCCGGCTCTACGGCGCGATCGGGACGGTGATGGCGCTCCTGATCTGGTTCTTCCTGTCGGCGCTCGCGGTGCTGGTTGGCGGGGTTGTCGACGCTTCCCTGGAGCGACGGCACAGGGAGCGCTCGTAGTACACATCAACGTTCGTTGATGTATTCCATGCAAACCTCGAGATCCGCCAGCGTCGAGGCCTCCGCTACGGCATCGGCCCCGCCTTGAAGGAGAACCACCAGCCGTTCGAGCCTCGACACTCCGCTCGGATCCAGCGCGTACCAGACCGTTCGGCCCTCCTTGCGCGCAAAGACGAGCCCAGCATCCCGCAACGTCTTGAGGTGGAATGACATCAGGGACTGACTAGCCGCGGTCTGAGCACAGAGCTCGTTGACGCTGCGCTCCCCCGACCGCAGCCGGTCGAGTATGGCGAGCCGGGTGGGATCGGCGAGCGCGGCGAATAGCGGCGCAGCCCGGTGGAGGAGGGAAGCCATCCCACAAATATATGAGCAACTATTGATGTGTCCACCCTGAGCACCTAGAGCACCTCGAGCACCTCGAGCACCTCGAGCGAGCACCCTGGCCCTACCTATGCAGCGATCTCCCCTGTCCCCCCGGGAGGCATCGATGCGCTACACTCGGATCCTGCTCACGGCCACCGCCGCCGCGTTGGTGGCGTGCGCGCAAAGACAGGTGGAAGTCGACACCGGCGACGTCGTTCTCGATTCGCGGTGGATCGCTACGCTCGCCCCCGTCGCCGCGCGCGACTCCGCGGCGATTACCGGAGCGACCACGGTCACACTGGGCGGGCGCGCCAGCATGATGCGCGGCGCCAGCTCGGTGGAGACGCGCGCCATGCTCTCAATTTTCGGCGCCGCTCCCGGCTCCACGCACGCGTGGCACATCCACCTCGGCTCCTGCGGCAACGATCGCGGCGTCATTGGCTCGCCGGAGCTGTACACCCCGGTCGTCGTCGGGAACGACGGGCGCGGTGACATCACCATCACGCTCCCCTTCACGACGCCCAACAGCGGCGAGTTCTACGTCGACGTGCACGACTCGAGCTCCGCGAGCCGCCTCGTCGCCTGCGCCCCGTTGACCGCCGGCAGCACCTAACGAGAACACCGAACGCCGAGAGGCGTTCGTGCCGGCCATCGGCACGAACGCCTCTCGTGTATGTTCTTGGGTCTGGTTTTGGGAATGTTGGGTTGGCCCCTGGCCCCTGGCCCTTGGCCCCTGACCCACTCTACTCGAGCCGGATCTTCCCCTTCACACCGGAATAGCTCAGCCCCTTC
>JAICNG010000017.1 GCA_025931335.1 Gemmatimonadaceae bacterium | reverse complement strand
TCGCCGTTCCCGGCAGTCCGTGGCCGCTTGGGGACCGCAGTCAGGTTTCAGCCAGTCTCGAACCGCGAAGAACCTTTAAAAGCCCTCGCAGTTGCAGTTCCTCTGTGAGTCTCTGTGTGCGTCTCTGTGCTCTCTGTGATACCGCTGTCAGGGCTCGTTGCACGATGAAGGCTGAACCGTGCCGCACGAGTGGCGAGTCTCCGTTGGAGGTTCTTCGCGCAGGGATCCCCGGACTCGCAGAGCCCGTGCGCACCAGTGCTCGATGAGATGCCCGCTGGCGTGATCCCAGTCGGGCGGAATGGGGGCGAGCCGGCGTCGCTCGCCTTCACACTCGAAGGTGAGCCATCCCTCAGCGTAGCCGGGCGACACGGAACGCAGTGTGTTTGCCGCGACCGGATACGTGTCCCATACTCGCCATCTCGTTCCAGCGTCGTCGACGAACTCGCGATACCCCACAGCCAACCTCCAGCCGTCGCTTGTCCCGGACCGCGGGAGTCCGTAGCCGCGCATTCCCGCACGGGTCGAGGGCACGTCTGCAGGGTTAATGCCCGCGCGTGACGAACATCACAACTGTTTCCGGTGCCGGGAATCCTTCGCGGCCCCGCCATGCGCGCTCGACCTAACGGTGAGCCCCATCTGGCAGGCATCCTGCAATTCCGGGGTGACGAACCGACTGTCTCCAGAGGCTCATGACCGTCGACAACGAGCTCGAGAACGGACTGCTGCTACGCACGCTGACGGACCCTGGTACGGGCCTGCCGAGCCTGCTCTATTTCCGGCTCGTTCGCGACTGGGAGGAGCGGCGTGCCGCGCGCCACGGCGGGCGGGTGCGGACCATTCGGATCTTCGTCGAGGGGGGCGACGAGACCGCGTCACGGCGCTTCACCTTCGGACTGTGTCACGAGTTCCGAAAGTCCGACCTCATCGCCTCATCGGGGCGAACGCAGTACCGGCTGCTGCTGGTGGGGCGGGACGCGGATCAAGCCGACGCCATACGCGACCGGGTCGAGCGGCTGCGCGACGACACGAACGGCCGGTCCGCGACCGAAGGCGCCCTTGCGGTGCAGGTCGTCGTCGATGATCCAGCGCCGCTGCGCGAGCGCGATGCGCACGAGCCACCCGATGTGGAGCGGCTGGAGGACAGCGGTGCCGGCCCGCGTTTCGACGCGGGCGCCGCGCCGCCCCCTGCCTAACGGTTCACCCAAGCGGTGCGGAGAGCGGGCCGGCGTCGCCACTCCTCGATGACGGTCTGCAACGCGGCCAGCGTGCGCAGCGCGTAGAACGCGAGGCGCTCCCGTTCCTGGTCCGTCTCGCGTGCCCCATCGCGGGCCGCCTGCGCCAGGCGCACGCGGCTCTGCGTGTCACTCAGTTGTGCATCGACGAAGGGGTCGCGAAGCCCCAGGCGATCCCACAGGTCGCCGATCGCGAGGATGAAATCGAACAGCGCGGCGCGATCGTCGGCGCGCGAGGCCGCCGCGTCGATGAGCGCCGCCAACCGGTCGAGATTCGCTTCCTGGTGTACTGCGATCATGGGCCGTCCGTGAACCGCACGTGCCTCGAGCGCACGATCTTCATCGTCGGAGATCGCCCGCGCATCGCGACGAATTCACATGGCACATCCCGCATCGCTCAGCGGCCAAGCAGGGCTCGAAGAGCGTCCCGCGCCGTGATGTCCGCGAGGTACACCAGCTCCTCGGGCGCGAAGGGTGTCGGCAGGATGCCGAATATCTCGCGCAGCGCGTTCCCGTCCACGACGTTGTCGACCGCCAGCAGATCCAGCAATTCCGTCGTCACGGGAGGATTCGGTAGCAATCGCTGCGCCATGGCCACGAGAGGACGAAGCACCGTGGTTGGTACGGGGAGCAGTAAACGTTTGGCATCCATCGCCACGAGCACGCGCTCGACCATCTGGCGCAGCGTGAGCCGCGCCGGTCCACCCAGCCCATAGGATCTCGCGACCGTGGCGTTGTTCTCGAGCGCTCCCGCGACGACGGATGCCACATCGTCCACGGCAACGGGTTGAAAGCGCGAGGCACCGCCGCCGGGGAGCGGGTAGACGAGCGGTGACAGCCGTACCAGTCGTGCGAGCACATTCACGAACTCATCTTCGCGGCCGAAGATGACCGACGGCCGGAGGATCGTCCACTCGGTGTCGCTGGCCCGCACCGCGTCCTCGGCCATTCCCTTGCTGCGCAGAAAGCGATGGGGCGAGGTGCTGGCGGCGAAGTTCTGCGACATGTGCACCAGCCGCCGAACGTCACCAGCTCGCATGGCGTCGAGCACATGCTCCGTCCCTCTGGCATTGACATCCTCATAGGTCTGGCCGTGTCGTTCGATCGCGACGGCCGCGAGGTGGACCACCGCGTCGCATCCCTGTATGGCGCGGCGCACCACGGTCGCGTCGCGCAGGTCGCCGACGTGAAGCTCCACCGGCATCGGCGCAAGGCGCTCCGCCGCCTTCGCCGGCGATCGGACCAGCCCCCGCACGCGTGCGCCGCGCCGCGTGAGCTGGTGGCACACGTGCATCCCGACGAACCCCGCGGCGCCGGTGACGAGCACGCGGTGACCCTGCAGACTCCGTTCGGGCAGCGGCTGCTCGGCCACCGCGGTGGCCGGCCGCGATGCCGCGCTGGTGGGATCGATCACCGCCGCTCGCGACGCCGCGGCTCGTCAGGCACCCCGCGGACGACGATCCGCCAAATGAGTATCGAGAGGCCGAGGGTGAGGAGCAGATGAATCCAGCCCGGGCCCGCGAATGCGAACGTGCCGACGCCCCAGACCACGAGCATCGCGATGGCGGCGATCATCCAGACGTCCATTGTGATTGACTGGCCTCTGAGTCGTCTCTAGATTGGCAAATGACTAGCGATGGCGCGCCGTTGCGGCAACGCAGGGTGCGGCGTCGATAGTCTCGAAAGGGACGGAGAGCTCTAATTTTTGAGCCAACAAGTCCACTCGGGTGGGTTCGATATTCACGCGGACGTCACGCCCCAGTGCGGGGAAGGCGGAGGTGTGGTGAGGACCTCATACATTCGGATGGGCTTCAAAAATCCTCTTCGTTCCCCACTGTGCGAGCCCCGCCGAAAGGCGGGGCTCGTTCATTATGACGCGTTGCGAGGGCCGCGCCGCATCATGCGGAAAAATACTCTCGGGGCTTCCGGCGGCCGCATCACGAACCAGATGAGCAGTCCCACCGCCCACGCCGCGTACACCACGGTGATCTCCTCGCGCCAGGTCGCGCGAAGGAACTGCAGGAGCCACAGCGTAAAGAGCAGCGTGGCATTCCACCACTCGAAGCGCATGTTCGACAGCAGCAGCACCGCGACGACGCTCTGCATGATCGTTAGCAGAATCTCCATCCGCTGCTCGCCATCGAACGGCAACGCCGACGGCTCACCGCGGGCAATGGAGAACACGATCGGGATCATCGCCGCCAGCACCGTCCACTGGTTCACGTTGCTCGACAGCATGTTCATGAGCCCCATCGGCGCGTGCGTGACGCGGCGTGCCCATGCAAAGGCGGACACCTTCTCCGGGAACTCGCTGAGGAACGGCGCTACCCATTGGACAAAGACGAACTGGCTGATGCCCAGCGACATCGCCAGCGCGAGCATCGAGGTCAGGAATGGATGCGCGGTGAAGTACAGCAGCAAGCCGCCCACGGCGAAAAAGCCGATGATCGTGGCATGGCGCCACGCCCCAGGTCGCGTGTACGCCCAGCGCGCGGGCGCGGGCGCATCGGCGAGGTTCTCCTGCTCCTGTGGCGGAAATCGCCAGAGGATGGCGAGGTAGCCCACGTACATTACGATAAGCACGGCGGCATCGACCAGGCCGAGCGAGCCCTTGTACCAGACCCAGAAGAAGTAGAGGACCGGGGGGATGGTGGCGAGCACCTCGACGGAGTGCTCGTCCTCGAGCTGAATCGCGCGAAGCGCCGCGCCCTGTTTCCGGCGGTAGAACGCCGCCACGAAGTAAATCATCGGCCATCCCAGGCCGATGAGCAGGCGGATGGCGCCCGTGTAGTTCGCGATCGCGAGATGCGAATGGCACCCGACGGGAGGATTCGCGACGAAGCACTGCACCGGATCGTTGCCGGCCTCCCACGCGATCACCGCTTCGACCGCGAACTCGGGGAGCGTCTGCAGCCACGCGAGAATCGCGAGGGCGAGCCCCTGCGAGATCATGAACTGCGCCGCTTCCGCCCCCCAGGCGATCATGAACGCGCTGAACAGAATGCTGGGGAACGTCCAGACCGCCGACCACGCGCTCGATGCACCCTGCAGGATGGCAGCGAGGAGAAGCTTGACTTTCAAATGTGAGCCATCCAGATAGGGGTCATGCCTGCGGCGAAGCGTGCGTCAAGTTAGAGGTGCACCGCGGTCGACTCAAGCTGTCCCGGATGTCCCCGCTCGCCGCCATCGCGAATCACGCCACACCCCGATCGCTTCGTGTCTCAACGACGAAACTCGCGTTCGCGCGCGAACGCGCGACGCGCGAAAGCCACTCCCACGGCACTCAGTGACCGACGCGTGGACCCGGGCCCTCTCGAGCTCGCCGAATTCGACGCGGGCCTCGACCTCGACCCGGGCCCGGCGCATAACGTCGAGTTCGAGTCGCTGGTGCGGCGCATCCTCGAGTTGGTGGGCGAAGATCCAACGCGCGAGGGGCTCCTGCGCACCCCCGCCCGCGTCGCCAACGCGCTCACCTGGCTCACGCGGGGGTATGCGCTCGACGTCGATCGGGTCGTCGGCGACGCCGTGTTCGCCGAGGCGCACGAGAGCATGGTGATGGTTCGTGACATCGAGCTGTATTCGCTGTGCGAGCACCATCTGCTTCCGTTCTTCGGGAAGGCCCACATCGCCTACATCCCGGATGGGCACATCGTGGGGCTGTCGAAGCTCCCGCGCATCGTCGAGGTCTTCGCGCGTCGTCTTCAGGTGCAGGAGCGGCTCACCGAGCAAATCGCCCAGGCCATCCAGGATGTCCTCGCCCCCCGCGGCGTGGGCGTCGTGATCGAGGCGTACCACCTGTGCATGATGATGCGCGGCGTCGAGAAGCAGAACTCGAAGACGATCACGAGCGCGCTGCGCGGCTCGTTCCGATCCGATGCCAGGACGCGCGATGAGTTCCTCCAGCTGGCGCATGGCAGCTCCACGCCGCTGCGGTGACTGCGCCCCTCGCCGGACGCACGGCGGTCGTCACGGGCGGCTCGCGCGGGATTGGCCGCGCCACCGCGGAGAGGCTGGCCGGCGCCGGCGCGCGCGTCGCGCTGCTCGCCCGAGGGAAGGAAACGCTGCAGGAGGTGGTCCGCGAGATTGGCCACGACTCCATCGCGATTCCGTGTGACGTCACCGACCGCGATTCGCTCACCCGCGCGACCGCGCGCATTGTCGACGAGCTCGGTGGCGCCCCCGATGTGCTCGTCAACGCCGCCGGCGCGTTCCAGCTGGCCCGTGTCGACGAGACCGCGCCGGCGCAGTTCGCCGCGCTCATCGAAGCGAACCTGGTGGCCCCATTCGTTGTGACGCGCACCTTCCTTCCCGAGATGCGTTCGCGAGGACGCGGTCACGTCGTGTCGGTCGGATCGGTCGCCGACCGTGCCATCTATCCCGAGAATGGTGCCTACTCGGCGAGCAAGTTCGGGTTGCGCGCGCTGCATGCGGTGCTCCGGGAGGAGCTGCGGGGCAGCGGGGTCCGGACGACGCTCGTGTCTCCCGGCCCCACCGACACCGCGCTCTGGGATGTCGTGCAGGGCTCGCCCGAGACGCATCTCGTTGCCCGCGATCGCATGCTCCAGGCGGGCGCCGTCGCCGACGCCATCCTGTTCGCCGTCACCCGGCCCGTCGATGTCAACATCGATGAGCTTCGTCTCTCCCCGGCCTGACGAGGAGCCATGTTCATCGAGCTCGTAGAGTCGCTGCGCTGCCCGCGTCCCCACGAGTTTACGTGGCTGGTCGCCTCCACGCTCGAGATGGTGGGGCGCGACATTCGACGCGGGCTGCTCGGGTGCCCCTCGTGTAGCGCGCGCTATCCCATTCGCGATGGCATCGTCGATTTTCAGACCCGCGACGGCACGACGCCGATCCCCGATTCCACTCCGCTCCCCGATCCCTCGGGGGACGAGGGGATGGCGATGCGGGTGGCCGCGCTGCTCGACCTAACGGCGCCGGGCGGGTTCGTCGTGCTCGCGGGCGACTGGGGCCATGCCGCGCCCGCGCTCCGCAGCGTGGCCGAAGGCGTGGAGCTCCTCGTGCTCAACACGACGGTGGCGCTGACGAGTGGCAATGGCATTTCGCTCGTGCGCACTGACGGATCGATTCCGATTCGCCCCGGCGCGACACGAGGGATCGCGCTCGATGCGCGCCATGCGGCGCAGGCAGAGGCGGCAGCGCGGGCGCTTCGCCAGTACGGCCGTCTGGTTGCCCCGGTTGGCGCGGCGATGCCGTCCGACCTCGAGGAGCTGGCGCGGGACGGCCACGACTGGGTTGCCGCGAAGCGGCTGGAGACGACGGAGGGGGTACCGCTGCGGAGAAGCTAGAGGGGTCGAGGGGATCCAAGGGATCAAGGGGATCGAGGGGCGCGCCCTCCGATCCCCTTGATCCCCTGGAGCCCCTCGACCCCTTGGCTCCTACAGCGAATCCGTCCCGGCCGTCCTCGCGGGCACCGGCACCTGGCCCGCCTCACGCGCCTTGGCGACGCGGTGCCATACCGAGGTCGGTGTCGGGTTCATCCCTTCCGGCGACGCGAACACCATCGTGTTGTCCGCCGCGCTCGCCAGGACCTGAATCGTCTGCCCGGCCAGGATCGGCGGCCGTCCGCCCGACGCCATCGCGGTCGTGCTCTGCGGCATCAGGGTCAGCAGCCCACTCGGCGTGATCGACGCGGGCCCCGTGATGACCACCTGATCACCCGCGGGGTAGGTCGCGACCATGCGGAAGCTGGAGGGCGTGAGACTGAGGTCCACGCGGCGTGCCCCAACGAACGCGGTCTGATTCGGATCGGTGAACAGAACCCACTCCCCGAACGGGGTGGAGTTCTGAGCGGGGGTGTGCGCCGGCGTCGAATCCGTCAGCTTCGCCTTACGGAACAGGCTGCACGCGGGAAGCGTCGCGAGCAGCGCCAGTGCCAACACCGTCCTGCGCATGATCATGCTCCGGTTATGGTCCATCGTGCACCCGTTCGAAGTGCAGCAAGTATGCCGTGGCTCGTCCCCGTTCCCGGGCCACTAACTCAAGCGGCCGTGGCGTCTTCCTCCTGGTACAGGCGGTCGACGCGGTCCGCATAGCGCTTTTCGATGACACGGCGCTTCACCTTGTGGGACGGCGTCAGCTCACCGCTCTCGATCGAGAAGTCGTGCTCGAGGAGCCCAACCTTCTTCGGGGTCTCGAAAGACGCAAGACCGGAGAGCTTCCGTAGGACCTCCTTCTCCATCTTCGCTTGCACCAGGGGCAGGTTGATCAGCTGCCGCCTGTCGGTCCACAGGAGGTTCTTGATCTTCGCCCACTTCTCCAGGTGCTCGAAGTTCGGCACCACGAGCACGATCGGGAACCTGCGCTTGTCGCCCAGGACGACCGCCTGGGAGACGTACTTGTTGGTCTTGATCATGTTCTCGATCGGCTGCGGCGCGATGTTCTTCCCTCCCGCCGTCACGATGATGTCCTTCTTGCGATCGGTGATCGCGAGAAACCCATCGCGGAGCTCTCCGATGTCGCCCGTGTGGAGCCAGCCGTCGGCGTCGATCGCCTCACGAGTTGCCTCGGGTTTGTTGTAGTACCCCTTCATCACGTGCGGGCCGCGGGTGAGAATCTCGCCATCCGGGGCGATCGCGACCTCCACGCCCGGAATCGGCCGGCCCACCGTCCCGATCCGAAAGTGCTGCGGCGTGTTCACCGCGATCACCGGCGACGTCTCGGTGAGCCCATAGCCCTCGAGAATCGTGAGGCCGGCGGCATAGAAGAACTTGTTGATCTCCGGCGCGAGCGGCGCTCCCCCCGACACGAAGTAGCGCATGCGCCCCCCGGTGCGCGCCTTGAGCTTCGAGAACACGAGCTTCTGCGCCACGCGATAGGCGAACGCCAGCAGGCCACGCGGCGTCCGGCCGGCGAGCATCTCGTCTGCCCATTTGTCGGCCACGCCGCGCGCCCAGAAGAAGATGCGCTTCCTGACCTGCCCTCCGGCGAGCGCGTTCTCGAGCACGCGCGAGTACATCTTCTCGTACAGACGAGGCACCGCCATCATGACCGTCGGGCGAACCTCCTGCATGTTCGTCGGCACCGTGTCGATCGATTCCGCGTAGGCGATCGAGACGCCACACGCCATCATCAGGTAGTCGCCCATCCGCTCGAAGACGTGCGACAGCGGCAGGAAGCTGAGCGCGACGTCGTTCCGGAATGGCAGCACGTCGGCACAGACGGAGACGTTCGAGTAGAAGTTGTCGTGCGTGAGCATCACGCCCTTCGGCTCTCCCGTCGTCCCGGACGTGTAGATGAGCGTCGCGAGGTCATCCGGCTTCGCGGTGAGCGCCTCCGCGCGATAACGGTCGGGGGACGGCGCCGACGGAGCGTCTTTTCCCCGTGTCTCCAGCGCGTCGAAGGTGAGATCGACCCCGGGCCAGGTCTTGTCGCCGAATCCAATCACGTGGCGAAGCGCCTGAAGAAGCGGCCGCACCTCGGCGACCTTGGCCGCCTGCACGTCGGTCGACACGAACAGCGCCACCACACCGGCGTCCTTCAGGATGTAGGCGATCTGCTCCGCCGGCAGGGTGGGGTACACGGGGACGTCGACGAGCCCCGTCGTGAGGCAGGCGTAGTCGGCGATGGCCCACTCCGGTCGGTTCTCCGAGAGGATGCCCACCCGTGCGCCGCGCTCGATCCCCAATGCGCGCAGCCCGAGCCCGACGTGCCGCACCCGCGTGGCCAGCGTGCGATGGGAGACCGGCTGATATGCGCCGTGGACCTTCGATTGAAGCGCGTCCGGCTTGTCATAGCGCTCGACCGCGTCGAAAAAGAGCTGGGCGAGCGTTCCGGGCGTGGGGCGCGGGCCGCCACTCACGATCCGGCGGGTATCGACTGCGGTAGCCATGAGGGACGTCTCCCAGAGACGGCGGAATCAGCGAGGACGAATCACGGTCGTGAAGAGCAGGGGCGAGCCGGGAAGGGGTGATCCGTTGGCGCGCAGCACCCAGACCTCCGTGACGAACGTACGGCGGGCCGTGTCACTCACCACGGCCAGCGGAAATCGAATTTGGCGGCGGGCGCCTTCGGTGGCGTCGGTCGTATCGACACGCGACAGGCGGTTCGCCGCATTCGCCATGTACACGCGAGTCGTGTCCGTGTTCGTCGCGAGGTCCGGCGGGTCGACGATTGTGTAGCGCACCCGCCAGAGGGGAACGCGGAGCAGCGTGTCCGTGCCGTTCACCGTGGCTCGGCGTGCCACCGCCACCACGAGCGCGCGCGCGGTGTCGTCGGCGAGGTTGAATAGCACGCTGTCGACGAGCGGCGACACGGCGTATACGGTGTCCGGCGCGGGTGTCACCCGCACGGGAAGCCGCACCGACTGAAGCCCGGCGACCTGGGCGACCACGTCGGCATCGCCGGTACGCAGACCGGCGACCGTGCCAGTGGCGCTGTCGACGGCGATGATGGCGGAGTCGTTTCGGAGCGCGAAAAACCGGATCGGGGCGCCGGGAATGACCTCGTTCCGTGAGTTGAACGCGCGAGCCACGATGGATTGCACCACGCCCAGCGTGTCGCGCAGGCTGTCGCCTTCGGCGATCGCGGGGAGCATTGGTGCGTCGATCTCGATCGCCACGGGCACCTCGGGATCGGTTCCCACCTCGGCGCACGCGTACGCTCCGGCGATCGCGACCACCCCGCACAGCAGCCCTCGCCGCCTCACGAGAGCCGCTCCGCCATGATCGTGGCCAGGTTGACGTAGGCCTGCGATGCCGCGTCGGCCGGATCCCGCAGGACCACGGGCTGTCCCGCCGCGAACGCATCGGCGGTCGCGGCGGTGCGAGGCACCATGACGTCGAACACCATGTTCCGCGGCAGGTGCTGCCGGACATACTCGGCCACGCGCACGCAGGCGGCGTTCGTCGCGTCGTACATCGTGAGCACGAGACCGTCCAGCGTGAGGTCCTCGTTCACCGCGATGACGTCCTGAATCCCGCGCAGAATCTGGGGCGTCGTCTGCAGCGCGAGCGGCTCGCACTGGAGGGGCACGATGACGTGCTGGCTTCCCTCGAGCACCTTGCGCACGATGTCACCGAGCCCGGGGGGCGTGTCGACGAGCACGACGTGACATCGCTTTCGCGCTTCCTCGAACAGCTGCGGTAGCAGCGGGGTCTCGGTGAGCAGCTCGTGATACATACGCTGGTCGACTTCGTGGCTCACGTTCCCCGCCAGCACGACGCGCATCCAGGGGAGCGCGGTCGGGAGCACGATCTCCCGAAGCGACTTCGCGCCGTTGAGGTAGTCGGAGAGACCGTGCACCGCGTGGCCGCGTCGCAGCCCGACGCCGTATCGCACGGCGCCCTGCGGGTCCGCATCGACGATCAGCGTCTTCAATCCGCGGCGAGCGAACGCCGCGGCGAGATTCACCGCCGTGGTCGTTTTTCCGACGCCGCCCTTCTGGCTGACGACCGCAAGAACCTCACCCACGCGTTATTCGAGCTCCCGCGCGGGGTCCGCGGAGCCATCGTTCGACGCGAGCTGGTCGAGCGTCTGCTGCGCGTGCCGCACCCACCGGTCCGCTTCGGCGCTCTTGGGTGGGTTGGACAGGAAGGCGTGCAGATGGCGCTGTGCGCCGCCCAGGTCGCCGCGCTTGAGCAGGAGATAGGCGAGACCGTAGTGTGCACCGGAGAGCTGTGGGTCCAGCTCCAGCGCACGACGATACGAGCGCACCGCGTCGTCGAGCTGGCCCGTCTTGGAGAACGCGATCGCCATGTTCTGGAGGATGCGCGGATCGTTCGGTTGATCCCGCAGCGCCAGACGGTACGACGTCAGCGCGGCGTCGAAGTCACCTTGACGCTCGAGCGCGAGCGCCTCGGTGAGGTAGTCGATGCGCTTCGGCCTGATATGCTCGGAGTTCCCGCCGAAGACACGGCGCCACCAGGACA
Organism: Gemmatimonadaceae bacterium; assembly: GCA_025931335.1. Lineage (GTDB taxonomy): Bacteria > Gemmatimonadota > Gemmatimonadetes > Gemmatimonadales > Gemmatimonadaceae > JAICNG01. The sequence goes on along the minus strand of JAICNG010000017.1, from coordinate 41,792 downwards.
TGGGATACGGGGCGATGAGAACGTGCACGGCGGATGTCCGAGCGCGCGAGTGGACCTGCAGGGTATGCGCCAGACCGCTCCGCTGCCCCGCAAAGTTACCGATGGGCCGCGCGGCCGGCAACCGCGCTCCCGCGCCGTGAAGCGCTTGCGTAGCTTACGCTTCGGTGGCCGCCACGATGGTGTCGGGCATCACGTCGGCCCCAGACTGCCGCCGCCTAACCGTCACCCGGAGCACCTGCCGCATGAGTCCTCGACGCGTCACCAGCGATCCCGCCCGTGGCATCCTCGAGGTCGAGTGGCCACTCTTCGGCGAGCTCTCCCGAGCCCTCGCGCTGAAGGTCGCCCGCGCCTACAACCCCGACATCGTCGTCGGGATCGCGAACGCCGGCGTCATTCCGGGCGCGGTGATCGCCGCCATCCTCGACGTCGACTTTCACTCGATGATCGTGAGCCGGCGGTTCGGCGCTGACGAGCCGCGCGACACTCCCGCCATCCTGGGCGCGGCTCCGGCCGCCGTCGTCGGTCAGCACGTCCTCGTCGTCGACGAGACGTGCGATTCGGGCGACACGCTCCGGCTCGCCGTCGCCGCGATCGTGAACGCCGGCGCTGCCGACGTGCGCACGGCCGTCGGCTTCCGCACCGGCAGCTACGCCCCCGACTTCGCCGCCCTCGAGACGGAGTCGCTGATCATTCTCCCGTGGGATCGGGAAGTGCTGGTGGATGGAGAGCTGGTTATCAGGCCGGAGTACGCGGACGCATTGAAGGACAGGTGATTGCGGAAGTGCGGATTGCGGATTGCGAACGCAGGCGGCGGTGAAGACCGAGGGCTCCGAGTTGCGACCTCGGAGCCCTCGGCGATTGCGGCACACCGTCACACGCAATCCGCAATCTGCAGTCCGCAATCACACATTCTCTACAGCCTCCTCATACGCCGCGCCCGCTCCCATCTGCTCGTACACGTGCGACATCACCGCGTGGTTCCCGAGCAGGAAGCGGCAGCGCTTGTCGCCCATCGAGCGACACTCCACCTCGAGCACCGCGATCTGCGCATCGGCGATTCGACCGAAGAAGTCGGCGAACATCCCCGTCGACAAGTGGCAGCCCGGATGGTCGAGGCCCGCGTCGGGGTCGGCCTCGCCCCAGTCGGCTGAATCGAGCGTGGCGACCGCGTCGCGCAGCGAGCCGATTCGGAGCGAGCCCCATCCGGCATCGCGGAAATAGGCCGAGGCGTGCTGCTCGAACTCTTCGACCCCGAGCTCTTCGGGCTCGGGGAGCCCGCGCGTGCCCAACCAGTGGCGGAACGAGGCGAACAGGGTCTCGCCTCCCGCATATCCCGCCTCCTGGAGGTACGCCGCGGCCGATGGTCCGGCGTCGCGAATGAGCGCCGTGCGAAGCGCGGCGAGCGAAGGGCGGCTAAGCGCCACCATCTGATGTCCGGTGAGATCGAACGAAGGCATGTGGAATTCCTACGCTGAGTCGCGAATGCGGCGCAAGAGCTCGGCTTCATCGATCACTTCGACACCGAGCGACCTGGCCTTGTCGAGCTTGCTGCCGGCGGCGTCACCCGCCACGAGAAAGTCCGTGTTCCTGGATACCGAGCCCGCTACCCGGCCGCCGTTCGCTTCCACGAGCTCCGACGCCTGCTGACGGGACAGCGAGGGCAGCGTTCCAGTGATGACGACCGTCTTCCCCGCGAGGGCACCGCTCGTCACCCGAGCGCGAGGCTCCTCGAGCAGCACGCCCCGTTTGCGAAGCTTCTTGACGAGCTCGCGTGTGGTCGGATTCTGAAAGTACGCTACGACCGCGTGTGCGGTCGCCTCCCCGATGCCGTGCACCGAAAGAATGTCCGCCTCCGTCGCGCTGGCGAGGGCGTCGAGCGATCCGAAGTGCCGCGCCAGCAACTGAGCGGCGCCCGCCCCGACGTGGCGGATGCCCAGCCCGTTGAGCAGACGCGAGAACGGTCGCGTCCTGGCGTCCTCGATGGCGGCGATGAGGTTTTCGGCGCTCTTCTCGGCAAACCGCTCGAGCGAGACGAGGTCGTCGACGGTGAGGGCGAAGATGTCGGCCACGTCGGTGACGAGATTGGCCGCGACGAGCTGCTCGATGCGCGCGTAGGAGAGGCCGCGAATGTCCATCGCGCCCCGCGACGTGAAGTGCACGAGCCCTTCGAGACGCCGGCCCGGGCACGCGACATTGGGGCAGTACACCGCGACGCCGTCCTCGTCGCGCTCGACAGCGGTTCCGCACGCCGGACATTTGCGAGGCATCCGCCACTTCCGCTCCGAGCCGTCCCGCCGATCGGGAACCGGGGCGATGATCTGTGGAATGACCTCTCCCGCCCGCTTCACCTGCACCCAATCGCCGACGCGCAGGTCCTTCGTCGTGACGAGATCCTCGTTATGCAGGGTGGCGAGCTTGACGGTCGCGCCGCCGATCTCGACCGGCTCGAGCACCGCGAACGGGTTCAACGCCCCGGTGCGACCCACGTTGACCTGGATGTCGAGGAGCCTCGTGACGGCGATGTCGGGCGCGAACTTCCGCGCGACCGCCCACCGCGGCTCCCGTCCACCGACGACGCCAAGCTCGTCCTGGAGCGAGAACGCGTTCACTTTCACCACCACGCCGTCGATCGCGAAGTTGAGCGACGGGCGAAGCTGCGATTCCACCTGGCGCACGAACCCAACGACCTCGTCGAGCGTGGTCGCGTGGATCCGATTGGGGTCGACGGGCACCCCCCACTCGACGAGCGCGTCGAGCAGCTCCCACTGGGTCGCGAAGGGCATGCGCTCGCCGTCCGGGACCGCCGCCGCGAATCCGTAGAATCGCAGCCCCCGCGCGGCGGTGATCGAGGGATCGAGCTGCCGCAGGGAGCCGGCGGCGGCGTTCCGAGGATTCGCGAACAGCGACTCCCCCGCCGACGCCCGCTGCGCGTTGAGATGCTCGAACGCGTCAAAGGGGAAGTACACCTCTCCGCGAACCTCGATGCGTCGCGGTGGGCGGTTGGTGCGGAGTCGCAGCGGCACGTCGCGAATCGTCCGCAGATTCGGCGTAATGATCTCGCCCACCGTTCCGTTGCCTCGCGTCGCCCCGACGACGAAAACACCGTCCTCGTAGGTGAGGCTCACCGCCGCCCCGTCGATCTTGAGCTCGGCGGTATAGTCTCCGCGCGCCGAATCGCCGGCGATGCGCGCCATCCGATCGGTCCACTCGCGCAGCTCATCATCATCGAACGCGTTGCCCAGCGAGAGCATCGAGACGAGGTGAGTGTGCTTGGCGAGAACTCCCTGGGGGGGTGCGCCGATGCGCTGGGTTGGCGAGTCGGGCGTGCGAAGCTCCGGATGCGCACGCTCGAGCTCGACCAGCTCGCGGAACTTCCGGTCGTACTCCGCGTCCGAGATCTCGGGGCGATCGAGGACGTAGTACTCGTAGTTGGCGCGCTCCAGCTCCTCGCGCAGCGTCGCCGCGCGCGCCGATAGCTCCGCCATCCCCTCAGTCATGCGGCGTCGTCATGACTCCTGTTCCACGGGTGGCGCCTCGTCGTGCACCTTCCGATGCTGCGAGAGATAACTTTCCACGAACAGGAGCCCTTTCTCTCCCGCGCGGCGGATCATGCGGAGCAGCGTGTCCATGCTCGACACCTCCTCCAGCTGCTCATTGATGAACCACTCGAGGAAGTTGCGGGTGATGTGATCGTTGCGCGTGATGGCGAGATCCATGAGGGTATTGATCTGTTTCGTTACCGTCATCTCGTTCTCGAGCGAGAGTTGGACCGCGTCTTCCGCCGAGGCAAAGCGGGCGCGTGGCGCCGGAATCGCCGGAATCTCCACTCGGCCATCCGCGTCGACGATGTACTTCACGAAACGCATCGCGTGATCTCGCTCTTCCACCGCCTGGCGGTAGAAGTGCCGCGCGAGCTGCGGCAGCCCCTCGCCATCGAAGTGGGCGGCGATCGCCACGTACTGCACGGAGGCAGCAAACTCGTGACCGATCTGCTCGTTGAGGGCAGCGTTGACGTCAGCGGATATGAGCATGCGCAGTGGGTGGGAGAGAGGGGAATCTGGCGTGAAGGTGGCCCTCGGGCCAAGGGGCGGTCAACAGCGCCTCGAGGCGCATTCCCCAACACATCCCGCCTCCTGTAAGTTCCTGCTCGTGGCCCCGACGCGCGGGTCGGAGGCGGCGACTGGCTTCGAGAACAGGAGCAACCGAGTGGACGAGACCGTACTCGCCGCCAGTCGCGGCGCCTTTCCTGAGGGACAGACCTCGATAACGCTCGGCTCGATCGTGCACGACGGGGCCATTCATCCGGAACCGACCGTGCGACTCGCGCTTTCGATGATGAATCGCCACGGATTGATCGCCGGTGCCACGGGAACCGGAAAAACCAAGACGCTCCAGTTGATCGCCGAGCAGCTCTCGGCCGCGGGCGTTCCGGTGTTTCTCGCCGATGTGAAGGGCGACGTGTCAGGCGTCGCGGCACCGGGCGAGGCATCGCCACGGGTGACGCAGCGCGCGACCGACACCGGCTACCCGTGGAAGCCGAGCGGATATCCAGTGGAATTTCTGAGTCTCACCGGCACGCTCGGGGCGCAGATGCGGGCGACCGTCTCCTCGTTTGGACCGCTCCTCCTCGCGAAGGTGCTGGGCCTCAACGACACGCAGTCGTCGGTGCTGGCGATGGTCTTCAAGTACGCCGACGATCGCGGACTCCTGCTGCTGGACTTCAACGACCTGCGCGCCGTGCTCCAGCACCTCTCAGGTGCCGGCGCCGCCGAGCTGGAGGAATACGGCGGGATGTCGAAGCAGACCGTCGGCGTCCTCTTTCGTGAGATGGTGCAGCTCGAGCAACAGGGCGCCGGGGCGTTCTTCGGCGAACCGGAGTTCGACCTCAACGACCTCCTCCAGCTGGCGCCCGATGGCCGCGGTGTGATGAGTGTGCTCGAGCTCCGGGATGTGCAGGACAAGCCGGCGCTCTCGTCGACGTTCATGATGTGGATGCTGGCGCGCCTGTACCACACGCTGCCGGAAGCCGGCGATCTCGAGAAGCCGAAGCTGGTGTTCTTCTTCGACGAGGCGCATCTGCTCTTCGAGGGATCCAGCACCGCGTTTCGAGAGCAGGTGGAACAGGTCGCACGCCTCATTCGCTCGAAGGGCGTCGGCGTGTTCTTCGTCACGCAGAGCCCCAAGGATGTGCCGGCCGATATTCTCGCGCAGCTGGGGAACCGGGTGCAGCACGCGTTGCGGGCGTTCACCCCCGACGACGACAAGGCGCTGCGTGCCGCGGCGCGCACCTTTCCCAAGACGTCGTTCTACGACGTCGAGGAGACGCTGACGACGCTGGGCATCGGCGAGGCGCTGGTGACCGTCCTCAACGCGAAGGGAGCGCCGACGCAGCCGTTCGTCGTGCACATGATTCCACCGGCGTCACAGATGAGCCCGCTCGACGAGGGGGAGATGCAGCGGCGCCTGAACGCATCGGCGCAGGTCCGGGAGTATGCAACGCCCGTCGATCGCGAGAGCGCACGCGAGATGCTGGCTGCTCGTGCCGCTGACGCCGCGCGGGCTGCCGCCGATCAAGCCGCCAGCGGCGCGCCACCCACGGCCACCAAGGCGGGTCGATCACGCGCGACGCGCGAGCCGAAGAGCGCCCTGGAGCAGGCGCTCAGCTCTCCCCTCGCGCGCACCGTCGCCGGCGTCGTCACGCGGGGGTTGATGGGAGCACTCCTGGGCAGCACGCGACGGCGCCGACGCTGACCGCGCGCGCGTCTCAGGGAGTTCGGCCCGGCCCCTCAGGAGGCAGCGGCCGCAGGACGCCGCTGACCTCCACGTGCACGACGTAGCCCTCGAGCCGATTCGGGATCTTCCTCCGGCTCGCTGCCATCGAATCCGCGACGAGAACTCGAATGCACGCGGTGCCATCGCACAGGCCGATGGCCGTCCCGACCACGCCCGGGAGCGACATGAGCGAATCGGTGTGCGTCGCCAGCACCTCTTCAATGGTCCTCGACGGCACCCTCGCCTCCTCTTCGTGCGCGGGGCGGCCGGTGCACCGCGTCAGCGTGCATAACGCGACGACACCGACCGCCAGCGCGTGACGCCTCACGATGGCGCCTTAGGGCCGCCGGACAATGATGTACGTGCCGTTGCTGCTGCCGTCGGGATCGTGATTGGCGGCGGACTGATAGGTGAACCCGGTCCTCGTTACGCTGGTCACAGTGTACCGAATCTGCGCCGCGCCGAGGGAGATCGACGGGAAGAGCACGATGCAGGTTCCGTTGCCGCCCCCGCTGCCCGTCGTGCACGTGTTCGCGTTCAACCCCGACCGGCTCCAGCGGCCGACGACCGTCACGCCATTGAGCGGTGCGTGATTCGCGTCGTGGACGGTGATCTCCACCGTTGCCGACCAGCTCGTGGCCCCTCGCATTGGGAACGCATCGAGATTGCCCACGTGCATGCCGACGCTGGGCGCGGCGACCGTCGCGCTCGCCGACCGCTGATCGTTGGTGGCGTTCTCATCAGCGAACCCGTGGGTCGCCGTCAGCGTGTGCGCTCCGAGCGATGCCGTGGCCGTGCTCCACGGGAAGGTGAGGTTCGTGCTCGCGCCGGCGGCAAGCCCGGCAACGCTCTGCGTTCCGATCCGCACGCCGTCGGTCGCGTCGTCCAGCGTCACGTCGAAGCTCGCTGCGACATCCTGATTGCCGACGTTCCGCACCGCCACGACGACGTTCTCGGTGGCCCCCTGGGTGACGGAGGCGGGTGCACTGACGCTCGTGATCGCGATGTCGGTGAGTGGCGTAGGAGGGGGCGCGTTGCCGCCATCGATCGCCACATCGAAGTAGTCGAGCACCAGGTCCAGCCGGTTTGCGATCGTCTGCGTGGAGCTGCCGGCGAAGAGCAGGGCCACCGGACTCCTGGTGGCGTCGTCCGTGACGATGAGTGAGCCGGAATCGCCCCCGCCGCTGAACCCGGCCGGCTCGATGATGAGCTGGTCGACGAAGCGCGCCGATTTCGTGCAAAAGATGAACACGACCTCGTAGCAGATCGTCAGAGTTGCGTTGATGCCGGTGATCGCGCCTTTCGTCAGCTTCGTCGTGCGACCGTACTTCTGCACCGGAAGCCCGAGCAGGGCGTTCTTGTCGTCGAAGAGACCATCACCGTTGGCATCGCCGAAGATCGTCGTGCCCGGCGCGCCGTAGCCGTCGTCGGTGGGCGTGCCGAACCCGATGTCGTTTCCATTCACCTGCGCGATGGCGGCGTCCATCGTGTTCGTCGCCGTACTGGTGAAGACGATCGGTCGGAAGGCGGCGAGGGTGCCGATCTGATCGGCGGCCGTGCCACCGTCGAAGGTGCCCGGCTGCAGCGTCGCGTCCCCGATGGTCGCGCCGTTGCTGTTGGCGAGCACGTGGTTGTTACTGAGGATGTGGACGACTCCCACCGCATCGACGACGCGGGCGCCGATGGTCCCGGCGGTAATCGCCGGGTGTCCGACGGAAAACCCGAGCGGTGCGGGCCGCTGCTTCGTTGTCGGATCGCTGAGGGCCATGATCAGCCCGGTCACTTCCGTGCGGACGGGGATGCCATCGATCGCGCGCGGCACCCCCCGGGTGGCGGACGACGTCACGAAGACGCGAACGCCCGGCCGCCCGTTAGGCATGAGGCCGACGGCCGTCCCCACGACGCCCGGGACGCTCAGGAGCGCATCGCGGTGGCGATCCTGGGCCTTGACGGCGAGCCGTACTTCGGACGTGCGTGAGGACTCGACCCGGGGAGTGGAAGGCGGCCCGGTGATTCCAACGTGGTCATCGGCGCACCCGGCCACGGTGGCACCGATCGCGAGCGCGACGAGGGACATCGCGCGCGAGGGGGAGGGGGAGAGGGAGAGCATGGAGTCGCTCCTGCCATGGAGGAGGACGGACGCCGTCGCCCGTAGGAGGACCATCATGACGCCGCTGCGTCCGCGGGGCAAGGCGCTGCCGCCCGCAAACGTATGACGTCGTGAGGCACAAAATGGGCGGCGCACCTAACGGCGCGCCGCCGGGACCGGCGCGAGTCGCCGCCTCGCCTTACCCCTTCGACTCCTCGTTGATCACGGCCATCGCCACCGAGACCAGCCGCTCCAGCTCCTCGTCCGCCACCTTCGGCAGGAGCGTCTCGGCCCACATGTGGTCCTCGCTGTTGGTATAGCGGTCGAGAAGCCGGCGCAGGAACGCCACGAGCGCAATGCGTTGGAGCTCCGAGCGCCGCCGCTCGCCCTCGGCCGCGCTTTCCTGCTCCGAGCGAAGGAGCGTCTCGAACCGATGCGCGTTCCGCAGGGCCTTGGCCGTCAACGACGCGACGACCTGGCAAAACCGAACGTCGCGGTCCGAGAACGGCGCGGCGTCGCGCTCGGTGCGCAGGAAGATCGCCCCGATCACGGCCTTCCTCCACTGAATCGGGACCACGATGATCGACCGCACGTTGCGGTGCTCGAGCGCGGTGCGGGCGGCGCGCATCATCGGGTCGTTCGTGGCGTCGGGAATGAAGACCGTCTCTCCCGAATCGAAGGCACGCTTGAGCTCGGGATAGCGGTTGAGGTCGACGATCAGGTTGCGGATCGTCGGGTCCTCGTAGCTCGCCACGAGGCGGACGTCCTGGGAGTCGCCGGTGAGATAGATCGAGCAACGGTCGAGGCCGAACGTCTCGCCGAGCTTCCGGGCGATCGCCTGAAGGACGTCGGTGAAATGCAGCGAGGCCGAGATCTCCTGCAGGATCTGCACGACGGCGACCAGGTGATCCCGCTCGTGCTCCAGCTCCTTGATCCGTTGCTCGAGGCGACGGATGCGCTCGGTGGACGACTCGAGCGTGAGGTCAGGGGAGCTGGTTGGCGTACTGGTCATCGACGGCGTCGCTGTGCTGGTTGAACTCGGGGCTGTCGAAGCGCACCACGCGGTTGCGCCCGAGCTCCTTCGCGACGTAGAGCGCATCGTCCGCCGCCTTCACCAGCGCCTCGCGATGTCCGATGCGCGGATGCGGAATGGCCGCGACGCCACAGCTCATCGTTCGCCGAATCGAGCCGCCCTCGAAGGTGAAGGTGTGTGACTCCACCTGCTGACGAGTCCGTTCGGCGAACGTCACCGCGGCGTCCAGCACCGTCCCCGGGAGGAGGACGATGAACTCCTCTCCCCCATAGCGTCCCACCTTGTCGATCTCGCGCGCCGACGCCTTGAGAATCTCCGCCAGCTGCTGGAGCACCGCGTCGCCCGCCTGATGCCCGTACGTGTCGTTGACCGATTTGAAATGGTCGAGGTCGAACATCACGCACGCGAGCGGCTCGTGCAGACGCACCGAATGCTCGAACATCTCGTGCAGGAGACTCTCGACGTTCCGTCGGTTGTGCAGGCCGGTGAGCCCGTCGGTGACGGCCACGCGGCGGAGCTCCTCGTTCACCTTCGCCAGCGTCTCGTTCGCGCGCGTCAGCTCGTCCTGGAGGAGCTTGATGCGCAACATCGACTTCACGCGTGCTTCCAGCTCGGCGAAGTTGATCGGCTTGGTGACGTAATCGTCGGCGCCCGCGCCCAGTCCCTCGACCTTGTGCTGCACCGTGTCGAGGGCGGTTTGCATGATGATCGGAATGAAGGGCAGCGACTCGTCGGCCTTGATCTGGCGTGCGACCTCCATCCCGTCGATGCGCGGCATCATGACGTCGAGGAGGATCAGATCGGGAGGCGATTGGTGAACGCGCTCCAGCGCCTCCTCCCCGTCTGCGGCGCTCTCGATCAGGTATCCGCTCGCCTCCAGGCGGGCGCGGATGACCTCGACATTGTCCTCGTGATCGTCGACGATGAGAATTCGCGTCGGTTTTGCTTCGTCAGCGGCCATCGCGCTTCCCGAGGAACTTCTGGACTTCGCTCACGACCGCCTTCGGCTCGCACGGCTTGGCGAGGTAGCTGTCGCACCCCACTTCCATGGCCTTCTCCCGGTCCGAGGCGAGCGCGTGCGCGGTGAGGGCGATGATCGGGATGTGCCTCGTGTCCGGGTCGCGCTTGAGCACCTGCGTCGCCTCCCACCCGTCGATGATCGGGATGGAGATGTCCATGAGGATGAGGTCGGGCTTCTCGGCGCGCGCCTTCGCGATCCCTTCCTCACCGTTCAGCGCTTCCATGACCCGGTATCCGAAGTGCTGCAGGATGGTGGAATAAACGATGCGGTTGTCTTCGTTGTCTTCAACGAGCAGCACCGTCTTGGAGTTGTCGGTCATGCGAGTCCTCAAACCGAGATCGACCGAAACGCCGAACTCGAGCCGTCCGCGAGGGAAGCGACGACGAGGTGGATAGGGGGTACCAGGTTTTCAGCCAGCCACACACCGCGGCGCACGGGGAAAGCCGGTTGCCGCGTCGCCCGGGCGTCGGAGTGCTGACCCGCGCCGAGCATCGGCGCGAGAAGCAGCAAGATTCTTACCAGAGGAAGGAGTGCGCAAAATGGCACGATCCGCTGATTTTCTTCGCACCAGCGTCGGCGAACGCCGGCCGCGCCCGGAGCACTCCGGCGAGGACGACGACGCGTACCACGTGACGACGCCGCCCGAGTCTCTCGGCCGCAGCTACGACGAAGAGCGGGATTGGCGCGGACCCGGCATCCTGGGCCTCGGCATCCTCGCCGGCGCGCTCGTGGGCGCCGGAGTGGCCCTGCTGCTGGCGCCGCAGAGTGGTGAGGAGACCCGCGAGCAGATCGCGGTCCGCGCTCGCCGTCTGGGCACCCGCGCTGACGCGGGCTGGGACGACCTCCGCGACGAGCTCCGCCGCCTGCGCCGCCGCTCACGCCGCGCGGCGACGAGGGGTCGCTGGAAGGTGGAGGATTTGCTCGATTGACGCGGACGAGGAACTGAGGACTGAGGAGTGAGGAATTCGATCAATTCGCTCATTCCTCGGTCCTCGTTCCTCATTGGTCACCACTCATTTCTTCAGCTTCCCTAGCTCCGCAGCGGCCTCGGCTTTGTAGTGCTCGTCGTTGTAGTCGGTGGCCGCGCCGTCGATCACGTGCTGGTAGTGCACGCGCGCTTGCTCCGCCTGGTCGATGTCGCGGTAGATCCGGGCCAGGTCGAGATGGTGGGCCAACCGCTCCGGGTCGACTTCGACCGCTCGGGACAATAGCCGGACGGCCTCGTCCCACTTGGCCGAGCCGAGGATCTGCCCGCCCAGAAAGCTCTTCGCGAAGAAACGGGCGATGCCCGGAAGCCGCCGCACTTCCGCGTGCCACATCCCCAGCACGTGGAGCGCTCCCGGATGGTCGGGATCCAGCCGTAGCGCCTCGAGCGCCTCTTCTCGCACCACCTTCCCGTACTTCACCCGGTCCTTGGGTCCGTGCGAGAGCGCGACACGGCCCACCGCTCGCGCGAGGTGGAAATGCGCCTCGGCATCGCTGGGGTTCACCGCGACCGCGAGGCGCGCGAGCTGCTCGGCGCGCCGGTACATGTCGGCGCGCCTCTCCTTGTCCGGGTCGTACTCCGCGAGATCGGCGAGGGACCGCGATGCCTTCCACAGCGCCTCATAGTCGGTGGAGTCCTCGGCAATAGCCGCCTCGTAATGCGCGACTGCCTCGACAGGGCGGAGTGCGGAATAGGCCTCGTCGCCTCGCGCGACGTGATCGTTCCCCTGCGCCGCGAGCGGCGCCCAGGAGAGACAGATCGCTGCAGCAAGATTGATTCGACGCATATCGGGAGACTAGCGGAGGCCGCATCGGTGCGCCACGATGGTGCGGCGATTCGACGAGGACTGGCGGTGGAGCACTCAATGCGACGAGCGAACCATGTTGCATGTCATACCCCCAAGGGTCCCGAATGCTCGCGCAACGCCTGATCGAGCGTAAACGCGACGGTGGGCGAATCGAGCCGGGCGAATGGCGCGCGCTCGTGCTCGCCTACGCCGCCGATCATGTGCCCGACTATCAAATGGCCGCACTCCTGATGGCGGCGTTCCTCCGCGGTCTCGATCGGGGCGAGACCGTCGCGCTCACCGAAGCGATGATGGCAAGCGGGCTTCGACTCGACCTGTCGCATGTGCGGTCGCCACGCGTCGACAAGCACTCCACCGGAGGCGTGGGGGACAAGGTGTCGCTCGTGCTCGCCCCGCTCATTGCGTCCCTCGGCGTCACGGTCCCGATGATGAGCGGCCGCGGGCTCGGCCACACCGGGGGGACCCTCGACAAGCTCGAGTCCATCCCCGGAATGCGCACCGATCTGACCATTCGGCGGTCGGTGCAGCAGATCGAGCGACTCGGATGCGTGCTCATCGGCCAAACGGACGAGATCGCGCCCGCGGACAGGAAGCTGTACGCGTTGCGCAGCGCCACCGCCACGGTCGAATCGATCCCGCTCATCGCGTCGAGCATCATGAGCAAGAAGCTGGCGGAGGATCTCACCGGCCTCGTGCTCGACGTCAAGCGCGGCTCGGGCTCGTTCATGCCCGACCTCGATCGCGGCATCGAGCTCGCCCGCACCATGATCGAGCTGGGAGCCGATCACGGCTGTCCGGTGATCGCGTTGGTAACGGCGATGGACCGTCCGCTCGGGCGCGCGTGCGGGAACGCGCTCGAGGTCGAGGAAGCCATTCACGCGCTGCGCGGTGAGGGCCCACCCGACCTCATGCGCGTCACTTACGCGCTCGGCGCGGAGATGCTCCAGGTCGCGGGAGTAGCGCATTCCCGCGAGGCGGCATGGCGCGACATGGAGGTCGCGATCTCGACGGGACGCGCCGCGGACAAGATGCGGGAGATCATCGATGCGCAGGGAGGCAACGGCGGCGTGGTGGACGATCCGTCAGTGCTGCCTCAAGCGAGCGCCTGTGAGCTCTACGACGCCCCTCGGCGAGGCTTCGTGGCACGCGTCGAGCCTCGCGCCGTCGGCCGAGGAATCGTGGCGCTCGGCGGCGGCCGTCAGCGCGTCGACGACCCGGTCGATCCGGCCGTCGGGTTCGTGATCACCGCGAAGCCCGGCGATTGGGTGGAGCAGGGAGAACCGCTGGCGACGGTATTTGCCCGGGACGCGTCCGGCATCGAGACCGGGCGAGCGGCGCTGCGCGAAGCGATCGCGATCGCCGATGAGGCCGAGCCGCCGCTTCCGCTCGTCTCGCATCGCGTGACGATGGCGGGCGTGGAGGCATACGAAAGTTAAGCAATGAGGAATGAGGGTGAAGGAGTGAGGAAATCGACTTCCTCACTCCTCACCTCTCATTCCCCATTCAAGACTAGATATCGAGATTACTGACGAACCTCGCGTTCTTCTCGATGAAGTCTCGCCGTGGCTCGACCTCGTCACCCATCAGCATCTGAAAGATTCGGTCGGCCTCGACGGCGTCTTCCATGTCGACCTTGAGCAAGGTGCGCTTCTCCGGGTTCATCGTCGTCTCCCAGAGCTGCTCCTTGTTCATCTCGCCGAGGCCCTTGTAGCGCTGCACGACTACACTGCCGCGCCCATCGCCGTTGCCGAGGCGACCGATCAACGCGTCACGCTGCTGATCGTCGTAGGCGTAGTACTCTTCCTTTCCCTTCGCCACGCGGAAGAGCGGCGGCTGCGCGATGTACATGTAGCCGGCCTCGATCAGCTCGCGCATCTGCCGGAAGAAGAACGTGAGCAGCAGCGTTCGGATGTGCGCTCCGTCGACGTCCGCATCCGTCATCAGGATGACCTTGTGGTAGCGGGCGTTCTCGAGCTGGAACTCGTCCTTGATGCCGGTGCCGATCGCCGTGATGATCGTGCGGATCTCCTCGTTCGACAGCACCTTGTCGATGCGCGCCTTCTCGACGTTGATGATCTTGCCGCGGAGCGGCAGGATCGCCTGGAACATCCGGTCGCGCCCCTGCTTGGCTGATCCGCCGGCCGAGTCGCCCTCCACCAGGTAGAGCTCGCAGAGCGACGGATCCGACAGCGAGCAGTCGGCGAGCTTGCCGGGCAGGTTGCCGACGTCGAGCGCCGACTTCTTGCGCGTGAGATCCCGTGCCTTGCGAGCGGCCTCGCGCGCCCGGGCGGCGGAGACCGCCTTCTCGATGACGATGTTCGAGAACCGCGGATGCTCGTCGAGATACTGGCCCAGCAGCTCGTTCACGACAGTCTTCACCGCGCCTTCCGCTTCCGAGTTGCCGAGCTTCGTCTTCGTCTGCCCTTCGAACTGCGGCTCGCGGATCTTGATCGACAGCACCGCCGTCAGTCCCTCGCGAACGTCGTCACCGGTGAGGGTGAAGTCGGCCTTCTTGAGGAAGTTCCCCTTCTGCGCGTACGCGTTGATGGTGCGGGTGAGCGCCGACTTGAAGCCGGTGAGGTGCGTGCCACCCTCGTGCGTGTTGATGGTGTTGACGAACGAGAAGATGTTCTCGTTGTAACCATCGTTGTACTGCAGGGCGAGCTCGATGCCGATGCCGTCGCGGTCCGTCTCGGCGTAGAAAATGTCCGAGGTAAGTGTCTTCCGCGTGCTATTGAGAAACTGGACGAACTCCTTGAGTCCGCCGCGCGCATGGAAGGTCTCGGTTTTCTCCTTTCCTTCGCGCTCGTCCGCGAGCGTGATGGTCACACCCTTGTTGAGATACGACAGCTCGCGGAGGCGCGTCGCCAGCGTCTCGAAGTCGTAGAGCACCTCGGTGAAGATCTGGGTGTCGGGCTTGAACCAGACCTTCGTGCCCGTCTCTTTCGCGCCAACCTTGCCGAGCACCTTCAGCTTGGTCGTCGTGTTGCCGCGCGAGAAGTCCATGTAGTGCTCGCGACCGTCGCGTTTCACCCAGACCTTCAGCGATTCGGAGAGCGCGTTCACCACCGACACCCCCACGCCGTGCAAGCCACCCGACACCTTGTACGTGGCGCTGTCGAACTTGCCACCGGCATGCAGCACGGTGAGCGCCAGCTCGACTCCGGGCATCTTCTCCGTCGGATGCACGTCGACCGGGATCCCGCGGCCGTTGTCTTCCACCGTCACCGAATCATCGCGATGCAGCGTCACGGAGACGCGCGTCGCGTAGCCGGCGAGCGCTTCATCGATCGAGTTGTCGACGACCTCATAGACGAGGTGGTGGAGTCCTCGCGCCGATGTGGACCCGATGTACATGCCCGGGCGTTTACGCACCGCCTCGAGGCCTTTGAGGACCTGAATCTGGCCGGCGGTATAGCCGTCCGGCTTGGTCACGGTCTTTGCCATTTCGCTCTGCACGTCCATCTGTGGGATACCGAAAAGATACCGAATCGGCCGCTGGGAGGGAACAGGGAAATGTAAACCTTAAAGTGCCAACATTCAAGGAGTTAGCGCATCATTTGCCAACGGATGCGAATGATCTTCGCGCGCTCGGGCTTCGCGTTGATCGAGGCCAGCAGCTGCGGCTCGAGCAGCGACAGCTCGTTCATCCATGCGCTCGTCTTCACCGCGACGAACAGCGTCCCGTCGCGGGCGATCGAGAGTGGCTCGGTGACCAGGGCGATCTGCGCGCCCACGAGCTGCGCCCACTCCGGAATCACCGACGCCTGGTTCACGCGCCGCGCGATGCCGCTTTGCTCGAGAAAGCTCGAGAGGGCGTCGCCGATCGGCCGAGGCCGGTCCTTCTTTCGATTCCCCCCGCGACCTCTCATTGGACCCCCGGCAGGAGCTGTCCATCCTGCACGCGCCAGCGGTCGAGGCGGGTGAGGTCGCTCGGAATGTCGGTCGCCCGGGGCACGGCGAGAATCGTCTGACCCCGCCCCGTCCCTTGCAGCAGCTCCAGGATGCGGACGGTTCGGCGCTGATCGAGCTCCGCGAACGGATCGTCCAGCAGCACGATCGGCTCCGCCCCCGCGGCGGCGCGCAGGGTCGACGCCTCGAGCAGGCGAAGCGCGATCGCCGCCGTCCGCTGCTGCCCGGCGGAGCCGAACGTGCGCAGATCGCGGCCATCCAGCGTGAGCTCCAGGTCATCGCGGTGGGGTCCCGCGTGCGTCAAGCCGCGCTGCACGTCGAGCATGCGGCGGCGCGCCAGCGACTCGAGCAGGGCTGCCTCCGCCTCGTGGTCGTCACAATCGAGCGGCGACACGTATCGCAGCGCGCTCCGGCCCGGCTCGCCGATGGCCGAGCATAACGAGGCGAAATCGTCGGCGTGGGTGCGAACCCAGCTGCGGCGCGCGCGCCAGAGGACGGCCCCCGCCTCCGCCAGCGCCGGCTCCCACACGTCGATCGCTCCCTCGCCGCGGGCGCTCGCCGTTTCGCGCAGGGCCGCGTTCCGGCGCACGAGCGCGCCGCGGTATCGTTGCAGCGCGGCGAGGTAGGGACGCGACGTCAGCGACAGCATGACATCGAGAAACCGCCGCCGCTCGCTCGGCGCCCCGGCCACGAGCTCGGCGTCGGCCGGGGAGAAGATCACCGCCGGGAACGCGCCGATCGCGTCGGCGAGCTTGAGTGGCTCCGCGCCGTCGATCGTGGCCTTCTTTCGGCGCGTCTGGCGCTGAAAGCCCACCGCGACCTGTCGCGCGGCGGCATCGCCTAACGTCGCCGCGACGTGGAAGCCGGTCGCCCCGAACCGCACGAGATCCACGTCGCGGGCGCCGCGAAAGGAGCGCAGGATCTGGAGATAGTAGATCGCCTCCAGAAAATTCGTCTTGCCGTGGCCGTTCTCGCCGACGAGCGCCAGACCCTCGGCCGGCAAAGCGACATCCACCGAGGCGAGGTTGCGAAAATCGTGCAGCGTCACGCGGTCGACGTGCGCGCGCGCGGTACGCTCCGGTGTCATCACCGCCGCGAGCTCGCTCACGGGACGACGGTCACCGTGTCGGCGCGTGCGATCGCGAAGTTCTGGTCGTCTTCGACGACTGCCTCGACGATGACGCGGGTCCCGGGGGGCATGGTGTCGATCACCGGCAAGCGGAACTCCGTGGTGATCCAACCCAGCTCCGGCGCATTCCCAAAGACGCGCACCGTGTCGAACGCGCTGCGCGCGGTAATCACCCAGTCGACGATCCCGCTCGCGTCGCGCGCTTCCAGCGTTCCACGGATCGAATCGCCAGCCGCCACCTCCCGCGTCGTCAGCGAGAGCTCGACCACCGGCGTGTCGAGGCGCTCGCGCTCGGCGAAGCAGGCGCCGAACGACAGGGCAAGCACCGCCCAGGCCGATGCCGGGCCGCGATGCCTCACCGCCCCGTGAAGTTGGGCGGCCGCTTCTCCAGAAACGCGCGCATTCCCTCGCGCATGTCCTCCGTTGCCGCCAGCAGCCCGAACTGGTCTGCCTCGAGCCGGAGCGCGTCATCGAGCGGCAGCTCCATCCCACGCACGACCGCCTCGATCGAGAGCGCAACGGCGACCGGGCCGTTGGCGAGCATCTTCCGGAGCATCGCGGTCGCGTGGGCGAGCAGCTCGCCCGGCGGAACCACCGCGTTGACGAGGCCGATCCGGTACGCCTCGGCCGCGCTGATCATCTCCCCGGTGAGGATGAGCTCGAGCGCGCGTCCCTGTCCCACCAGCCGTGGAAGCCGCTGCGATCCGCCGTAGCCGGGGCCGATGCCGAGCTTCACCTCCGGCTGACCGAACTTCGCGGTCTCGGCGGCGATACGAACGTGACAGGCCATCGCGAGCTCGCAGCCGCCACCCAGGGCGAACCCGTTGATCGCGGCGATGATCGGCTTTGGGGAGGTCTCGATTCGGCGCAGGACGCCCTGCCCGCGGCGGGCACGCTCCCGCCCGTCGATCGGCCCCTGTTTCGCCAGCTCGGCGATGTCGGCGCCGGCGACGAAAGCCTTGTTTCCAGCCCCGGTGAGGATGGCTCCGCCCACGTCCGCCCGCTCCCGGATCTCCTCGATGGCGTCGCCGAGCTCCGAGACGGTTAAATCGTTGAGGGCATTGAGCTTATCGGGCCGGTTGAACGTCAGCGTCGCCACGCTGCCGCTGACGTCTAACGTTATGTTCTGGAAGGGCATTCGTCGTGTCGGGTAGGGGCGGTGGGTTGCCCCCGAATCTAATGTGCCGGACCCTTTTTTGCCTTCCGCGGAACGTGCCCATGCCGCGATGGATCACTCGACACGGCTCGAAGCGCACAGCCTTCCAGTATCGCGACCCGAGCGGGAATCCCGTTCGGGATCCTCGCGTGCTCGAAAGGGTCGACGCGCTCCGGATTCCGCCCGGCTGGAATTCGGTACACGTGGCCGTCAGCGAGCGCGCCGCCATCCAGGCCTGGGGCATCGACGCCAAAGGACGCAAGCAGTACCGGTATCATCAGCGAGCGGTGAAGCGAAGCGAGAACGCGAAGTTCTTCCGCGTGCGGGCGCTCGCTCGCGATCTGCCGCGCATTCGCGAGTCGCTCCATCGCGATTTCTGCCGCGGTGATTTCTGTCGGGAGCACGTGCTCGCGGCGGTCGTGCGCCTCATCGGCGATGGCTTCTTTCGTGTCGGCAGCGAGCGGTACCTCAAGGAGAACCGCACATTCGGCATCTCGACGCTCCACAAGTCGCACGTGCGCGTCGATGGGCCCTGTCTGATCTTCGAGTACCGCGGCACGCGCGGCATCGACCACCGGCAGGTGGTCGTCGACGCCGAGCTGGCGGCCTTCGTCGCGCGCGTGCTCGAGGCGCCCGGACGGCGCCTCTTCCGGTATCGCGACCAGGAGACGTGGTACGACCTGGATGCGCGCGACGTGAACCATTATCTGCGCAAGACGCTGGGCGTGAGATACACGGCGAAGGACTTTCGCACCTGGGGCGGCACGCTTCGGCTCGCCACGGTGCTCGCCGAGCTGGGCCCGGCGAGCAGCGAGCGGGAGGCGAAGCGCAACGTCGTGATGGCGGTGCGCATGGTCGCGGCGGAGCTCGGCAATACGCCGGCGGTGTGCCGCAAGTCGTACGTCCATCCGATCGTGATCGCCCGCTACCTCGACGCCGGCGACACCATCGCGCGCGGTCTCGCCCGGGTGACGCCGCAGCAGGGGATCGCGCGCCATCACCCTGAGGAGCGCGCGTTGCTGCGCTTCCTCGACCGGCATTTCCCGGAGCGCCGCCGGAAGAGTCGCCCGAAGGTGGTGGAGGCGAAGGCCGCGGCGTAGCCGCTCGGGCGGGGAGCGTGCTACGTTCCTTCGCCATGACCATCGTCGAGTCTGTCCGCTGGTCGCCTGACGGCGACGGCGTTCGCATCATCGACCAGACGCAGCTGCCGGGACGCCTCGTGGAGCGCGATCTGCGCTCGATCGACGATGTCTGTGACGCGATCGCCCGACTCGCGGTGCGCGGAGCGCCGGCAATCGGAATCGCGGGAGCGATGGGGCTCGTCGCCTCCCTCAGGTCGTTCGTGGGTGATGCTCCCGAGGCGTTCGAGGCGCGCTTGCGTGCGCACGCCGCGCGTATCCGCGCCACCCGCCCCACCGCGGTGAACCTGCCGAGAGCGCTCGACCGCATGACGGCGCGCGCGAGCGAAGCCCGCGGCGGTCCCGAGGAGATGTTGGCTGCGCTTCGAGCGGAGGCGACGGCACTCCTCGACGAAGATCGCGCCATGTGCCGGAGCATCGGGGAGCACGCGTTGCCGCTGATCGCGGACGGAGCGCGCATCCTCACGCACTGCAACGCTGGCGCGCTCGCCACGGGCGGCATCGGGACCGCGCTCGCGCCCATCTATCTCGCGCACGAGGCCGGACGCCGAGTGCGCGTGTACGTCGACGAGACGCGACCGCTGCTCCAGGGGAGCCGCCTGACCGCCTGGGAGCTGTCGCGTGCGGGCATCCCGGCGACGGTGATCGCGGATGGGGCCGCGGCAAGCCTCATGCGTGCCGGCGCCATCACCCTCTGCATCGTGGGGGCCGATCGTATCGCCGCGAATGGCGATGTCGCGAACAAGATCGGCACCTACGCCGTGGCGCTCGCCGCGCAGCACCATGGCCTCCCGTTCTACGTCGCCGCCCCGACCTCGACGCTCGACACCACTCTCCCGAACGGGGACACGATTCCCATCGAGCGGCGCGCGGCCGACGAGCTCGCCGTCTTGCACGGCGCGCGGCTCGCGCCGGAGGGCGCCGACATCGACAATCCCGCGTTCGACGTGACGCCGGCCGAGATGGTGACGGCGATCGTGACCGATCGGGGGCTGTTCACGAGACCCTACCGGTTTCGCGGGATCGAGAGATCGCGGGATCCAGGGCGCGTGGTGCAATCTCGACCGCCCGCCCTCGGCCCCTCGACACCCTGATCCCACGACCCCCGATGTCTTCCATCCTCGCCATCGACCAAGGCACCACCGGGTCTACCTGCCTCGTCGTCGCGAACGACGGGCGGATCGTCGGCCGCGGATACCGCGAGATCCCGCAGCATTACCCGCGGCCGGGGTGGGTCGAGCACGATCCGCGCGACCTGGTGGATCGCACCATCGACGCGGCCCGTGACGCCATTCGGCAGGCCGGTGTCACGCCAGTCGCGATCGGGATCACCAACCAGCGCGAAACCGTGGTGCTCTGGGACCGCAAGACCGGCGAGCCGATCGGGCGCGCGATCGTGTGGCAGGATCGGCGCACCGCCGACCGGTGCGCGGAGCTCGCGCCTAACGGCGACCGCATCGCCCGGCTCACCGGCCTGGTGACCGATCCCTATTTCTCGGGAACCAAGCTCGAGTGGATGTTGCGCGACGACTCGGTGCGCCGGCGGGCCGCGCGCGGCGAGCTGGCGGCGGGAACGGTTGACAGCTGGCTGATCTGGTCGCTGACGCGAGGCGCGGTGCACGCCACCGACCCGACGAATGCGTCGCGCACGATGCTCTACGACATCAACGCCCGCGCATGGAGCGATGAGCTCTGCGATCTCCTGCACGTCCCGCGCGAGCTGCTTCCGGTCGTGCGGCCGTCGAGCGGCGACTTTGGCTTCAGCGATCCCGCCGTTTTCGGCCAGGCGATTCCAATCACTGGCGTGGCCGGCGATCAGCAGGCTGCGCTGTTTGGGCAGGGATGCCACGCGCCTGGTACGAGCAAGAACACCTACGGGACGGGCGCATTCTTGCTGCTGAACACGGGCGCCGAGCGCGCGGAGGGGGGCGGGGGATTGCTAACGACCATCGCGTGCGACGCTCGTGGCCAGCCGGCGTACGCGCTCGAGGCGGCGATCTTCATCGCCGGCGCCGCGGTGCAGTGGCTTCGTGATGGGCTCGGGCTGCTGACGACCGCGGCCGAGAGCGAGGCAATCGCGCGCGGGATCCCCTCCACCGACGGCGTGTATTTCGTGCCGGCCCTCGTGGGCATGGGAGCCCCGCACTGGGAGCCGCGCGCTCGTGGGACGATCGTCGGGCTCACGCGCGGGACGACAGGGGCGCATCTCGTTCGGGCAGCGCTCGAGGCGATGGCGTATTCGACCGCCGACGTGCTCGAGGTCATGCGCGCACGCACCGGTCTTGCGGCGGGAGACGACGCGCCGCTGCGCGTCGACGGCGGCGCAACGGAGAATGACTGGCTGATGCAGTTTCAGGCGGACGTGCTCGGCATCCCCGTGGAGCGGCCGGCGCAGATCGAAACGACCGCGCTTGGGGCGGCCGGCCTCGCGGGGCTCGCCGTCGGAGTATGGCGCGACGTCGACGCCTTTCAGGCCACGCGGGAGTTCACGCGCTTCGAGCCCGGTCCGGGCCGTGACGCGGCACATGCCGGGGCCGCGGGGTGGGGACGCGCGATTCGCGCCACACTGTCCTGGGCGCGGGACCGATCGTGAGCGCGCGCCGGCTGCCGATGCTGCTCGAGGCCCACCGCGAAGCCCTCGGCGCCTGTCGACGCTGCGGTCACGACGATCCCCGTGTGCTCCCGATACTTTCCGAGGCGCGCCGGCCGCGCGTGATGCTCGTCGGTCAGGCGCCGGGGAAGAGCGAGGTGGAGGGCCGGCGCGCATTCGCCGGTCGGGCGGGGCGGACGCTATTTCGCTGGCTCGATCGGGCGGGACTCGATGAGCCGACGTTCCGCCACGAGGCGTACATCGCCGCGATCACGCGCTGCTACCCTGGCCCGAGCCCATCGGGCCGCGGGGATCGAGTTCCCTCGCTCGATGAGCAGGCGCATTGCTCGCCGTGGCTCGATGCCGAGCTCGATCTCATTCGTCCGGCGCTCATCATTCCCGTGGGACGGCTTGCCATCGATCGCTTTCTCGGTGGCCAGCCGCTCGACCGGCTCGTCGGCCGCGTGCACCACAGTCGCGTGCGGGGGCGCCGCGCCACGCTGATTCCCTTGCCGCATCCGTCGGGCGCCAGCAGCTGGGTGAACCTGCCCACGAATCGCGTGCTTCTCGACCGTGCGCTCGACCACCTGCGCACCGCTTTTGCAGAGCTTGGCGTGGGGGACTCGCGCCGGGCGACCCGGCAGTCGGCCTAACGAACGCCGGAGACGCTCATGGAAGTGGTCCTCGCATTCGCGCTCTCGTTGCACGTGCCGCCCCGTCTCGCGGTGGGCCCGGACAAGGTGAAGCACTTCTTCATGTCCGCGTTCGTGCAGAGTGCCTCCTACTCGGCGCTCCGCCTTGCCCGGGTGGACCACGACGACGCGCTCGTCGCCGCCAGCGTGGCAACGGTGGCGGTGGGCATCGCGAAGGAGGTCTACGACCGGCGCTCGGGCGGGCGCTTCGATCCGCATGATCTGCTGTGGGACCTCGCCGGTGCCGGTGCGGCCGCGGCACTACTCGAGCAATCGCGGCGGTGAGGCACCACGCAGTGCACTCTACACGGCCCCCTCGTTGAGCCATATATTCCCCGCCGAGAGCCTGGATTCGCCCTTCCGGTGCGGAGGACGCGTGTGACCGAGGATCAAAAGACGGAACAATCGGTAGACGATCGCCGCTCGCAGCTCGGCCTGCGCGCTCTCATCGATGAGATGCTGCAGCAAGTGCGCGAGCTGAACCGGCACGCTGCGACATGGGATCCCGATGAGCGGGCGAAGGCCGAGCAGCAGCTGGAGGTGATCATGGCCCGCGTGAGGGACGAGGCGTCGCGGGGTCACACGAAGCCGCAGTAACCGCGCGGGCGCTCGCGCGCGCGAACTGGTGATTCTCGTCGGTGAGCTGGCGCTCTGGGTCGCACTCCTCATGGCGGCCTGGGGCGCCATCGTCTTGTTCTCAGGCGGGAGCGCGGCCCGACCCGAGCTGATTGCCAGCGGCGAACGCGCGCTCTACGCGACCTTCGCCTGCGTCGTGCTCGCCACCGCCGGGCTCCTCGTTGCGCTCACCACGTCCGACTTCTCCTTCGCGTACGTCGCGTCGGTCACGAGTGCCAATCTCCCCCTCGCGTACAAGGTCGTGGCCCTGTGGGCCGGGGAGGCCGGCATGCTGCTCCTGTGGACGCTCGCATTGTCGACGTGCGCCGCGATCGCCGTCGCGATGGGCCGGGGTCGAAATCGCGTCGTCATGCCGTACGTCGGGGGCACGCTCTCACTCGTTCTGCTGTTCTTTCTCGCGCTACTCTGCCTCGCCGCCAACCCCTACGAGCGGCTCGCATCGATACCGCCCGAGGGCCGCGGGATGCACCCCGGACTCCAGAATCCGGCGATGGCCGTCCATCCACCCGCCCTCTACCTTGGCTACGTCGCGACGACGATCCCGTTCGCGTTCGTCGTCGGAGCGCTTCTCGCTCGACAGCTCGACGACGACTGGCCGGTCGCCGTGCGGCGGTGGGGCTCGGTGTCCTGGTTCTTCATGACGGCCGGGATCATTGCCGGCATGTGGTGGGCATACGTCGAGCCGCACCGGGGCGCGAGCTGGGCGCTGAATTCGGTATCGAACCTTTCCATCATTCCCTGGCTGGCGATGACGACCTTCCTGTGGCTGGCGCCGTCGCTGGACAGGCGCGGCGCGACCGCCATCTGGAACGTGCTTCTCGTGATCCTCGCCTTCCTGCTCTCGCTCGTAACGACGTTTGCCACCGGCCGCGGTATCGTCGTCGGCGCGCGAACATCCATGTCGCTCGGTCTGAGTGAATGGTTCATCGTGTTTCTCGGGGTGGCGGGGCTCGCTGTCGCATATCTTCTCGCGACTCGCCTGAGCGCGCTCGACGAGGCGCAGCTGACCAACACTCGGGGCGAGCGGATGACTTTCCTGGCGACGAGCGGTCGCCGTGTGGGCGGACGGATCCTAGGTGTCGGCGGCATCATCGTCGTCGTTGCGCTCGCCGGTCTCGCATTTCGAAGGGAGCGCACGGTGTCCGTCCGTCCAGGTGAGGTCGCAACGCTCGTCGACCCCTACCGACGGGAGTGGACGTTCGCGAGCCAGGGCGTATCCCGATACGCGCAGCTCAACCGCGGTGTCGACGCCGTCGCCGTGCGCGCTGTTCGGAGCGGCAGACCAGTGGGACTCATTCGCAGCGAACAGCGACAGTACGTCGATGCACGGGGTGTTCCCACGTTCGAGCCCACGATCGAGGTGGGAATCCATCACTCGCTGCTTCAGGACACCTACGTCGTCCTCGCCAACGTGATCGGTGATCGCGCGGAGCTGCGCATCGCGTTCAACCCGCTCGTGACCTGGGTGTGGTTCGGCGGTCTCGCCATCGCCGTCGGTGGGACGATGGTCATGTGGCCAGCCTCGCGCCCCCTGAGGAGCGCCGGCTAGTGCTCGCGCTCGTCGTCGGAACGCTGCTCGCGCTCGGGGCGCTTGGCTACGTCCTGTGGCCGCTGATCAAGGCCGCGGAAGGACGCGTCGCGGAGTCGGTGCCCACTCGAGCTCCCGTCATGACACAGGGCGCCGGTGCGCCACTGGATGGCGCGGACGATGACGCGGCGGAAGCGGAGATCCGCCGCGCGCGGGCACAGCTGCGCGCGTGTCCAGACTGCGGGCCGCGGCCGGAGCCCGCAGCCCGCTATTGCTCGCGCTGCGGCAGGCCGCTCGCGTGAGTCAGTGGTCGTGCCTCCGAAGCACGAGCCGTCTGCTGCTCCAGAACGGCCTTCAGGCGGATCGACAGCTCGTGCTGTGTCGCCCGAAGTGGCTCGAGCATCTCGCGACGCCGACGAAGCGTGAGATAACGCGCCGCTTCCGCCCCGGCGTCTCGCCACTGCTCATGCAATCCGAGCGTGAACAGGCCGAGGGCCGGCAGACCCAGCAGCGCCACGAGGCCGGTGATCGGCCCCACCGCCAGGGCCAGCGCGAGCGAGAGCGTCACGATCCAGAGCGGGAAGACAATCGCCCCGGCCAGGAGCTTGTGCGTCGCCCGGACATCGTCACGCGGGCGCGCCCGCTTTTCGACGATGCTGGTTATGCGGTACGGAATCACGAAGACCGCGCTGCCGACAGCCAGCACCGCCAGCGGAATCACGCCGCCGAGTGGCAGACGCCGCATCACCCACCACAGGGCGCCGGGGCGCTTTGGATCCTCGACGAGATCCTGGGGACGGAGACCGAGCCGTTGCAGGATCCGCCCGTGCCGCACGATGTCTTTCGCCAGCGGGACCGATCCGTCTCCCGTGTGTCGCAAGTGCGCCAGCGTTTCCGTCGTCGTGCGCAGCCGCGCCACCCACTCCGCGGCGTCGGTCGCTTTGCCGAACTCCGCGGCGTAGATCGCCTCGGCCAGTTCGACGAGCGCGGCGTCCTCCCAGCGATCGAGATTGACCGTCACCTCTCGCAGCGCCCGGTCGATCCGCTGCGTGAGCTCGCGAACCGCATGGCCGTCGCCGCCGGCGTCGGGGGACAGATCATCCCACGCGATGGGGCGACCCACGGTCACCAGCGCCTCGGACCGAAAGACGTTCTTGTTGCGGAAGACGCTGCCGATCGCCACGATGGGCACGCGACGCCCATGGGCCGCGAGCGTGCCAAGCGCGATGCGCGCGGCGCCCGTCTTCAGTGGGGCCAGCGATGGATCGCTGTGGCTCAGCCCTTCCGGGAAAATGCCGACCGCCGCGCCACCCGCCAGCGCGTCGTGCACCGCGCGGAACATCTCCTCGTTGCGGCCCACTTGCGACGGATCATCCGCCTTACGGTAAACCGGGATCGACCCGGCGCCGCGCACGAGGAAACCCACCAGCGGATCGCTGAACAGCGGAGCCTTGGCGAGGAATCGAACCGGGCGGCCGGCCGCGAGCGCAACCATCGCCGGATCGAGCAGCGAGTTGGGGTGGTTCGCGACCAGGAGCACCGGTCCCGTGGGCGGCACCGCCCCACCGGCGCGGTGCAAGCGGTAGTAAATGCGCAGCGCGGCGTTGGCGACGTGCGAGAGAACCGGCGCCAGCCACATGTCAGAGCTCGACCGCTTGAAGCCGCCGAATGGCGATCGTCACGGAGCCGAGCAGCGTGGCGATGCAGAGTGCCGCGGCGAGGCCGAAGCCGATGATCATCTCCATGGGATTCGTCTCACCGCCGAAGGCTCGTGCGCTCACGTAACCGTACACCGGACGGGCCTCGAGCACCACGACCGCACCGATGAGGGCGACCGCGCTCATCATGTAGACGAGCCCGCCGAACGACGTCGGAATCTGCGCCGCGTTCTCCGTCTCGAACTGGGGAAAGAGTGTCCCGAGCGCCAGGGCGAGCCCGGCCAGCGCGAAGGTCAGCAGCGCAATGGAAAAGAGGGAGACGTACATCATGAACGCGCTGACCTGCAGCAGCAGGTTGGTGATGAAGACGATCCCCAGCGCGAGGAGTAGCAGCGGAAGCGTCCCGATCCAGAACTTCGCCCAGAGCAGCTCGCGCATGCGGAGCGGGCTCGACTTCAACAGCCACATCGTGCGCCCTTCCAGGCTCACGCCGGGGAAGATGAAGCGCGCGGCGATGGAGGCGAGCACGAAGCCGGCGAGTACCAGGTTGAGGAAGGGGATCACGTTCACGAGAAGAAACGTCACGCCCTCGCCACGCAACGGGAGAAACTTGATGTTGAAGACGTAGACCACGACGAGGACGCCGAGCAGGATGAGCTGCGACCACTGAGTGGTGTCGCGGAAGAAGACGCGAGTCTCCTTCATGAGCAGCTCGCGGCGCACCGTCCCGAACGGGCCGAGCAGTGCCGTCGCGATACGCTTGAGGCGCGTTCCGCGGGCCCAGCGCTCGCTGCTCTCCTGCGCCTTCGTGAATCCGGCGGCGTAGAGGGAGCGATGCAGAACTGCGCCCAACACCACGAAGGCGGCCGCGGTCGACCATAGCAGATAGTACGGCAAGACGTCGGGGATCTCGAGCAGCGATGACATCACCGCCCGCTGGACCCACTCGCTCGGAAGGAACGGCGACGTCGGCGTCCGCAGCACCGCGATGAAGTCCACGAGCGAGCGGAACCCTTCCGGTCGAGCCAGCTGTTCCGGGCGGACCATCCGGAACAGAAGGACGAGGCCCCCGGCGGCGAGCACCGCGATCACGCTGAGGATGTCGCGGGTGCGTCGCGCGGGGAACACGCGCACCAGCAGCAGCGTAATCGCGCTGCCGACCACGGCGGGGATGAGCAGGAACGGGATGAACGTGGCGAGTGCGACCAGGGGGAACCACATGCCGCCGTCGTAGGCGACGCCATAGGCGACGAAGATCGGCACCGCCATCAGCACCACCATCCAGCTCGAGTGCACCGCCGTCTCGAGCAGCTTCGCGCCGTAGAGGCGCAACCAGTCGACCGGCGCGGACACGAGCAGGTCGAGATCCCGCGCCACGAAGAAGCTGGAGAGCGCGGTGATGATGTTCGACAGCAACAGGATCGCGAAGAAGCTGACGAAGATGATGCCGAGCAGCTTTCCGGCGAGCAGCGGGCCGATCTCGGGCACGCTGCGGAAGTAGAGCAGCAGGCGGAAGACGACGACGAGCACGAACGCCCAGAAGAGCGCGCCGGTGATGCCGAGCAGGGCGATCCGGGCGCCTCGTCCGCGATCGCCGCCGCGAGCACGCACGCGCGCCGTCAGCCACTTCGGACGCAGGAGATGGAGCAGCGGAACCCGCGGGAGCGACGCCACGAGCGTCAGCGCGTCCTGCGAGGCGCGACGCGTGCTCGGCGGCGGATCTGGAATGCGGACGGCCTCAGGCATCCAGCACCTCGACGACCGCGCGTGCCGCGTTGTCGCCGGTGAGGCGCAGGAAGATGTCCTCGAGCCCTTCCTCGCCGGCGGCTGCGTGGGCCCGCAGCTCGGCCATCGTGCCGCAGGCGCGGATCCGGCCACCTTGGATGATCGCGACGCGATCGCACAGACTCTGCGCGACCTCGAGCGTGTGCGTCGACATCATGATCGTGTGGCCCCGGCGCGTGTACTCGCGAAAGAGATCCTTGAGGACCTTGGCCGCCTTCGGATCGAGGCCCACCATCGGCTCGTCCACGACGATCACCTCGGGGCGGTGCAGGAAGGCGCTCGAGATGATGAGCTTCTGGCGCATCCCGTGGCTGTAGCTCTCCACGAGCTCATCCCTCCAGTCGAGGAGGTCGAAGAGAGCCAGCAGCTCCGTCATTCGCCGCTCGACGGGCTCGCCGCTCTGATCGTAGAGGCCGGCGACGAAGCGCAGGAATTCGGCCCCGGTGAGCTTCTCATAGATGAAAGGGCGGTCGGGGATGAACCCGAGCCTGGACTTCGCCGCGATGGGATCCGCGGCCAGATCGATCCCGGCGATGCGAATGGTGCCGCTCGACGGCTGCAGGATACCGGCGATCATGCGCAGGGTCGTCGTCTTGCCCGCGCCGTTAGGCCCGAGAAAGCCGAACAGCTCCCCTTTGGGCACGGTGAGGTCGATCGCGTCCACGGCGGTGAAGCCGCCGTAGCGCTTGGTGAGCGCTGTGAGCTCGATCATGTGTCAGTCGGTGGAGACGACGTCGATGCGCAGTCGGCCGATGAGGCGGAGCAGCTCCGCCTGCTTCGAGAATCCACCGATGACAAAGCGCAGATGCGCCGCGTCGGCGGGGAACTGCCCGAAGGTCGGGTCGACCGCGACCCAATCTCCGAGAAAGACTTCCGGCCAGGCGTGGTAGTAAAACTTGCCCCCCACGTACGCGAGCCCCGCCGCCGCGCGCGCTGGAAGCCCGATCGCACGCGCCAATGCAACGTAGAGCTGGGTGTGCTCGTTACAGTCGCCGGCTCTCGTCTTCAGGACCTGCGTCGCACTCGGAATCGAGAAGCTGATTCGCTTCTCCAGCGAGTCATGCACCCATCGCGCGAGTCGCTCGGCGGCCACACGCGGATTGCGGGTGTCGCCGCGGATGCGCTCGGCCAGCGCCACGATCGCGGAATCGTCGGACTGGAGCAGCCGCTCCGGGCGGAGCGCATCCTCGAACCGCCCCCCTCGCGGCATCGGCAGCGGATACGCGGGCAGCAGACTGGCCGCCTTCTCGCGCCGAATGCTCAGCGTGTCGCCCCGGAGCCTCTGGCGGCCGCCGGCCAGCGCCCAGCCTTCGAGGGGCGCTCCCGCGAGACGCACCGCGAGAGCCGCGAGCGCGCGGTGATTTCGAATGGGAGCGGACGACGCAATGGCCGTCGCCTCCTGGATGTCGCGATCCGCGCCCGCTTCTACCGCCCGCGCATTCCAGTTCTGCCAATTCTCGAACGCGACCTCGTAGGCCTCGCGCTCGAGATGGAGGTTCCCCGGGTGCATCGCCTCGACCATCCGGCCATTCGCATCCACCCAGCCCGAGAGCGCGCCACCTTCCTGCTCGACGAGCCACGCCCGCACCGTGTCGCGGCGGGCCGGGATCCAGCGCTTCCGGTCCCAATCGAACGATGCGCTGTCGTTGACGACGAACAGCGATTCGGCACGCACGGCGACCGTGACCTCGCCTGGTGCCATCGACAACGGGTCGAAGACGGAGAACGTGCTCCGTGCGCCTAACGTCGGACGGTCCATCAGCGCGAACGTCATCGGGACGAGCGTCGGCAGGAGCAAGGGCTTGGTCAGCGGGATGCGATGCGTTTCCGGCGGCTCTCCGTCCATGCGAATCGAGAGGATGAGCAGCGTGTCGCCGCTCACGTCGCCGGTGGCGTGAAGGGGTCCGATCTCCGGACTCAGCTCGAGCGAGAAAGACCGGAGCTCCAGCGCACGTGTGAGGCGTGAGGACAGCCGCGCGGAGCCGCGGTGCGTGCGCCGCCCCGCTTCGACATCGAACAGGAGCTGGTCGCTGATCGTGATCTCGGTCGCCGTCGTGTCGATCCGGGACGACGCGAAACCGATCTGCGTTCCCGCCTGCATCACGCGGTAGTACGCCGTTCCGGGATCGACGCGGGCCCCCGCGTCGCGCATGCGGTCGGTCTCCGTGCGGAACAGCTCCCGACGGACGAGCACGCCGAGGCCGGCGAGCCATGCGATGAGGATGACGGCGGCGACGCTTCCGCGGCGCATCATGCGGAGCCCCGGCCGTCCCGGCCGACGGCGTGCGCGAGGTATGACGAGACGTTGGCCATGGCGAATCCGCTCCCACGCGAATGGAGCGGATTCGCGGCGAGCTCAGCTCAGCGTGAGCGAGGTCTCGTCGTCGATCCACTCCAGGTACTTGTGTAACCCGGCGGATACGGGAAGTGCCAGGAGCTCGGGCACCTTGTACGGGTGCAACTCCCCGAACGCCATCTCGAGGGCCTCGATCCGCGCCGCCCTCGTCTTGAGGAGGACGATTACCTCCTGCTCGTCGGCAACCTTCCCCTCCCACCGGTAGATCGATCGTACCCCCGGGAGGATGTTCCCGCACGCGATCAGGCGCCGGTCGAGGAGCGTCCGAACGAGCTTCACGGCCTCGTCGACGGAGGCGAGGGTGGTCAGGACGACGGCGGCGTCAGTCATAAGGGATCGAGGGGGTCGACGGGAGCGACGGGGCCGAGGGGCGCGAGGCCCTCAAGATGGCGGTCCAAATCCCTCCCTCAAACCCCTCGATCCCCTCGATCCCCTCGATCCCGTCGATCCCCTCGACTTGAATCCCGGCCCCCCGCTTGTGAGCTTTCACCGGCTATGGCCGAAGAAGCGCTGATCGTTCGCGGGGCCCGCGAGCACAACCTCCAGAACGTCGACGTCACCATCCCGCGCGATCGGCTGACGGTCATCACCGGACTGTCCGGGTCCGGCAAGTCGTCGCTCGCGTTCGATACCATCTACGCCGAAGGACAGCGCCGCTACGTCGAATCGCTGAGCGCGTACGCCCGCCAGTTCCTTGGTCTCATGGAGAAGCCCGACGTCGACGCCATCGAGGGGTTGTCGCCGGCGATCTCCATCGAGCAGAAGACGGCCGGTCACAACCCGCGCTCGACGGTCGGCACTGTCACCGAGATCTACGACTACTTGCGCCTGCTTTACGCACGGGCCGGCACGCCGCATTGCCCGCAGTGCGGACGTCCGGTGCAGCGACAGAGCGCTGGTCAAATCGCCGAAAGCATCCTCGCCTGGCCGGAAGGCACGCGCATCGAGGTGCTCGCGCCCCTGGTGCGCGGTCGCAAGGGCGAGTTCCGCGACCTGTTCGAGATGGTCCGCAAGCAGGGATTCATCCGCGCGATCGTCGACGGTGAGACGGTCGAGCTCGCGAATCCGCCGAAGCTCAACCGCCGCCAGAACCACTCGATCTCCGTCGTCGTCGATCGCCTCGTCGTGCGCCCCGACGATCGGGGCCGCCTGACGGATTCGATCGAGACCGCGTTGAAGCTCGCCGATGGGCTCACCGAGGTGATAGCGCACGCGGGAGATTCCTCCGGCCTCGTTCCTCAGTCCTCCTTGTTCTCGGAGCGGTACGGCTGCGCGACGTGCGGCATTTCATTGCCGGAGCTCGAGCCTCGCCAATTCTCGTTCAACTCGCCCTACGGTGCATGCACGCACTGCGGCGGCCTCGGCACGCGAAAGGAAGTGAGCGAGCAGCTCATCCTCGGTGACCCGAGCATCTCGATTCTCGAGGGCGTCATCCTTCCGTGGGGCGAGCCGAGCGGTCACCTCCGCAAGGGGATTCTTCCCGCGCTGGCGAAGCAGTTCGACTTCGAGCTGAATGCGCCATGGGGGAAGCTGCCCCAGCGCGTGCGCGACGTGATTCTCCATGGCGCGAGCGGCCGCCAGTCGACGATCCGGTACGAGTCGCCCAGCTTCCGCGGCGAGTACAGCACCGCGTGGGAGGGCGTCCTCACCAACGTGCAACGCCGCTACGAGGAGACGACGTCCGATTCCGTTCGCGAGGAGCTCGACGAGTACATGGTCGAGGCGCCATGCGCGCACTGTCAGGGACGCCGTCTCAAGCGCGAGTCGCTCGCGGTGACCGTCGCCGGGCGGAACATCGGTGAGGTCACGGAGCTACCGGTCACGGAGACGCTGGCCTTCTTCGAGTCGGTCGCGCTCCGCGCGCCGGGGCGCCCGGGACTCGATCCCGACATCGCGGGGCCCATCCTCAAGGAGGTCCGCGAGCGGCTGCGCTTCCTCGTCGACGTCGGCCTCGACTACCTCACCCTCGGGCGGTCGGCCGAATCGCTCTCCGGTGGCGAAGCGCAGCGCATTCGTCTCGCGACGCAGATCGGCTCACGCCTGGTCGGGGTGTTGTACATCCTCGACGAGCCGTCGATCGGCCTGCATCAGCGCGACAACGCGCGCCTGCTCGCCACCCTCAAGCAGCTGCGCGACCTGGGGAACACGGTCATCGTCGTCGAGCACGACGAGGAGACCATGCGCGCGGCCGACTATCTGATCGATCTCGGCCCGGGCGCGGGGAGACATGGTGGGCGTGTGGTCGCGGCGGGGACTGTCAGCGAGGTCGAGCGGCATCCGGAGTCGATCACCGCGCGCTACCTCACCGGCGAAATGAAGATCGCGGTGCCTGAACAGCGCCGGTCGCCGCGGTCCCGTCAGGCGATTCGCATCGAGGGCGCGACCGCGCACAACCTGCAGAACCTCGACGTCGAGATTCCGTTGGGGCTCTTCGTCGCCGTCACCGGTGTGTCGGGCTCGGGGAAATCGACACTCATCGAGGACATCCTGCATCGCGCCCTCGCTCGCCACTTCTATCGGGCGCGCGTGATTCCCGGTGCGCACCGGCGCATCACGGGGCTGGAGCACATCGACAAGGTCATCGACATCGATCAGAGCCCCATTGGCCGCACGCCACGCTCCAACCCCGCGACCTACACCGGTCTCTTCACTCCCATCCGCGAGCTGTTCGCCGAGCTGCCGGAGGCGAAGATCCGCGGATACGGACCGGGCCGGTTCTCCTTCAACGTGAAGGGCGGCCGGTGCGAGGCGTGTCAGGGCGACGGGCTGGTGAAGATCGAGATGCACTTCCTTCCCGACGTGTACGTGCCGTGCGAGGTGTGCAAGGGCAAGCGGTACAATCGCGAGACGCTCGAAGTGCGCTTCCGCGGGAAGAGCATCTCGGACGTGCTCGAGATGACGGTCGAGGACGCGCTCGAGTTCTTCGAGAATCAGCCGCGCATTCGCCAGAAGCTCGAGACCCTCGTCGACGTGGGGCTTGGCTACATCCACCTCGGCCAAAGCGCGACGACGCTGTCCGGCGGTGAGGCGCAGCGGGTGAAGCTGGCGTCGGAGCTGTCGAAGCGTGACACGGGGCGCACGCTGTACATTCTCGACGAGCCCACGACCGGGCTGCATTTCGAGGACGTCCGACTGCTGCTGCAGGTGCTCCATCGTCTCGTCGACAAGGGGAACAGCGTGCTCGTGATCGAGCACAACCTCGACGTCATCAAGACGGCGGACTGGGTGATCGACCTCGGCCCCGAGGGAGGCACGCGTGGGGGGACGATCGTCGCTGCCGGATCGCCCGAGGATGTGGCGGACGTCGAGGCATCGCATACGGGACGATACCTGCGCCCGGTCGTTGCGCAGCGGACACGTCCGCGACCCTCGCGGCTGCGCGATGCGCGCACGCCCGCCGCGTAACGCCCGTCGGTCATGGTTTCTCTCCTCGACATCATCGGGCCCGTCATGGTTGGGCCGTCGTCGTCGCATACGGCGGGCGCCTGCCGCATCGGATTGCTGGGCCGGTCGCTGGTGGGAGGCACGCCGCAACGCGCCAGGCTCGAGCTGCATGGGTCGTTCGCCCGCACCGGGGAAGGCCACGGGACGGACAAGGCGCTCGTCGGCGGGCTGCTCGGGTTCAAGCCCGATGATGAGCGCATCCGGGACGCCCTCGACATCGCTGACCGGGAGGGCCTGGCCTATCGAGTCGAGAAGACGACGATCGATGAGGACGCGCATCCGAACACCGTGCGCCTCACCCTCGAGCGGGATGACACCACCGTGGAGCTGGTCGGGGAGTCGTTAGGTGCCGGCCGCGTGCGCCTGACGCGGATCGACGGCTTTCCAGTGGAGGTGAGCGGCGCGCTGTGGACGATCGTCCTCGTGGCGCGCGATCAACCCGGGTCCATCGCGCGCATTTGCGGCATTCTCGCCGACGAGGGGGTCAACCTCGCGACGATGCGCGTCTCCCGAAAGGAGCGGGGCGGCGACGCGTTCATGGTGCTCGAGCTCGACGACCCGCCGGGCGATCAGGCGCTGACGCAGATTCGCACGCTCGAGTGGGTGCGTATGACGCGCGCGTTGGAGAAGGTGGCCGGCTAGCATGTTCTCGTCGCTTCAGGCGGCGATCGCCGCGGCCGAGACGCAGGGGTCATCCCTCGCGCGCGTGGCGCTCGATGCCGAAGCGCGCGATCAGGGACGGTCCGTCGCCGACATCCGGTCGGCGCTGCGCCGCGCCCTCGACATCATGCGCGGCGCCGTGGAGCGCGGAATGCGCGGCGACCTTCGCTCGGCCTCGGGGCTGGTTGGCGGTGACGCCGCCAAGCTGCGCGACGGCCCGCCAGGCCCGCTTGCGGGCACGCTCTTTCGCGATGTCCTGGCGCGCGCCCTTGCGGTGCAGGAGGTGAACGCCGCGATGGGGGTCATCGTCGCCGCGCCGACCGCCGGCGGTGCGGGCGTCCTGCCAGCGGTGCTCACCGGGCTCGCCGCATCGCGCGCGATCGATGACGACCGCCTGGTCGATGCCCTCGCGACCGCCGGCCTCATCGGCGCGGTGATCGCCGAGCGGGCATCGCTCTCGGGCGCGGAAGGCGGGTGTCAGGCGGAAACCGGAGCCGCGGCCGCAATGGCGGCCGGCGCGGCGACCGAGATGTGCGGCGGCACGCCGGCCCAGGCCGGACACGCGACCGCGCTCGCGATGCAAGGGACGCTCGGCCTCATCTGCGACCCGCTCGGCGGACTCGTCGAGATTCCCTGCGTCTTCCGCAACGCCACGGGCGCCGCGATCGCGATGGCCGCCATCGAGATGGCGCTCGCCGGCATCGAGTTCCGCATTCCCGTCGATGAGGTCATCGACACGATGGGCGAGATCGGGCGGAGCATGGATGTCCGCTACCGGGAGACCGCGGGCGGCGGTCTCGCCGCGACGCCCACCGGCCGGCGGCTGACGCGAGAGCGATTGGTGCAGCTGAAAAAGACCTGAGGGGTCGAGGGATAAGAGGCGATCGAAGGCGGTCCGGGGGCGCGCCCTGGATCCCATCGACCCCGTTGATCCCTTTGATCCCTTCGCCGTTCAAGGCTATCTTCCCGCCGGACGCGTCGTTACGCTGTGCGCGAGGGACGCGGAAACAGCGGGACCGCGCCGTGCGTAGGGAAAGCGTATCCGCGTCGAGGCCGCCCGCACACCCAGGTGCTTCATGGTCACCCGAGAAGAACTCGAAAGCTTTCTGGACCGCCTCGCGAGCGAGGGCGCAAACTACACCGAAGTCGAGCCAGGGCTCTGGATCGTGAAGCCCGGAGGCATGCTCGATGCCGATGTCGTGGTCAATTATTCGCCCCCCGTCGCGTTGCTGCGCGTCAAGGTGATGGACTTGCCGAAGGACGAGCGCGCGGCCGCGGGCCTCGCCCGTCGCCTGCTGGAGCTCAACGCGTCCGATCTCGTGCACGGCTCGTACGGCATTCAATCCGACGCGATTGTGCTCACCGAAGCGCTCGAGCTGTCTCACCTCGACTACGAGGAATTCCTCGCCAGCTACGAGGGCATCACACTCGCGCTCGCGGCACATCTTCGCGAGCTGGCGCCTTTTCGCGAGGCACGCTGAGCATGGGCCTCATTGACCGTCTCACGACCCTGATCCGCTCGAATATCAACGATCTCATCTCCTCGGCGGAAAACCCCGAGAAGATGCTGAATCAGATCATCGTTGACATGCGCGGCCAGCTCGCCAAGGCGAAGCAGCAGGTGGCCGCCGCGATCGCCGACGAGAAGCGCCTCCGCGATCAGGCCGACGGCGAGCTCAGAAATGCGCAGGATTGGGAGCGACGCGCGATGCTCGCCGTCCAGGAAGGGCGCGACGATCTCGCGAAGCAGGCCCTGGTGCGCTACAACGAGCACTTCACCTATGCGCAGCAGCTCCAGGTCACCTGGGAGACGCATCGCGCCGAGACCGACAAGCTGAAGAACTCGCTCCGCGATCTCAACGACAAGATCGAGGAAGCGAAGCGCAAGAAGAATCTGCTGATCGCGCGGCAGAAGCGGGCCCAGGCGCAGCAGCGCATCCAGGAGACGATGTCCTCGATGAGCGAGACCTCCGCCTTCGAGGCGTTCTCGCGGATGGAGGAGCGCATCGAGCAGAACGAGCGGCGGCTGGTCGCCAGCGCGGAGATCGAGGAGGAGTTCTCGGGCGACAAGCTCCAGAACGAGTTCAAGCGTCTGGAGAAGGGGAGCGCCGCCTCCAACGTGGACGCTCGGCTGCTCGAGCTGAAGCAGAAGATGGGGATGCTCCCGGGTGGTGCGGCGCCGCAGTCGCGGCAGCTGGGGAAGGGCGTTGGCGAAGCCCAGCCCGTGCGCCAGGAAGAGACGGTCCAGGCCGAGATCGACGACCTGCCGAGCAAGGAGAAGCCGACGAAGTGAGCGCCCTGACGGTGGGGCGCTTTCGCTTCGCGCCCCTTCTTACCGCAGTCGTCATCACCGTTCTGCTGATCCTCCTGTTCGGCCACGCGGCCGAACTGTTCATCCTGCTGTTCATCTCGATCCTGATCTCGCTGTACCTCGGCGCCGTCGCCGACTGGTTGCGGGATCGTGCTCACCTGACGCGCGGCGTCTCGCTCGCCATCGCCGTCGTGTCGACGCTGGCCGCCGTCATCGCGTTGTTCTGGGTGCTGGTGCCGCCGGTCATCGACCAGACGCAGGCGCTGATCCGCGTTCTACCCGATTACATCCAGAACTGGGAGCGCGGGCTGGAGCGCCTCGTCTCACGATTCCCCGCGCTTCAGGACGCATTCCGGCCGGGCGAGAATACGCTGCTGCGGGCCGTCTACGAGCGTGTCAGCGGTGCATTCGGCGATCTCGTCCCCAAGTTCTTCGGGCTCCTCCACGGCGCGATCAACGTCTTCGCCGTCGCCATCATGTCGTTGTACCTCGCGCTACACCCGGGACTCTATCGAGAATGGATGATCGCGATGTTCCCGCCGGTGCACCGCGACCTGGTGCGCGACGTCCTCGGCGATCTGGCCAACACGCTCCGGTCGTGGATCGTTGGCCAGCTGCTCGCCATGACGATCCTCGGCGTGTTCACGGCGGTGGGGCTGTATCTTCTCAAGGTCCCCTACTGGCTGACGTTCGGCGTCTTCACCGGCGTCGTCGCCGTCGTGCCGTTCTTCGGCAGTCTCGTGTCGACCGTCCTGCCGGCCCTGTTCGTCATCGCCGGGAACGGCATTTGGGGCTTCAGCGGCTTCACCCACGCCCTGCTGGTGGCGGCGTTAGGCGTGGTGATTCACGTCATTGAAGCGAACGTGGTGCTGCCGCGGATCATGCAGAAGCAGATCGACCTGCCCCCGGTGCTCACGATCATGTCGGTCCTGATCATGGGGAAGCTGCTTGGCCCGGTTGGGCTCATTGTGGCCGTACCGACGCTCGCGCTCGTGATGGTCGTGGTGCGGCGCATTCTGATCAGCCGTATCTACGAGGGACAAGGATTCCGGCGAACGACTCGCGACAGCGTGCTGGTGATCCGCGTGCCCGCCGCGAAGGGGGGTGTGCTCATCCCGCCACCGCCGGGTGTTGATCCGCTCACGCTGGCGGAGGCGCGGCGGGAGCGAGTGGCGTGAAGGTCGGGGCGCCTGAGGGATCGAAGGGGTCCAGGGGATCGAGGGGCGCCGATTTGAGTGCCCCTCGACCGCCTGTGAGACCGTCGTCCCCGCCGTCGATACGTTTCCTCATTCTCGCCGAGGGCCAGTTCGGTCCCCTCACCTCGAAGACGGCGAACTCGTGCATCCGGTACACGCCGGAGCGCGTGCTCGGAGTCATCGATTCGCGGCGCGCCGGGAAGACGGTCGAAGACATTCTCGGGTTCGGCGGCGACATTCCGGTCCTCGCCAGCCTCGAGGAGGGCCTCTCGCTCCAGCCGACGGCCCTACTCATCGGCATCGCGCCGCAGGGCGGGCGCCTGCCTGACGAGTGGCGAACGACCATCCGCCGCGCGATCGAGCAGGGGATGGACATTTGGAGCGGGCTGCACACGTTCATCAGCGACGACCAGGAGCTCCGCGAGCTCGCGGCACGACACGGCGTCGCGATTCATGACCTGCGGCGTCCACCCCGTGATCTTCCCGTCGCCGCGGGACGCGTTCGCGCGGTGGATGCGACCGTCGTCCTCACCGTCGGAGCGGACTGCAACATCGGGAAAATGACGGCCGCGCTCCAGATGCGCGACGGACTCGCCGATCGCGGGCACCGCGTCGCGTTCGCGGGCACGGGGCAGACCGGTATCCTGATCGACGGCGGGGGAATCGCCGTCGATGCGGTCGTCGCCGATTTCATCGCCGGTGCAGCCGAACGTCTCGTCCTCGACGCGGCGAAGCAGGCGGACATCGTGCTCGTGGAAGGCCAGGGCTCGGTGATTCACCCAGGCTATTCAGGAGTGACGCTCGGCCTCATTCACGGGTCGCTGCCGCACGCGATGGTGATGTGTCATCAGCCATCGCGAGTGCACATCACCAACAACCCGTGGCTGAAGCTGCCGCCTCTCGGCGCGCTCATCGAGCTGCACGAGGCGCTCGTGAAGCACCTGCGCCCGGCGCCCGTGATCGCGGTATCGTTGAACACGTACGATCTGTCGGAGCGGAAGGCGAAGGCCGCCATCAAGGCCATCGAGCGGGAGACCGGCCTTCCGACCACCGACCCGGTGCGGTTCGATCCGGCGCCCGTCGTCGAGGCCATCGATCGCGTTCATCGCAAGCGGACGCGCGCCCGTTCGCGCCGCACCGCGCGCGGCTGATGCGAGGGTTCTGCACGGACTGATCACATTGGGGCACCTTCTTCAGGCGCCCCATGTCCCACGCGCTTCGACTGTTCGACATCCACAAGCGGTACCGCGTCGGGCTCGGGAGCTGCCGCGCCACCGTCGATGCGCTCCGCGGCGTCACGCTGCACGTGCGCCGGGGCGAAGTGGTCGTCGTCACCGGACGGTCAGGGTCGGGAAAGAGCACGCTCCTGATGTGCGCCGCGGGGCTTCTGCGTCCCGACCGCGGCCGCGTGCACTGGTTCGGCGAACGCGCCTCGCCGGCCGGGCGTCCCCCGGGTGTACTCTACCGCTCCGTCCCATCGCATTACGGCTGCATGACGGTCGCCGAGTCGCTTGCGCACGCCGCGCTGCGTCGTGACGCCACGCCTACGGATGCCGCGCTCCGGCTGGCGTTGGAGCGGGTCGGGCTCAACGCGGCCGCGTCGGTGCGCCTGTCTCGCCTCACCGCGAGCGAGCTGCGTCGTCTCGCACTCGCCGAGGTGGCGCTTCTGCCCCCGCGTCTCGCGCTGCTCGACGACATCGCGGATGATGCGGACCCGGCGAGCGGACGCGACATTCCGGAGGTGATTGCCTGGCTCGCCGGGCGCGGCGTGACCGTGGTGGTGTCAGCCGCCCACGCGCGCACGTTGGCCGCGGTTGCATCGCGGGTGCTGGCGCTGGACGAGGGCAGGCTTCGTGCGCTCGCGGCCCCGCTCCCGCGCGCACTCGAGCTCACCGTCGACCACGCGCCTCGCGTCGCGTCGCGCCTGAGCCGGCACCGGCCGGCGCGCTCAGCCGGTCCGCGAACCGTCCGGGTGGCGCTCGGCGGCGCGTCCGCGGAAGACGTGCTGTCGGAGTGCCGGCGCCTCGGGATCGCCGTGCACGGCTCGCGCGTTGTGCTGGTGGGCAGCCTGTCCCGCACGCGCGTCGCGGAGGAGCGATCACCCGTCCGTTGACCGTCCATCGGGCGCTCTCTAGCTTCCGCGAAATGTCGGAGTTCGCCCTCTACAACACGATGTCGCGACGGGTCGAGCCGTTCGCGCCAGCGGACGGCGAGACCGTTCGGATGTACACGTGCGGGCCCACCGTGTACAAACCTGCCCACATCGGGAACTTTCGCACTTTCCTGTTCGAGGACTTGCTGCGGCGTACGCTGCGGCTTCGCGGGTGGCGCGTGCTGCAGGTGATGAACCTCACCGACGTCGACGACAAGATCATCAAGAGCGCGGCGGACGAGGGCCGCTCGGTCACCGACATCACCGAGCCGGTGACGGAGCTCTTCCATCGTGACCGGCGGTTCATGCGGATCGAGGACGCCGAGGTCTATCCGAAGGCGACGGAGCATATCCCGGAGATGATCGGGATCGTGAAGCGCCTCATGGATCGTGGCCTCGCCTACCGCGCTGACGACGGCTCGATCTACTACGCGATCTCCAACTTCCCACGCTACGGCCGGCTCTCGCGTCTGGACACGCGCACGATCAAGCCGGGGGCACGCGTCGCGACCGACGAGTACAACAAGGAGGACGTGCGCGATTTCGCGCTCTGGAAGGCGGCGAAGCCGGAGGACGAGCGGACCGGCGCCGCCTGGGACTCGCCCTGGGGACGCGGGCGCCCGGGGTGGCATCTCGAGTGCTCGGCGATGTCGATGAAATACCTCGGGGAAACGCTCGACATTCACTGCGGCGGCGTGGATCTCATCTTCCCGCATCACGAGGACGAGATCGCGCAGTCGGAGGGCGCGACGGGCGTCGAGTTCGCCCGCATGTGGTGCCACGGGGAGTTTCTCCTCGTGGAGGGGTCGAAGATGGCCAAGCGGGTCGGCAACGTCGTCACGGTGAGCACGCTCCGGGACCAGAAGATCCCCGGCGTGGCGGTCCGCCATCTCCTGTTCAACGTCCACTACCGAAAGCAGCTGAACCTCAAGGACGAGGCGCTCGAGTCATCGGTCCGGGCGGTGCGGCGCATCGGGGAGTTCGCCGACCGACTCGCCAAGGCACGGGGTGGCACCCCCGTGTTGGCGCGCG
The DNA here is from genome assembly GCA_025931335.1 of Gemmatimonadaceae bacterium. Lineage (GTDB taxonomy): Bacteria > Gemmatimonadota > Gemmatimonadetes > Gemmatimonadales > Gemmatimonadaceae > JAICNG01. The sequence continues at coordinate 708 of JAICNG010000017.1, read as the reverse complement.
CCGCGGAGGAGGCGGAGCGCGACTTCCGGGCGGCGCTGTTCGACGATTTGAATGCGCCGGAGGCCGTTGGCGCGCTCTTCACCTTCATTAAGTCCGCGAACGCCGAGCTGGATCGCGGGGGCACGGATGCGGCGGCGCTGGAGCGCGGCCGGCAGGCGTTCGCGACGATGGACGGGGTGCTCGACCTCACCCCCCGGCCGGAGGACGTCGATGGGGATGCAGATGCGCGGCTCGAGCGAGAGCGCCTGGCGGAGTGGGTGGAGAGCCGGCTCGCCGCGCGGCGCGAGGCGCGCGCGGCGCGCGACTTTTCGCGCGCCGACGCCATTCGGCAGGAGATCGAAGCGCGCGGGGTGGAGGTGAAGGATGGGCCGGGGGGCACGGAGTGGCGGTTGGTGCGGGGCGTCTAAGTCGCTGTCGGATCGTGTATTGACACCCTTTTCCGCCCTGGTTATCCTAAGAGTCTCGCAAAAAACTGCCGTGCGCTGACGTAGCTCAAATGGCAGAGCAGCCGCCTTGTAAGCGGCAGGTTGCGAGTTCGATTCTCGCCGTCAGCTCTGAGCGAGTCGCCAGGGTACTCGACGCGGGGCGATCGGCGTGATCCGATCGGTGGGGTACCCAAGCGGTCAACGGGAACAGACTGTAAATCTGTCGGCTCCGGCCTTCGAAGGTTCGAATCCTTCCCCCACCACTGTCGCACAGTGTCGCGGG
>JAICNG010000026.1 GCA_025931335.1 Gemmatimonadaceae bacterium | reverse complement strand
CGGTGCTGCCTGACGAGCGCGTGCTGTTCATCGAGCGGCGGGGCGCGGTCAACCTCTATCGCCCGGCGACCGGCCGGTCCACGAAGCTCGCGACGATCCCCGTCACCAACCAGTACACGAGCGGAGACCAGGGCGAGGATGGACTCCTCGGACTCGCGGCCGATCCAAACTTCGCGAGCAACGGATGGATCTACCTCTATTATTCGCCTGTGGGACCGGACCCGAAGAACGTGCTCGCCCGGTACACGATGAAAGGCGATTCGCTCGACCTCGCATCGGGTGTGATCCTGCTCGAGGTGCCCGTTCAACGCGACCAGTGCTGCCACACCGGCGGATCGATCGCGTTCGACCGCCAGGGCAACCTCTACCTTTCCACGGGCGACAACACCAACCCCTTCGGCACCGGCTACGCTCCCATCGACGAGCGACCTGGCCGCTCCCCCTGGGACGCGCAGAAGTCATCGGCGAACACGAACGACCTTCGCGGAAAGATCCTTCGCATTCATCCGGAGCCTGACGGCACGTACACGATCCCGGAGGGCAACCTCTTTCCGCCCGGGACACCGCAGACCCGGCCGGAGATCTATACCATGGGTCACAGAAACCCGTACCGCATCGCGGTCGACAAGCGGACCGGGTTTCTGTATTGGGGCGACGTCGGCCCCGACGCGGCCGCTGATTCCGCCGGGCGTGGTCCGGCCGGGCATGACGAGATCGGGCAGGCGCGCCGGGCGGGGAACTTCGGGTGGCCGCATTTCGTGGCCGACAACAAGGCGTATTTCGACGTCGACTTCGCGACGATGACAGCCGGGCCGCAATTCGATCCAGCGCGCCCCATCAACGCGTCGCCTAACAACACGGGGCGCACCGAGCTGCCGCCGGCGGAGAGGGCATTCATCTGGTACCCGTATGGCCCATCGGCGGAGTTCCCGCTCGTCGGCAGTGGCGGTCGGACGGCCATGGCCGGCCCCGTCTTCTACCGTGACGACTTCGGAAGCGCGGCGCGGCCCTTTCCGGCGTACTACGATCGCAAGCTCTTCATCTACGAATGGATGCGTGGGTGGATCATGGCCGTCACCATGGACGAGCAGGGGAATTTCGTCTCCATGGAGCGCTTCATGGCGAGCCACAAGTTCAGCAATCCGATGGACATGGAGTTCGGGCCGAACGGCGATCTGTACGTCCTCGAGTACGGCACCGCGTGGTTCCAGGGCAACGACGACGCGCGCCTCGTCCGCATCGAGTACACGGCCGGGAATCGGAAGCCGCTCGTCGCGGTCGGCGTCGACAAGTCAGCTGGTGCGACGCCCCTGACGGTCGCGCTCTCGTCCGCGGGCACCACCGATCTCGACGACGACGCGCTGCAATACGAGTGGCGCATCACGCGCACGAACGGGACCGCTGTCAGCACGCTCAACGAGGCGAATCCGACGTTCACCTTCGCCAGGCCGGGCGTCTACACGGCGTCCCTCGTCGTCACCGACTCGCTCGGCGCGCGCGATTCGGCGAAGGTGGAAATCGCCGCCGGTAACGAGCCGCCGACCGTCGACATCGATCTGCTCGGAAGCAACACAACGTTCTTCTTTCCCCGTGTTCCCATCCGCTACGCCGTGCGCGTGACCGACCGCGAGGATGGCTCGCTCGAGACCCGGCGGATTCCGGCGAGCCGTGTCGTCGTGAGAGCGGAGTACCGCAAGGAGGGGCTCGGGGCCGCGCGAGTCGAAGCGGGAGCGCGATCGACGGCCGTGCCGGCGTCGCACGAGGTGGGCAGGAGGCTCGTCGAGGGCGGCGATTGTCTCTCGTGCCATCAGGTCAACAGGACATCCGTGGGACCTGCGTACACCGCCGTCGCGCGCCGGTATCGGGGCGACACCCGCGCGAGGGCGCGCCTCGTCACAAAGATCCGAGCCGGCGGGTCGGGTGTGTGGGGCCAGGTGATGATGCCGGCGCACCCGCAGCTCACCGAGGCGCAAGCATCGGCGATGGTCGCGTACATCCTCAGCCTGGGCCAGCCGCGCAGGCCCTCGCTCCCCGTTCGCGGCGCGTACGTGCCGGCCGCTGGGACGGACAGCGCGACAGAGGGCGTCGTCGTACTGCACGCCACGTACACCGATCGAGGAGCGAACGGGATGCGCAGCGCCTCCGCGGAGGAGGCGGTGGTACTGCGCGCACCGGTCGTCGTGGTGGCGAGCGGTGAGGTGTCGGACGGGATCGACAAGTATAGCGGACCGGAAGTGCCGGTCGAGGTCACAATCGGAAAACGATCCGGCGCCTTCGTCGGGTTCAAGCAGCTCGACCTGACGGGCGTGTCCTCGATCGTCTTCTCGGCCGTAGCCCCCGTGCCTAACGTCAACAGCGCGGGAGGCAAGGTCGAGGTTCGACTGGACTCGGCGACCGGCACATTGGTAGGGGAGACCGAGGCCATTCAGCCACAGGCCGCGATGGTGGCGCCCTCGCGACTCCGCGCAGCCCTCACTCCCACGTCGGGAATGCGCGACGTGTACTTCGTCTTCCGCAACGCGACCGCCAAGGAAGGGCAGAACCTGTTCGTGCTCTTCACGGCCGCCTTCGAGCGAGGCGCGGGGGCGCCCTAGCCTGTCGCCGGCCCGACTCCGCGGCGAGCATAAGCCGCGAATCCTGAAGCCATTATGGCGATTGTCGATTATGCCGGATCTCGTTCGACGTCTTGGCAAGGGAAGGACCAAGGCAGCGCACAACGGCTAACCCATCAGGAGATCGCGTATGAGCACGACCGAAACCGCAGCTCCCACGATCACGAACGCCGGCACGAAGCCAACTACGCCGCGCAAGCTGTTCGTCAACATCCCCGTCCGCGACCCGCAGCGCTCGATCGATTTCTTCGAGACGCTTGGCTTCACCTTCAACACGCAGTTCACCGACGCCACGGCGACCTGCATGCTCGTCGGCGAGGATGCGTACTTCATGCTCCTGACCGCCGAGAAGTTCAAGGAGTTCAGCAAGCGGCCCGTGGGCGATGCGCAGCGGGAGACGAATGCACTCTTCGCCATCAGCGTGAACAGCCGCGATGAGGTCGACACGCTCGTCGAGAAGGCGCTGGCTACCGGTGGCGCACGTGCGGCCGATCCGCAGGACCACGGATTCATGTACGTGCGGAGCTTCTACGACCTCGATGGGCACCACTGGGAGGTTTTCTGGATGGATCCCAGCGCCATCCAGGGATGACCGGACAGGGAGACACGACGATGTCACACATTCGGGTCACCGCACTCGCGATCGCCCTGACGAGCGTCGCCATGCTGACGGCGCCGTCGAGCGGCAGCGCACAGAGTGCAACGAGCGACGCCCGCAGCGCGCCGGCGACGAAGCCCACGCCCTCGAAGAAGGGCCACGTCCTCGCGAACGGCGTCAATTACTACTACGAGATTCACGGCCGAGGTGAGCCACTTCTGCTGCTGCACGGCGGCCTGGGCTCCATCGACATGTTCACGCCCCTGCTCCCGACGCTTGCCAACGAGAGGCAGATCATCGGCGTCGATCTCCACGGTCACGGGCGAACAGCGCTCGGTGAGCGGCCGATCAGCCTCATCGACATCGGCGACGACCTGGCCATCGTGCTCGAGCGGCTCGGGTACGAGAAGGTCGACGTCATGGGTTACTCGTTTGGCGGGGGTGCGGGGTTGCGGCTCGCCATCCAGCATCCCTCGTTGGTGCGCCGACTGGTCGTCGCTTCGGCACCGTACGCGCGGGATGGGTTCCACGCCGAGATGCTTCCGCTGCAGGCAACGGTGGGCGCGGCGATGGCCGAGCAGATGAAGCAAACGCCGATGTACATCTCGTACGCCGCGATCGCCCCCAGGCCGCAGGATTTTCCCAGGTTGCTCGATCGCATGGGGGAGCTCATGCGCCAGCCGTACGACTGGGCGGAAGACGTCAAGAAGCTTCAGATGCCGGTGATGCTCATCTTCGGCGACGCCGACATGATCCGTCCCGACCACATGGTGCGCTTCTATCAGCTGCTGGGCGGCGGGCTGCGCGACGCGGGGTGGATGCGAGAGCACATGTCGAAGAACCGGCTGGCGATCCTCCCGAATCTCACGCACTACGAGGTGTTCATGTCGCCGCTGCTCGCGACCACCGCGTTGCCCTTTCTCAACGGGCAGAGCAACGCCCCGTCCTGGGGTGGGCAGGTGAAGCAGAAGAACTGATCGCGGCGCAGCTGGACATGTGAGACAGATCACAGTTCGACGGCCCGGAGGGTGCAGGTGTGGCCCTCCGGTCGCCAGCGACCGTATCGATCTCACACAACCAGACGTGACGCCATGCGAACTTTTCGCGCTTTTCTCTTTCCACTCGCGCTCGTCGGCTTTGTCGCGTGCTCGGATTCCACCGGCGTGGACTCGGGGAAGATCTCCATTCTGCTCACCGACGCGCCGGGCGATGTCAAATCCGCCGTCGTCACCATCTCGCAGATCTACCTCCAGGGATCCGGTCGCGTCGTGCTGCGCGACGATCCGGTAACGATCGACCTCCTCGAGCTCGCCGACTCGACGGCGATGCTCGTCGATGAGGCGACGGTACCAGCCGGCGCCTACTCGCAGCTGCGGTTCGTCGTGACCGACGCGTACATCGAAGTCGAGAACGCCGATGGCACCACCAGCATCTACGCGTCATCCCCTGGCTACGCCGCGCTGCCGTTAGGCTCCCGCGTTGCCGGTGAGCTGCAGATGCCGAGCCTTGCGCAGTCGGGGCTCAAGGTCAACCTGCCGGGTGGCGAGATTCGCATCTCGGGCGACCAGCGCATTCTCCTCGTCGACTTCGACGTGGCGCAGAGCTTCGGTCATGCGGCGGGCGGGTCGGGGCGGTGGGTGATCCATCCGGTGGTCCACGCGACCGACTTCGTCGCGACGGGTACGGTGACGGCTACGCTCCGCCCGGGACAGGGAGTGACGCTGCCGGTGGTGAGCGAGCATCAGGTAACGCTCGGCGAGTTCAAGGCTGCCCTCAGCAACGCGGGCGGAAGCCGGGAGGAGCTGGCGATGACGGACGCGAACGGGGACGGCGTCTACGAGGCGGTCTTTCGATTCCTGGTGCCTGGGACGTACTCGCTCGACCTCGTCGGACCGACGACGATCGAGTTTGCGACGACCCCTGCGCGCCCCCTGGCGGTGCAGGTGGGATCGGGGGCGACGGTGACGAGTGACTTCACCCTGACGTCGGCGGCGCCGAAGTAACCCCCCCTCGGCGGCCGGGCGGTCGGAACTCTGGTCGACCGCCCGGCGTACGCCATGGCATGCACACCACTCGCGGCGGGAGAGCACGGGTCACCCCCCCGGCCGCCCGTGCCCGTCATCGCCGGCCGCTTTCCCGCGGCGGCTCCTTCTTCGGGCGCCTCCTCCTCGTCCTCGGCACCTGCTGGCTCGCGGTATCAGCCATCGTCGCCCCGGTCATCCCGGGAGGCGGACTTACCATGGCAGTGGCGATGCTCGCCCTCACGGCCCTGCCGCTGGCCGCGTTCCTCCGACGGCAGCGGCGGCGCGGGTATCCCGGGCCGCTCGTCAGACTCTTCGTCTATCGCCCCTTCTGGTATGCCCAGCTTCTGGTGCTGTTCACCGGCATCGCGGCGGTCGCTGGGCTTCTCCTTGGCGCGCCGTTCGGGGCCTCGACCGCGGTGGCGCGATGGATGGTCGCCGCCGCGGCCGCGCTCTACGCGCTCGGGGCGATTGCGGGATGGATCGGCTCGCGATGGCTGCACGTGCGCCAGCTCCGGGCGACCTTCCCCGACCTGCCTCCCGCCCTCGAAGGGTTGCGGATTGTCCAGCTTTCCGATTTGCACATCGGCCCGCAAACCTCGCGTCGCTTCCTCGATCGGGTGCGCCGGGCCTCGGTGGCTGCGGGCGGCGACCTCCTCGTCGTCACGGGTGACCTCGTCGACGACCATGCCCCGGACGGCGCGCACTACGCCAGTGCGTTAGGCGATCTCGCCGCGCCGCTGGGTGTGTACGTGGTGCCGGGCAACCATGATGTCTACGCCAGCTGGCCCGCCGTCCGCGCGGAGCTGGAGCGCCTCCCGGTCACGATTCTCGTGAACGAGTCGCGCGTCGTGCGGCGAGGCGAGGGGTGGTTCGCCGTTGCCGGAACCGGGGACCCGGCCGGACGCTGGATTGCCACGTCGGAGGCGGCGCCGGACATCGACGCCACGTTGCGCGACATCCCATCCGGCACGTTCACCATCGCTCTGGCGCACAATCCATCGCTGTGGCCGGCGCTGGCGGAGCGCGGCGTTCCGCTCACGCTGAGCGGCCACACGCATTGGGGTCAGCTCGCCCTCCCCGCATTCAAGTGGAGCCTCGCGGGGGTCTTTCTCGAGGATGCCATGGGGGTGGTTACGCGCGAGGCCTCGCTGCTGTACATCCACCCCGGGACGGGGTTCTGGGGGATTCCGTTCCGGATAGGTGCGCGCCCCGAAGTGACCATCATCGAGCTCAGACGCGGTGCTCGCGTGGAGCTCGGGTCCGTCTCCACGTGAATGACCATCGAGACCAATCGCTACGATCGGATGACGTACCGCCGCTGCGGCCGCAGCGGCGTGTTGCTGCCGGCCGTGTCACTCGGCCTCTGGCACAACTTCGGGAGCGTCGATTCGCCTGACGAGGCGCGCGCCATGGTGCGCCGCGCGTTCGACCTCGGCATCACGCACTTCGATCTCGCCAACAACTACGGGCCGGAGCCCGGCTCGGCCGAAGAGAATTTCGGGCGCATTCTGCGCCACGACCTCGCCGGGCATCGCGACGAGCTGATCATCTCCACCAAGGCCGGGTGGCGGATGTGGCCAGGGCCGTACGGCGATCACGGGTCGCGAAAGTACATGCTCGCGAGCCTCGACCAGAGCTTGCGCCGGATGCAGCTCGAGTACGTCGACATCTTCTACCACCACCGCCCCGACCCGGATACGCCCCTCGAGGAAAGCATGCTGGCGCTCGATCAGAGCGTCCGTCAGGGGAAAGCGCTGTACGTGGGGATCTCCGCGTACGATCCCGATGAGACGCGGGCTGCGCTGAAGATCCTTCGCGAGCTGCGAACGCCTGTCATCATTCACCAGCCGCGGTACAGCATGTTCGATCGCCGCGCCGAAGACGGCTTGCTCGAGGTGCTCGCGGACGAGGGGATCGGATGCATCGTCTTTTCCCCGCTCGCGCAAGGGCTGCTCACGGACAAATATCTGCGAGGTATTCCGGAAGGCTCACGCGCGAGCAAGGAGCACGGCGCGCTGAGGCCGGACGACATTACCGAGGATCGGCGAGCGCAGCTGCTGCGCCTCAACGAGATTGCCGCTAACCGCGGGCAGAGCCTTGCTCAGCTGGCGATCGCGTGGGTCTTACGCCACGAGACCGTTTCCTCGGCACTCATCGGCGCGAGCCGCGTCGCGCAAATCGACGACGGCGTGGCGGCACTCGACAATCTCAGCTTGTCGGACGACGAGCTGCGTGAGATCGACGACGCCCTCGGCGCGACGGAGCGGTCGGCCCCAGCTTCACCGCGAGGAATCGGGCGGAATCCCACGTAGCCGTTCCAGACACTCGGCTGCCTTTCGCGTCGTCGGCGGTGGGGCGCGGCCGCTGACGTCCGGAGGCCGCACGGTCAACCACGCCTGACCGTGCGCCTTGGGATCCGCGATCGACGTCGCGGTAATCAGTGCTGTACCGCTCGTCGCTCGGCAGGCCGTACGCAGCAGGCCAGTCGCCGAGATCGTCGCTACCGTCGTGTCGCTCGAGGTCCAGCGGACAGCGTTTGAAACACCGTCGTCGGCGTCGACAACGGCCTGCATCTGCTCCTCCCAGTCGGGGAGTCCGAACTCCATGCTTCGCGGCAACACGACGATAGACCGCACCTTGGGCGCGTTCGGCAGCAACTCGAGCGTAACCTTGCGCACGTCGCTCGGCTCGGCGTACCGGCACTGCTCGTCACCGGGCGCCATGACATCCCGGAGGACGACGGGCCGGTAGCCGGGTTTGTAGAGGCGCACTTCGTAGCGCCCTGGGCGCCGATTTCCCGCACCTACACTAAGCTCGTTGTGTCCACGGCCGACGACCGAGTCCTTGAAGGCGCCGTCCTGGATCACGATCGTCGTGCCGATGGCGGCCGGCCTTCCGTTCGGGTCACGGACCTCCACCATTACCGAGGGGCCGCCGGTACCGACGCAGATCTTCCCGACGACGTCCACGCGCAGGGCGTCCTTCGGAAGCGGAAGTGTCTCCACGAAGCGTCGGACGCTGCGGTACGCCGCGCTGTCCGCGACGCCAATCGCGAGCTGGTTCCTCGCCTCATCAATGTCGGTCGTCGTCACGCCATCGTGGGGGATGGTGCGGAATGGACCGACGTACCAGTCGTACAACTGCGCGAAGTCATACTTCACTTGCCGAAAGGCCAGCCGGTAGGGCCCTCCGCAGTTGGCATGTCCACTCGGCCGCTGCCTCTCGAGCTCCGAGCGAAAGTACTCCTGAGCTGCCGTCTTCTGCGTGAGCGTGTCCGTCAGGAGGATGACGAACGTGCATCCGCCCTGGATGATGATTCCCGCGTAACCAGGAACGGGCCCACGCGCGATGTCAGCATCGATTGCGTTACGGTCACGCTGGCGCTGGCGCGCGGATAGTTCCTGCGCGGGTCGCTCGCGAGTTGGCGTCGGCCCACGTACGGTCGGCGTGTCCGTCGGCGAGACGGCGATCGGCGGTCCGCCTGTGATGGGGTGGGCAGCAGCGCGCCGGTGCAGCTCGGCGTCCGAGATGATGCTGTCGCGCACGAGCACCCACGCACCGCGCCGTCGTGCGAACGAGAAGACGTGCGGGACTGCCTCGCCCATCGAAGGCCCGGGCATCGCGTCACGCTCAACCATCCGCAGCGCGTAGACACTCAGGCCCGTCACCCAGAGCGTCGCCGTGTCGCTCGTAAGGCGAGCGCTGTCCACCGTTGTACGCGTCTCGAGCACGGCATGGTAGTCGTGGCCGTGCCGGAGAAGAAACTCCCGGCGTCGCACGGCGGCGTCAGCTTGCCCGCGAACCCCCGGCCAGTGCGCCGTGTCGAGTCCGGATGCCCTCAACGCAGCCTCGGCATCGCCGCGCATGAATGCGTCGCGTTCGGCGGCGAGCGCTGCGCGGACAATTGGCTCCAGGGGGCGCCAATTGTCGGCATCGCGCGCTCGTTGGGAGACGCACGCCGGCATTGCCGACATGATCAGCGCCGCTCCGGTTAGGCGGAGCGCTGACGCGTGGCGCAATACTCGCAACTCCTGTTCAACCCACGAGCTCATTCCACGTACTACACCTCCGGGCCTGCCATGGTGCTCTTCTGCTTTACCGGGTTTTTCATTGTCTGCCTGGGCGTCGTGGCGCTTCGGCATCGGCCCGAGAGCGCCCGGGCGCTCTACCGTGTGGCTCTCCTCCTCGCGACCCTCCCCTATCTACTGCACGTCCGGTACACATGGGGCTGGGTGTCCGGTTTCGGCGACCCGCAGCCGCGAATCGGCGTGTACCCCGGGCTGGTTGCGTTCGCGGTGAGCGGGGTGGTCGCCGCGGTTGCGCTCGTCACGCTGGCATGGGTCGTATTGCGACAAGTCCCCATCGCGACAGTCGCACTCCCCCTGGCGCTGTGGGTTGCGTACTGGTTCGGGAGCCTGCGGCTCATCTTTTGGCGCGCGCCCGACTTCGTGCCCGTCGACAATAGGCCGCTGATTTGGCTCTTCGCTTTCAGCGCAGTGGCGACCGTGCTTCTCGCGATGTCGCTCCTGGTCGGGCTCAGGCGGTCTCCACAAGATTTCCATCAGGATTCCGAATGATGGTTTCCGGGCCTGGATCGTGCGCGGCGTTATTCACATGACAGGTCACCGCGCGTACAAGTGGCGCGTTGTGCTCGCTTTGCTCGCGTACATCGGAGGTGCTTGCGGCACGGCGGGCGATGAGCGGGTGGCAGCGGACTCAGCCCCAAGCCAGGCAGCGGCGGACACCGCCGGGAGTCTCGCATCAGCCCGCGATGAGTCGCCGCTGGCGGCGTATCCAGGGTTCGCGCGGAAGCGCGGCCCAGACAGCGCCCATTACCAGCGGCGAGAGATCGCGCTGCACCGATACATCGCGCACTGCATGCAGCAGGCGGGCTTCCAGTACACGCCGACTCCTTCCCTGGTCAAAACGCCCACCCCGCCCCAGGACGAAAACCAGCAGTACGCGGCCTCACTGAGCCCCGAGCGTCGCACCCGGTACAACCTGACACTCTACGGCGTCCCAGATCCCAACGACGAGGAGAACCTCTGGGACCCGGACAGTCCAACGGGAGGCGGCTGCTGGGGCGAGGCCATGCGGGCCATCCCGAGCGTCTACGCCGCGAAGAGCAAGCTGATGACCCAGTACCACGCGATGGAGCGCTCCATCGCCGGGGACCCGCGCGTCCAAGCCGCTGAGCGGCTCTGGTCGGAGTGCATGCGCTCGCGCGGCTTCTCGTACGCCCGGCCGCAGTCGATACCCGCGCGGCGGGACTCGGCCGCGCTCCGTGGACCTCTCACGCCCGAGCTCAGGCTCGAGCTCGAGCGTGAATACCGGCAAGCTCAGGAGATGGCACCGACGTGCGCCGCGGCCGTGGGGCTGGACAGCGTCAAGGCGGCGGTTCGCGTCGACAAGGAGACCGAGTTCGTCCGCACACACAAGCAAGTCCTCGACCGACACGTCGAGCGACTCCGACAGCAGCAACCGCTTGTGGACAGCCTCCTCGCGCAGCCACCTCAACGCGACTGAGGTCGAGTGGGAGGAGAGGGTGATTCCTTACCACTCCCACTGATCGTAGACGGCGGCGATGAGCGTCGGCGGCTTCTCGTTCGGGTCGAAGACAAGGGTGAAATTCTGGGTTTGCAGACAACTGTCCGTGCCGTATGCGAGCATGACGCCGACGTGCGGATACCGCGCGAGCTCCTCGTATCTCGAGGACAGCGGGTACTCGCGGCAGTTCATGTGACGACCCACTCGCATCGTCAACTCGGCTGCGCCTTTGGATGGAACGAAGGAATAGGGGATGCCCTGCCGCCCCGGCCGCAGGCCTGGACCGCGAATCGTCCAGTTCGACGGATCGCGAAGCATCGCTCGTGTGACGGTCCTCGGCGCACCGCCCGCTTCCGGAGCCAGATAGAGCGTGACCGTGTCGGCGACTCGGATGCGGTCGAAGCCCGCCTCACCGCGAAGGAAGGCGACGACTGCCGTCGCCGCATCAACGAGATCCTCAGCACTGTGAGCGCCGAGCGGCACCGTGTCTGGAGACGACGCGGCCGGCTCGGACGGTGCCGCGCTATCGCTATCAGGAGAAGGTGGCGCGGACTGATTCGAGGCTCTCGGCACGTCGCTATCGCAGGATGCGACTGCGAGCCAGCAGATGAGTATCAGCCGGGGCACTACAGCGTGCCCGGATGTCGACACAGCGAAAGGTCCCCTCATTCGACGACGCGGAACGCGTTCGAAACCCGCAATTCCTTGGGGGAGCCTCCTGCATCGCGCCGCCGATCGCATGCCACGGTACATCCGGAGGTCGCACCTCACATGGCGATCGTTCCTGACAACGCAGATCACGGCGTGCACGAAGTGGTCCGCATTGACCTTGCGCCCAGCCGTCGTACGTTGGGAGCGATGCCTTGCAGTGTGCGCCGTGGCGGGCGCGTAGCAGCTGCACTCTCGGAACGGAGGTCCCTATGCCGGACACGATTCGCGTAGTCGACTACTACTACACGACCACCCCCGACAAACCGGGCGAAGGAGCGCAGCAGCTTCGTGCGCTGCGCGACGCACGTGCCAATCTTCTCGCGCTCTCGGCGTTCCCGAGCCAGCGGAAGATCCAGGTGGATTTCGTCCCGTCGGACCCTGCGTCATTCGTCGCGGCCGCGAAGGCCGCCAAGATCAAGCTGAGCCGACCCAAGAAGGCGTTCCTCGTTCAGGGAGACGACCGCGTCGGCGCTATTCACGACATCCTGGCGAAGCTCGCGTCGGCGAAGATCAACGTCACGGCGGTTCAGGGCATCTCGGCCGGCGGGGGGCGGTACGGTGCGATCCTCTGGGTGGACCAGAAGAACGTCAAGAAGGCGGCGACGGCGCTCGGGGCGAGCACGACGTCCGCGCCGGCGGCAACGCCGCCGATCGCTAGCACGGCACCGGCCTGGTAATCGCGATGCGGCGCGCGCTTCTCGTCGTTGTGGCGGCGTGTGCCTGCCGCGGCGAAAGCGAGCGGCAGCGAGCTGCCGACACGGCGGGCGTGCGCGCGCCAACTGTCACCGGCGCGCGCATCGCGGCGCCACGCGATGGCCCGGCCGGCGAATGGGGGATGCCCGGGGGCGACTACGCGAATTCGCGCTACAGCGAGCTGACGCAGATCACCGCCGAGAACGCGCGCAATCTGAAGGTCGCCTGGGCATTCTCGACGGGAACGCTCCGCGGCCACGAAGGCCAGCCGCTCGTGATCGACAGCACGATGTACGTGGTCACGCCCTTCCCGAACGTCGCGTATGCGTTCGACCTCACGCAGGAGGGGCAGCCGCTGAAGTGGAAGTTCCGCCCCCGCAACTCGCAGGCGGCGATCGGCCAGGCCTGCTGCGACGTGGTGAACCGCGGGGCCGCGTTCGCCGACGGCAGGCTCTTCTACAATCTGCTCGAAGGATCGACTGTCGCCGTGGACGTGCGCGACGGGAAGCAGATCTGGCGCACGCGCGTCGCGAACCTCAACCGCGGCGAGACGATCACGATGGCTCCCATCGTCGTGAAGAATCTCGTGCTCGTCGGCAACAGCGGCGGCGAGCTCGGGGTGCGTGGGTGGATCGCCGCGCTCGACACGAGAACGGGGAGGGAAGTCTGGCGCGCATACAGCGCGGGACCTGATCGCGACGTGAAGGTCGGCCCGCGTTTCAAGCCGTTCTACGCGCACGATCGCGGGAAGGATCTGGGCGTCACCACTTGGCCCGCCGACGCGTGGAAGACCGGCGCCGGCGCGGTGTGGGGTTGGCTCTCCTACGATCCGGAGCTCAACCTCGTCTATCATGGGACCAGCAATCCCGGCCCGTGGAACGCCGAGCAGCGCCCGGGCGACAACAAGTGGACGTGCGCCATCCTCGCGCGTGATGCGGATACGGGCGAGCTCGTGTGGGCGTTCCAGGTCACGCCGCACGACATGTGGGACTACGATGCCGTCAACGAGAACATCCTCGTCGACCTGCCCATCGGCGGGACGACGCGAAAGGTGCTGGTGCACTTCGATCGCAACGGCTTTGCGTACGTGCTCGATCGCGCAACCGGCGAAGCGCTCATGGCGCACCCCTTCGTGCCGATGAACTGGTCGACCGGCGTTGACCTAACGACTGGTCGTCCGAAGGTCGTCCCGGAGAAGGCGACCGCGCAGGGGAAGAAGATCACCAACATCTGCCCCAGCCTCGAGGGGGGAAAGAACCAGCAGCCAGCGGCGTTCTCGCCGAAGACGGGTCTGTTTTACGTCCCCACCATCAACCTCTGCATGGATTTCGAGGCGCGGCCGGCGACCTACGTCGCGGGCACGCCATACATCGGCGCCAGCGCACCCGAATACGCCGGACCCGATGGCTACCGCGGCGAGTTCATGGCGTTCGATGTCACCACCGGTCGCAAGAGCTGGGGAATTCGCGAGCCGTACCCGGTGTGGGGTGGCGCACTCGTCACTGCCGGCGACGTCGTCTTCTACGGCACGCTCGACGGCTGGTTCAAGGCCGTCGATGCCTACACCGGCGAGCAGCTCTGGCGGTTCAAGCTCGGCTCGGGCGTCGTCGGCAACCCCATCACCTACCTCGGCGCCGACGGGAAGCAGTACGTCGCGATATACTCCGGGCTCGGCGGGGACATGGGCGTGCTCATCGCCGGCGACGTCGCCGCCAATCTTCCCCATGACGTTCGGGTGCGCGGCACGACGCTTCCGGACATCGGGCGATGGACGAGCTGGGGTGGGGTGCTGTTCGTGTTCTCGTTGTAGGAGGAGCGCATGTCGAGACTCTGGTACCTTCTCCCGTGCCTAGCGATCGCCGGCGCCGGCGTGGCGGCGACGAATGACGCCCGGCAAGCCGCCACACCGGTGCGGGCGGACACGTTGCGTTTCGTCGCCCACGACGACTACATCCCGGTGGGGATGCCCTCACGGGCCCGCCCGCTGTCGCTCACCAATCCATTCGAGGGAAACCGCAGCGCGATCGCCACCGGCGGTCGCATCTTCGTCGCCTACAATTGCGTGGACTGTCACGGCGCGGACGGCTCCGGCGCGATGGGACCGAGCTTCCAGGATGGGCGCTGGCGCTTCGGTGGTTCGCCGGCTGAGGTGTTCGAATCGATCTACCAGGGACGCCCGGAGGGAATGCCCGCCTGGGGCGGGCGCATCTCCGAAGAGCAGATCTGGATGCTCGTCGCCTATGTTCGCTCGGTCGCAGTGGGTGACCTGACGACCGAGAACTTTACCGGACTCGCGCAGGAGCGCATGGGACATTGAGTCTCATCCGCCACCCCCGAACCATGCAGCCACAGGCTTGTGTCTGATCCCATTGATCCTGAGTCGCGGGCCTGGAGCGCGGGTCCAAGTGCGAAGGTGCGGAATGCCGTGCAGCGGTCGGTTACCGCGCTGCTCGACGAGCTCGCCCCCGAGCGCGTGCTGACGCGCGGCGAACAGGTTCGCCCGCCAATCGAACAGCACCGCACTCCAACGGGGTGTGTATTGCAAGCCGCTTCCGCCGCGGTGAGCGTGTCCTGGTTCGCCGAAGGGACTCCGGACGCCACGCTCGGCGAGCTCCGGGTGATCGTGTGGCGCGGCACGGTGTCGCGCCGCGGCACGACGCGACCGGAGCGCGCCACGATGGTGAAGGAGATCGTGCTCCACCCGATCGAGCGTTCCCCGAACGAGTGCCTGTGGCGCGCGACCGATGGAGCGGAATACGACACGGCCGCGCTCGCCGCGTACTGCGTCGCGCTCCTGGACGAGCAGGTGCGCACCAGCAGCTAGCGATTCGGGGTCGGCGACTCGCCAGGAGTCCCGACTGTTCGGACGAGCTCGCTCGCCGCATCCGCACCGCGGCGAAGGTCGATCGCGGCCGCGGCGCCGATGCGCAGCCAGACGCCGCCGTTCTCGACCGTGAGCGACGCCTGCTGCGGATGCAGGAACAACCCCGCCGCGTCGACCGTGTCGATCGCCACCGCTTCGCGGAGATCCCCCACGTCACGGACCTTCGCGCCGGTGCGCGCGAGGGCATCGTCGTAAACCAGCGCGATGTCGGCGCGAGTCGCGGGCATCCCGGGGAGCACGAGCTGGCCGCCGAGCACGAGCACGTCGCTGGCCCCGCCGCGGTTGCCGGGAAGCGATTCGTACGCGTTCGGGTCGGCGCCGGCGTAGCTGCCGCTCGCGATCGCGTCGAGCGCCGCAAGCAGCGCGGCGACGTTCAGCGCCCGCAAGCGCTGCTTCTCGGGATCGTCAGGCAACGCGCCGCTCTCGATGAGCACCGTGCTCGTGCCCCACTGCTGCATGAGATCGCCGAACGCGCGCGGATTGAAGGTGTCGTCGTATCGCGCGATGCGACCGGGGATCTCGCCGCCCAACGTCCGCGCGATGACTGACGCCACCAGGCGCGCTCGCGAGCGAACATCGTCATAGCCGCGGTCGACGCCGAATGGAGGCGCGAGAAGCGCGATCGCCACCTGCCTTCCGCGCGGCCCGGCGAGCACGCGCGCACTCTGGTCGTGAAGGTTGAATCCAAAATCCGGGCGAATGCGATCGCGTAAGCTCTTCAGCGTGCGGGCCTCAGGCGTCGCCAACTGTCGCGCATCGCGGTTGATGTCGATGCCGGTCGCGCTCTCTCGCTGGAACAGCTCGGCGCCGTCGGGATTGAGCATCGGAACGAACACGATCGTCAGGCGCGCCCGCATCCGCTCGCGCACGGGATCGGTGCTCGCTTCGGCGAGGAATCGAAAGACATCGGCGAGCGCCATCGTCGCCGTCGCCTCGTCGCCGTGCATCTGCGACCAGAGGAGCACGGTGGTTCCCCCCGTGCCGAACGTGACTGATCGAATGGGCCGTCCCTGGAGTGATCGTCCCACTTCTTCGCTCCGCAGCGCGCCGGACGAGATCGAGGGCTCGACGGCGCGCCAGAACGTCTCGTGGGTGAAGCGCCGAGTCGTGATGGCAGCGACGCGGTACTGTTCGGCGACGCGTAACCCGAAGGCGACCGGAACGATGGGGCTGACAGGGCCTGGCGCCGGGGTGCGTACGGCGCTCGCGCAGGCGACGGTGAGCGAGATGGCGGCGAGCCACGCCGCGACGGGGAAGGGTCGAATTCTGTTCACAGGGAAGGGTAGCGACGCCCTAAGAGTGCTCCCATGTGCGCGAATGCACCAGCACCGCGCCCAGCGTATCCCCACCGAGGTCTCGCGCGTCTTTTTCGAGGCGGATTCCGCCCCCCTCGACACCCATTTCGCGCCCCCATGTCAGTCTGCGATCACTGCGCAACCGAGCTTCCGGACGCCGCGCGGTTCTGCTTCGTGTGCGGCCGTGACGTTGCTGCGCCGGTCGCGGAAGCGGACAAGGGGAAGACCACCTCAGACGCGGTGGACAAGCTCAAGAAGCAGCTCGCGAAGGCCCTCGACGGGCGATACAAGCTTCGCGACATCCTCGGCGCCGGCGGGATGGGGGTCGTGTTCCGCGCCGATGACCTCAGCCTCGGCCGGCCGGTCGCGATCAAGGTGCTGCCGACGGAGCTGTCCAGCGACAAGAAGGTCGTCGCCCGCTTTCGCCGTGAGGCGAAGACCGCTGCCAGCCTCGATCACCCCGGGATCATCCCGGTGCTGTCGGTCGAGAGCGACAAGGGGTTGCACTACTTCGTCATGAAGTACGTCGCGGGACGCACGCTCGAGACGACGCTCCGAGAGAGCTCGCCCCTTCCCATTCCGTTCGTCGTGCAAGTGCTACGCGATGCCGCGGCCGCGCTCGCGCATGCGCATCAGAACGGCGTGGTCCATCGCGATGTGAAGCCGGCCAACATCATGCTCGAGGATGACCGCGTCATCCTCACCGACTTCGGCATCTCGAAGGTCTCGGCCACCTCAAACAGCGCGACGACAGCCGCACGATTGACCGACATAGGGATGGTGGTTGGGACGCCGCACTACATGGCGCCCGAGCAGGCTGTGGGTCAGCCCGTCGATGGACGCACCGACCAGTACGCGCTCGCGGTCGCTGGCTTCGAGATGCTCGCCGGGCGTGTGCCGTTCGACGACGTGACACCGCATGCGATCATCCAGCGCCACATCAACTCGGCGCCGCCGGACCTCGTGTCGCTGCGGCCCGACGCGCCGCGTCACGTCGTGGCGGCGATCACGCGTGCGCTGTCGAAGGCGCCGTCCAATCGGTTCGCCAGCATGGAGGAGTTCGCGGCCGCGCTGGCGGGAGCCGGCTCACGCGCGACGGCGAACCTCGAGTTCACGATTCCGGTCGCGAATGTCACCGAGGCGGCCCCTCAGGTTGGCGCCGCGTCCAGCCGCGGTCGCTTCACGCGGTGGGCGATGGTCGTCGTGCTGCTCCTGGCGGGCGTTGGTGCCGCGGCAGCCTGGGCCGGCGCCGAGCGGCGGACGTCGACGCAGACCTCGAAGGCGCCGACAGCGGACTCGACGTCCAGGCCATCCGCGCCAGCTCCGGCGTCGCGATCGAAAGCGCCCCCGCGTCGTCTGGTATCGCTCAGCGTGGAATCGAAGCCGCGCGCGACGATCTTCATCAACGACGTCAGCGCGGGGCAGACACCGCTGGTCGGGCGCAAGCTCGTCGTCGGGCGCGAGTATCGCATTCGCCTTGAGCACCCCGGCTATCGCACCAAACGCGTGACGATATCGGCCGCCGGTTCGGCCCCGATTCGCCGCACCTACGTGCTGGAGCGTTCCACCCGGCGCTAGGCGATTTGCAGGCCTACCTCGAACCTGCCCGCGTACCCTTTCGCGTCTTCCGCGACGGCGAGCATTAACTCGTTCCCGCTGCGCCGGAAGATGCCGTCGCCCTCGTTCCGGACGGTTCGCGGCCCCATGCTCGCGTACGGCTCGCGCGCGTGAACGCGATCGGTGAGCGCATCGTCGAAGTAGATCTGTGAGGTGAACTCGTGGCCGCGCGCGGCCGCCGGATCGGTGCGCACCTTGAAGTGCACGTGCACCGTTCGTCCGCGATACCAGCCGGGATAGATCGTCGTGAATCGCGCCGTTCCGCTCGCGTCCGTCAGCTGATAGCCGCGCAGGAACTGCTGACCGAGCGTGTCGAACGATGGGTCGCGCACGCCGGAGTAGATGCCGGCGGCGTCGCACTGCCAGACGTCGACGTGTGCTCCAGCGACCGGCGTGCACGCGCCACGTTCCCCAATGCGCGAGACGACGATGGCCAGCTCCAGCGGCGCGCCCGCCTTGATCGCGCCAGTGGCCGGGTCTGCTCGAATGTCGGCGCGATGGAGCTTGTTGTCGACGAAGTAGGGGCCTTCGGTCTGCTCGGGGCGGACGACGCAGGACGGCAGCACGCTCCCCGTCGCCACCCCGACCTGGGCCATCTCACGCGACGGCTTGCAGCCGGCGAGCGCCGCGATCCCCGATGCACCCAGAAGCGCGAGGATCTCGCGCCGAGAGAGCAAGCGCCCGACCTGCACGTCGTCCCGATCCATGCATCCTCCTGGCAAAGGTCGCCGATCTACAACAAACTGTGGATGATTCATCAACTCCGCCATGCCAGCGCCTGTGAGACCTCCTGGCCCCAAGGGCCATTTCCTGCTCGGGAACTTGCCCGAGCTGGGCAGCGACATCCTCGGGCTGTTCGCCTCGTGCGCGCGCGATCATGGCGACGTCGCCTTTCTGAAGCTGGCGGGCTGGCCCGCGTTCGTGCTCAGCCACCCCGATCACATCGAGCAGGTGCTGGTCACCGACCACAAGAACTTCATCAAGCACACGTTCTTCTGGCGGCACGTCCGGGGGATCTTCGGCAACGGCCTGCTGACGAGCGAAGGCGATTTCTGGCTGCGCCAGCGGCGTCTCGCGCAACCGTCCTTTCATCGCGACCGCATCGCCGCCTACGGCGACGTCATGGTGAGCTATACCGAGCGCGCCCTCGACGAGTGGCGTGACGGGGAATCGCGCGACGTGCACCACGACCTCATGCGGCTCACGCTGCTGATCGTCGCGAAGGTGCTCTTCGACGCCGACGTCGCCCGGGAGGTGGAGACGATCGGGGGCGCCCTCGACGACGCGACGAAGGAGATTGCGTCCCGCTTTCGTCGCCCATTTCGGATTCCCGACGCGATCCCGATTCCCGGGAATCTCCGCTACCGCCGTGCGGTCCGCCGGCTGGACGGCGTGGTGCATCGGATCATCGACCAGCACCGGAGCCACGATGGTCGCGGCGACCTGCTCGGCCTCCTCATGCAGGCGCGCGACGACGCTGGTGAGGCGATGAGCGATGCCCAGCTTCGCGATGAGGCGATCACGATTCTCCTCGCCGGCCACGAGACGACTGCGCTCGCGCTGTCGTGGACCTGCTACCTGTTGTCGAAGCACCCGGCGGTCGCCGAGAACATCGTCGCCGAGCTGACGGACGTGCTCGGCGGAACGCGACCGCCGACCGTCGCCGACCTGCCCCGGCTCCGCTTCACCGAGATGGTGGTCATGGAGGCGATGCGACTGTATCCGCCGGCCTACGCGTTAGGCCGCGAGGCGGTGAAGGACTGCGCGATCGCCGGCTACGAGGTGCGCGCTGGCACGTCGATCTTCATCAGCCCGTGGGTGGTGCATCGCGACGCGCGGTGGTTCGATTGTCCGGAGGAGTTTCTGCCGGAGCGATGGGCGGGTAATGCCGCGCAGCGACTGCCCCGATTCGCGTATTTCCCCTTCGGGGGCGGCCCCCGCATCTGCATCGGGAATCGCTTCGCGATGATGGAGGCGGTGCTGCTGCTCGCGTGCATCGTCCGGCGGTTCAGGCTCGTGCTCGAGGACGAAAGGGGCGTAGCGCTCTTCCCATCGATCACGCTACGCCCGGCCAACGGCCTTCGGATGACAGTGCGCCGCCGCCGATCAGTCTGAGCGCTTGTCCTTGGCGAGGCGCGTCCGCTCGCTGTTCTTTTCCCCCTCGTCGTGTTGCCGGCGATCCTGCACGAGCCGGCGCTTGCCTTCGCGCGCGGCGCGCTTGCGTTTGCGCTCGACGATGTGCTCCGCCGGCTCGGCCGGGGGCGCCTCGTGCAGCTGCTCGACGAACCGCGCGTGCGTGCGCGGTCCATGCTGCCCTTCGGCGTGCAGCGATCGCGGGTCTCTCCGCTTGCCCATGTCGATCTGTCCTCCGCGGGGTGCGTCCACTGTGGACGCCAGCGTTCAACTCTCGCGCCACCCGATGCGGCGTCGCGCGATCAGTCGCTCGTCATGATGAACAGCGGCGCGCGGTCGAACTCGTAGATCGGGCGCAGCCGGTCGGTGTTGTAGTACTTCTTCACGTCGACCACTTTCTTCTCCGACGTGACACTGGTAATCGGGACGCTGTCGTACACGCCGCGGTGAATGCTCACCAGGCGCCCGTACTCCTTCTTGAGAATCAGATCGAGCGCGAGGTTGCCGTACGCCATCGGAACGATCGAGTCGAGCGCGTCGGGATCGCCCGAGCGCACGAGATAGCCGAGTCGTTGATTCACGACATCGATGCGGCGCCCCTTGTTGTAGCGTGAAGAATATTCCTTGAGCGCCGCCGCGATCCGGTCGCCCGTGCCGCCGAGCTTACGGTGCCCGAACATGTCCATCTCTTCGCTCTCGAAGCTCATGCCCTCGTGGGACCTGAGGTGCGCTCCCTCGGACACGAGCACCACCGAGTATTTGCTCGGGTTCCGGTTACGGTCGTAGGTCAGCAGCTCGGTGAGCTGCTCGATGTCGGCCGCATATTCGGGAATGAGACATCGGTCAGCCGCTCCAGCCATCGTGGGGAGCAGCGCGGTGAAGCCGGCGTATCGGCCGAAGACTTCGATGACGAGAAAGCGCTCATGTGATCCGGCCGATGTTCGCAACCGGTGCGTGAGCTCGATGGTGCGGGTGACGCAGGTACTGAAGCCGATGCAGTAGTCGGTCCCGTAGACGTCGTTGTCCATCGTCTTGGGGATCGCGACGACGTGCATGCCTTCGTCGTGGAGGCGTTTCCCGTAGCTCAGCGTGTCATCCCCGCCGATCGGGACCAGCACGTCGACGCCGATGTGCTCGAGGTTCCTGAGCACGTCCGGGGTGATGTCGTTGATGTCGGCGCCGTATCCATCGAGGTGCGCGGGCACCCGCTGGCGCGGCAAATGGCTGGGGCGCGTGCGCGAGGTGTGGAGGAAGGTGCCGCCGGTGCGGCCCGCGCGATTCACGATCGCCTCGGACAGCTCCTGCACGCTCTCGCTGTTGTCGGCTCCCTTCTCGCGGCTGTAGTCGACGAGTCCGGCCCACCCGCGACGGATGCCGACGACGCGGTAGTTCTCTCTGAGCGCGCGGATGGTGATCGCGCGGATCGCGGGGTTGAGGCCGGGGACGTCGCCGCCGCCGGTCAGAATCGCGAGGGTTCCCTTGCCAGGCATGGATTGAAGATGGAAGAAACCAGGGCGCTGGAGAAGAACCGAAGGCGCAGGAACAGCGCTGGAGAAGCGCTAGCGCCTTTCCAGCGCCCTTAGCGCTTCTCCAGCGCCCCGGTTTCTCAATCCGCCAGCTTGCGCAGCTCGGCCAGCAGGGCGACCTCCTGCGGCGAGGGAATCGCCGACCGCTCGACCAGCTTCACCAGCTCGCTGTCGCGCTCGTAGAGGTCGTTCGCGAACCACAGCGTGCCGTCCCGCACGTACGCCGTGAAATACACGATGTAGACGGGGATCTTCTTTCGGAGAACGACCTGGCGGTTGGGCCCCCGCACCGCCCGCTGAATACGCTCCTCCGTCCAGCCGGGCATGCCCGACAGCGCGTACTCCGCCAGCTCGTGCGGCTTCTGCACGCGGATGCATCCGTGGCTGAACGCGCGCACGTCACGATCGAACAGTGAATGGTCCGGCGTATCGTGCAGGTAGATGTTGAAATTGTTGGGGAAGATGAACTTCACCGTGCCGAGCGCGTTCTTGGGGCCCGGACGCTGGCGAATGCGCGGACCACCGCGATCGTTGACGATCTCGTAGTCGTTGCGCTCCAGGTAGCCGGGGTCCGCGTTGATCTTCGGCCACAGCTCCTCTTCGGCGATCGACTTCGGGACGTTCCAGTAGGGCGCGAACTCCAGGTACGACATCGAGTCGGCGAACGCTGGCGTCGCCTGGTCGGCGTAGTCCTGGCCGACGATCACCCTCATCGACAGCACTGGGCGCCCATCATCGAACGCGTCGAGGCGGAAGGCGGGGACGTTGACGTAGATGTACCGGTCCCCCAGCGAGCGCGGCATCCAGCGGTACCGCTCGAGGTTCGCCATGATCTGGCCGGCGCGGTACTGCGCGGTCTGATTCAGCGACGCGATGGTGCCGGGCCCAAGGATGCTGTCGACGACGATGCCGTGGCGGCGCTGGAAGCTGGCGACCGCACCCGCGAGCTCACCCTTGTACACGGCTCGCCCGGCCGAATCGGCCGCGATGTTCCCGCGATCGATGAACTTCTCCACGGCGAGGCGCTCGCGAAGGGCCGTCAGACGCTCGACGGCCGCTGTGTCGCGCGGCCGAAGCGTAGGCCCGTCGGGGACACGTTTCCAACCGCCGCCCGCGGCGATCTCGCGGTACCGGCGCAGCTCCTCGCGCAGTGCGGTGTATTGCTCGTCCTGCGGGCGCATCAGCTCGAGGGCGCGATCGAGAGGATCCCCGCGCAGCGTTCGCGCGAGGAGGCTGTCGACGTCGGCCGTCGACTGCCGAATGCGCCAGTCCGGCGAGACCTTCCCGGCGTCGATTTGTCCGATGAGCAGATCCTCACCCAACGCCACGTAAATCGACGTCAGAACGACGTCCGCCTCGGCCAGCTGCTCGGGACGCGGACGGCGGTTCTTGTCGATCGGCGCGAGCGCGGCCCGAAGCTCCTCGAGCGGATAGGCGTTGCCCACCAGGCCGTGCTCGTGCACCGTCGCCAACGCGTTCACCAGCTGGTCCGCGCGCTCGCTGTCCGCGTCTTCCTCGAGCCACAGAGGGACGTGCTGGTAGTGCTCGTAGAGCTTCACGACGCGCGCCCAATCCCCCTCGTCGAGGCCCTTCGGGCGCTTCCCGGTGGAAACGCGCGCCTCGATGGCCTGCTGGAGGGCGGCCACGGGGATGTTCCGAACCTTCGTAACACCGCCTGGAGTCCACGTTTCCGCGACCTCGCCGAGGTGGCTTTCCCGGGTGGCGCCGTCGTTATCCAGGCAGCCGGCCGCGAGGGTCAGGGCGCATATGGCAAGGCCAAGGAGCCCCGCGCGGCGACGCGCCAGGGGCTCGTGCAGCGTATCTTGCATGTCGATATTCGTCTCCGTTCGAGTAGCCGTCTGCCCTGACAATGGCAGGAGCAATGCCATCACGACAGGGCTGGATTCCGCACTGAGCGGAGGCTCGTCGACCCAAACCCAACCGCAGGAGCTCCGATGACACGCACGCGCACTTCGCTCCTTTCGACAGCCCTGATCCTCGCTGTTTCGACCGTCGCCTGCGGGGACGCCTCCCGCGACACCGAACAGGCGGCCGACGCCACGCCCGCGGCGGCCGAGACCACAGCGTCGGCGGGATCCACCGATACGCAGACCGGTTTCCTCGATCCAAACGCCGCCACCCGCGAGCAGCTCCTGGCGCTCCCCGGGATTGATTCCGCGGCCGCCAACGCGATCGTCAGCGGGCGTCCCTATGACAACATGCTGCGGGTCGACGGCGCGCTCGCGAGCCACCTTACGGAGACTGAGCGCGATAGCCTGTACACGCGCCTCTGGAAGCCCATCGATCTGAACAGCGCGAGCGGCGATGAGATTCTGCTCATTCCCGGCGTGGGCCCGCGCATGCGCCGCGAGTTCCTCGAGTACCGCCCGTACAACTCGATCGAGCGGTTCCGTCGCGAGATCGGCAAGTACGTCGATAGCGCCGAGGTGGCGAGGCTGGAGAGGTACGTCACGATACGGTGATCCAGGAAATTGCGGATTGCGGATTGCGGGTGGGTGCGACCGCGCCTTTGATGCGCAATCCGCAATCCGTGATCGGATCATGAATCCCCGTCTCCGCCCTTGGCTGCTTCCCGTCGCGGCAACGGTGCTGGTGCTGGCCGTCGGCCTCGGGCAGTGCTCGACGATCGGGGCGTTCATCAGCGGTCGGAAGAACACGACGACGGTCACGCACGATCTTGTCGTCGATCGCGTGCGGAACGTGGCGAAGCTCGTGTCGGCCGAGGCCACCGTTCGTGACGTGCTCGTCTACCGCAATACCTGGTACGGGTCGACCAAGCAGTCGCTAGTGGTAGTGACGGCGCGACTGCTGGCGGGGATCGATCTTCAGTCGGGGACGGAGGTCAAGATCGACGAGAAGGCCCGCCGCATCGAGATCGCGCTGCCGCACGCATCGATGCTCGCCGTCGAGGTCACCGACATGCGCACGTACGACGAGCAGCGCGGGTTGTGGAATCCATTCAGGCCGGAGGATCGCGATCGGATTTTCCGGCTGGCGCGCGAGCAGCTTGCGCGCTCCGCGGACCAGATGCGACTGGCGGGCCGAGCGGAGTCGAGCGCCAAGGAGATGCTGGAGACGATGTTCGGCGTGGAGGGCTGGGTAGCCGAAGTCCGGTACCGTGACGTGCCCACGGTGAGATCGAGGGATGAGGAATGAGGAGGTCGGACCATGAGAATGAGCATCGCGTGCCTCGCGCTTGGACTCGCCGTCGCCTGCGCGAAGTCATCGACACCCGGCGATGAGACGGCGTCGGCCGCTGGATCGGTGAGCGAGACGACGGCCCTCGTCGGCCCACGCTGGCGTCTCGTCGAGCTCGAGGGCCAGCCGTCGCTGGCGGTCGATGGTTCCCGCGAGCCGCACCTGGTCTTTTCCCGAGCCGAGGGCATCGATCGGGTGGGCGGAGCAACCGGGTGTAACTCGATGGGCGGCCGATACGAGCTCGACGGCGATCGCATCGCGTTCTCCGAGCTGATCAGCACGAAGATGGCGTGCATCGAGGACGACCGGATGCGCCAGGAGACCCGCTTCCTCGGCGCCCTGGGGCGGGCGGATCGTTTTGCGATCAGCGGAGATACGCTCTCGCTGAGCGCGGGCGATCAGGTGATTGCGAAATTCCTGAAGAGCTGATTGCAGAGCGCGGATTGCGGATTGCGAAGAACGAGCCCGCGAGCCCGCGAACCCGCAATCCGCAATCCTAGAACAGCCCTTCGAGCAGATCGAATATCTCCGTCCATCCCTTGTTCGTGTCCGGGGCCTTCGCCTCGGCGACCTGCGTGTGCGTCAGCACCACGTCGGTGCTCGCTCCGCGGTCGGTGAATTCGATCGTCACTAACGACGGCGCCTCGTCGTAGCCGCGGTCGCTGGTGAAGCGGAAGGTGTGCACGAGCTTCCTGTTCGGCACGACCTCCCGGAAGACACCCTCGAAGAAGAAGTTCTCGCCCGTGTTTCGGTCGTGCACGTGCTGTCGCCAGGTCCCGCCCGGCTGACAGGTCAGGTCGATGGACACCGTGTCGAACTCCGGTCCCCAGCTCCAGCGCTTCGCCATCGATGGGTCGCTCCACGCGCGAAAGACGCTCGCGACGGGGGCCTTGAAGGTACGGCGCACGACGACGGTCGTGCCGGGCGCAGCGGTAGCGGCCATGGGTCAACCCTCGGCTGATGTGGACTCTGCGAGCAGGGTGTCGAGCGCGTCGAACCGTTGGTTCCAGAAGCGACGGCAGCGCGCGATCCATTCGATGGAGCTCTCGAGCGCCTTGGGGCGGAGGTAGCAGATGCGCTGCCGGCCGGAGCGGCGCCGCCCGATGATGCCTGCGCTCTCCAGGGCATCGAGGTGTTTCGTGACCGCCGGCTGCGAGATCGAGAACTCCCGCGCGAGCTCCATCACCGGGTGATCGGCGCGCGCGAGGCGCTCGACGATGCGCCGGCGGGTGGGGTCGGCGAGGGCGTGGAAGGCGAGGTCGAGCCGGGCGGATGAAAACATAACCTTCAGGTTATATAAATGCGGGAGGGCGCGTAGTCAAGAGGTGCTCGCGGTGCTCGAGGTGCTCGAGGGGGGATGCTGCGGTATGTTCATCTCCACCTCGACAACACCACGCCCCGATCACCATGCGCATCATTCCAGCGGTCCTCCTGCTCGCGGCGGCGTGCTCTTCCGGTGAAAGGCGTGACGATGCGACCGCCGGGGAGGAGGGACCGCTCGTCGTATTCAACGCCGGCAGCCTTGCCCGGCCCATCCGCGCCGCCCTCGACACGTTCGCCGCGCGCGAGGGCGTGCGGTTCGAGCAGGAGCAGGCGGGAAGTCTCGAAACGGCGCGAAAGGTCACCGAGCTCGGGCGCGTCCCGGACGTCATCGCCCTGGCCGATCACGACATCTTTCCCCAGCTCCTCGTGCCGGAGCACACCGCATGGTACGCCCGGTTCGCCCGCAACCGGATGGTGCTGGCGCACACCGCCCGATCCCGCCACGCCAACGCCATCACCCCGGCGAACTGGTGGCAGATCATCCTGCGCTCCGGCGTGGAGACCGGCCACAGTGACCCCGATCTCGACCCGGCCGGATATCGGGCGCTGCTCGTTATGCAGCTCGCCGAGCGGTACTATCGACAGCCGGGGTTGGCGGCGCGTCTCGAGCGAGCGATACCGCCGCGCAACGTGCGCCCCAAGGAGACCGATCTCGTCGCGCTGCTCGAGACCGTCGAGCTCGACTATGCCTTCGAGTACGAATCGGTCGCACGCGGGGCGTCACTCGAGTTCGTCCCGTTTCCCGACTCCATATCTCTCGGCAACATGCGCGACTCGGCGTTCTATCGGACGGCGAGGGTGCGCATCGTCGGACGCCGGCCAGGTGACAGTCTCACCATTCGCGGCGAGCCGATCGTGTACGCGCTCTCGATTCCGCGCCGAGCAGCGCATCCGCGGCTGGCCGAGCGGTTCGTGATGTTCATGATGTCTGAAGACGGACGGCGGGTCCTGCGCGCCAGCTACCTCGATGCGCTGGACTCCGCCGTCGTCTCAGGGGAGGGTGCCCCGGCCTGGCTCAGCGAGCGGCGATCTCCGGCCGCCCCGTGAGCTGCGCGACCAGGTGGCGCAGTGCCACCTGCCACACCAGAGGCTGACCGGGCAGATCCTCCCGCCGCGCCGTCCGCAGCCGCTGCACGTCCTCGTCGCTGATGAGCTCCTGGCCTCCGACACTGCTCACGAGCAGCCGTGTGCGGCGCGCGAGCAGGCCCTCCGCGCCGATGCGAATGGCCTTTCCGTCTCGATCGATGAGCGCACCGGTGAGCTGCAGCACGTTCACCGGTGTCTCGAGCGACGTGAGCCAGGGCGCATTGACGGAGTACCCGGTGCCGAGAAAGACCGCCTTGTCGCCACGCCACGACTTTTGTGTCATGCGGTAGTCGCCGATCTCGAGCGTGATGACGAGTGCGCGCGATGCGCCGGCGGCGTCGAGCGTAGACGCGAGCCAGCTGGTCCATTCCGCCGACGGGCGCGCAACGGCGAGACGCATCTTCTCCTCGCGGTCGCCGAGCGTTCCCTCCTCGGCGGTGGCGCAATCGCCGTCGGGAGTGGTTTCGCAGCTGAACATGACGTCCGGGGACCGGCCGGTCGCGCCCGACGATGGCGCGACGCGGACGCTCGCGCCAAGCGAGTCGAGGGAGGCGTTCATGGCGCGCAGGAGCGCAGCGAGGGGGCTTCCGTTTTCGTCAGCCGGCTCGAAAATCGGCTCTTGGGTGGCGCCACGCTGATAGGCGATGCCCAGGTGGGCGATCCGTCCCTCGGCGGTGACGGGCCCGCCGGCATAGAAGGGGGGCCGCTCGAGGTACGCGTCGCCGACGCCACTCCCGAGGGTAGAGCCGGCACAGGCGGCGAAGGTGAGAACGAGCGCCCCCGCGAAGGGCGCACGAATCAAGGCATGCATATGTAAGAAAGGGATCAGGTGAATTGGCGGGGTTGCGCCGACGAAGGATACTCAAGTGATTCTTCGGCGCGCCAGCGGCGTGACGCCGCGGGTTTTCAATCGTGGAGAGCGGTCGGTGATCCCCGCGCCTCCCAACCCCGTCTCCTGCCCGTGGACATCGGTTTCGAGCTGTCCAATCTCTGTAACCTGCATTGCACCCATTGCATCCGTGGGTCGCACCAGGCCACGATCGAGCAGCTCGATCTGGAGCTGATTCGTGGTGTCCTCGACCAGGCCGCTGACCTGTTCGATTCGATCGAGGTCGTATTCACCGGCGGGGAGCCGCTTGTGTCGGACCTCTTTCCCGATGTCGTTCGAGAGCTGGCCGAGCGGGGGCTTTCCTATCGCTTCGTCACCAACGGGTGGCTCCTTCCTCGGCATTTGCCTTTGCTCCAGTCTCACCCACCCCGATTCGTGCGAGTGAGTCTCAGCGGAGCCACCGAGGAGACGCACGATGGGCAGCGCGGGAAGGGGAGCTTCCGACGCGCGCTTCTGGGCACAGCGTCGGTGCTGAGCCGGGGGATGGCCGCGGAGCTCTCGCTCCTGCTCACGCGGCGGAGCCGGGGCGAGATCGGCGAGGCAATCGCGCTGGCCGCCGATCTGCGGGTTCGTGCACTGCACCTCACGCTGATGCAGCCGACGCCGGAGACGGCGGCGGCGGGAATCGATCTCGCGCCTGACGACTGGCGTGAGATCGCAACCGAGGTCAAGGACATCGCTCGGCATGCGATCGTGCCCGTCGTCCTCGATTATGGCGGTCCGATGCCCGTGCCACGCGATCGGTGCAACACGCTCGCGCTACGCCAGCTGTACGTCGACGCGCGAGGGCGCGTGCCATTCTGCTGCCAGCTGTCGCGCTACGGCGATGCCCCCGAGCAAGTCCTCGGTGATCTCCGGTCGGAATCGCTGGACGTCATCGCGACGCGCGCCATGCGCGCCTACGGGTCGTTTCACGCCGAGACAGAGCGCCTGCACGAGATCGGCAAGCTCGACGCGCTCGACGACTTTCCCTGTATGAGCTGCGCGCGCCGGCACGGCCAAACTCGCTTTCTCGCCACGTTCCCCCTGCATCCGTGGGCGAAGCTCGCACACGCGTCATGAGAGCAACCGCGCGTCCGTGGGAGTGGGAGGATGTGCGCGCGACGACCGATCGCGACGGCATCCAACTCGCGCACACCGTCGAGCCGGCGGAGCTGCTGCTGCGCAACGGACGCCTCGTGCGAGGCGCGGGGTACGACACCGCATCCGCCACGGCGCGACGATCCCTGGCGCGGGTGGGGGCGATCCTCCGGCTTCGCGCCCGGGGTCGATATCTCGTGCATGCGGCCGCAGTCGTCGATCCGAACGGGGGCGCGTGGCTGCTCGCCGGCGACAGCGGCAGCGGCAAGTCGACGCTGGCCTGGGTACTCGTCAGGCAGGGATGGTCGCTGCTGGGTGACGACGGCGTGCTCATCGAGGATGTCGATGGCCTGGTGACTGCCCGGGCGTGGCGAGATCCCTTGCGGGTGAGCCTCGCGCTCGCGGGACGCTTCCCCGAGCTGAATGCGCTGACGTCGCAGGTGGCCGCGGGCGACCCGCGGGCCCGTGTGCCTGTCGAGCGTCAGGTCGTCCGGCGGGCGCCGGTCCAGACGATCCTCTTTCTCGAGCGCTCCCAGCGGGACCGTGTCCTCCGCGTAGGCCCGGCGCTGGCGCTTGCATCGCTGGTTCGCCAGTCGCCGTGGGTACTGATCGATGATGGCGACGCCCCCGCGCACCTCACCTTGCTCGCGGCGACAGCCGAGTCGGTGCCGGCGTACCATTTCGCGCATACGGAGTCGCAGCTCGAGACGTTGCCGCGGACGCTGGCGATGCTCTCGTAGACCGACGACGTTATCGCGCCCGTAGTGACGCCGAAGGCGACGAAATCGTCCTTCAGGGTTAACCGGCCGACGATGGCCGAGAGGGATCATGGACGACCCACGGGACGCACAACCTGATGCTCGCGACGTCGGCGCCCACGAGCGCTCGCGTCGGCCATGGGTCGCGCCAACGCTCACGCGACACGCGTCGCTCACGGCGCTGACGCTCCAGTATCCGCCCGCGCTCGTCGTCGATCCGCGGACGGGCGAGCTGCTCGACCCCAACAATCCAGAAGATCGCGTGAAGCTCGCGGACATTCCCGGTAGCACGGGATTCTTTCCGTGACCGTTAACGCGAGGGTGGTGCTGGCCGCCCTCGTCACGGCCGCGGTGGCGTGCGACGAGAGTGGCCCGCTGGACGTCGCTCTCCCCGCATTCGTGTTCGTCTCGGGCACCGACCAGGAGGCCGAGCTCTATCTCTGGCGCGGCGACACGCTCACGCGCCTCACGAGCAACGCGTTCGGAGACGGAGAGCCGCATGTCGCGGCCGGACGTCTGGTCTTCACATCCGACCGGGATGGCAACCCCGAGGTCTACTTCGGGGACGTGCGCGCGACGACGGTGCGCCGGCTGACGACGGATGCCTCCACGGATGGCGAGCCGGCGCTGCATCCCGCGGGCGATCGGATCGCGTTCGTCAGCATGCGCAGCGGGACGCCGCGACTGTGGACGATGGATACGCTCGGCGGATCCCTGGCTCCGCTGGCGACCGGATCGGCGGTGTTCTATCCGGAGCGCGCGCCAGCGTGGAGCCCCCAGGGTGATCGCCTCGCGTTCACCTCGGCTCGGACCGGCACCTCGCAGGTGTTCGTCGTCGACGCGATTGGCGGTGCGGCGGTACAGATGACGAGCGAGGCCGGCGGGGCATTCGATCCGGCGTGGAGCGCGACCGGTGCGCACATCCTGTACGTCAGTGCGGCCGGAACTCCGCGCGTGCGAAGCGTCCCGGCGAGCGGTGGCGCGGCGGTCGATTACGCCGTCGCGGCCGACACCTCGTTAGGCGAGCCATCGTGTGGCGATCACTTTTGCGTGGTCGTACGCGGCGCGTACGGGGTGGATGGCGACCTCGTGGCCTACGGTGCGCCGCGAGCGGCGCCTGCCGGCGGCGGCGTCCCAGCGCTCCCCACGCACACGGGGGGAGTCCGGGTGCTGGTGACGGGCGCGGCGAACGATCGGGATCCGGCGGTGGTAAGACCCGAAGGCGCTGGAAAGCGCTGAGGGCGCTGGGAGCAGCGCCTCCGGTTCTTCTATTTCGCGACGAGAATCAGAAAGCGCGACGACCCCCAGAACCGCTCGGGATCCGGAATGCGCAGCTGTCCACGGAACTCCGCCTTGTCGCGCTCGACGACATCGGCGTTGTCGAGATTCTGGCGGGAGACGACCGCGTAGCGCTTCGTCGAATCGGGGAGCGGGATCTCCCGGATGTCGCGGCGATCGATCGCGGTGAACAGCTCGGGGTCGAGCGCTCGTGCAGGCTGCAGCGTGCGTCCGATTCGCGCGAACAGGAGGTTGGCGCCGCCCTCGCGCTCCACGATGCCCTTCTCGATCAGCTCATCCGCGGTGCCCACCACGTAGTAGGCGCGGTAGTACCGCTCGCCCATCACCTTGGTCTCGGTGATCAAGCTGTCGACGCGCAGCTCGAGCCCCGCGATCGTGGCGGCCTGTTCCTGGACCTTGTTGCCGAGCTCGGCGATGATGCGCTGGTCGTCCTCGATGCGGAGCTGAAGCGTGTCGTTCTTGCCGCGCAGCTCCTGCTCGCGCTTGCGGCTGTCGGCCAGCTCGGCGGCGGTCACGCGCGCACGCTGAACGAGCGCTTCCACCCGGTCGCTCAGCTCCTTGCGGCGCAGGAGCTGCTCCTCGAGCGGGCTCTCGTAATTCCGCTTCACGCGCTTCCTGGCCGGAAGCCCCTTCACCGTGCGGATCTGACTGTCGATCTTCGTCAGAAGCGAATCGCTCTCGAAAATCGCGCGCATGAGCGAGTCCTTTTGCGAGGACAGGGACGTCGTGAGCGCGAGCTGTCGATCGGTGATCGCCTGGAGGCTGTCGGCACGGGCGCGGTCTCTCTTCGTCTCGCACGCGGCGAGAAGGGTGACGAGCACGAAAGACGCGCCGAGCAGGCGGCCGACGGAACGCGGAGTACGCATGGTGGGTGGATCTCCGGAAGGAATACGAAGTGGTGTCGATCGCCGCGCTGGCCGCCCATGGGGCGCGCTCCGCGGCGGAGGTCGACACCACAAGACGATACATCCTTCACCCTGGTATCGGCGCCGTTTGGTGCCACCGACGCCCGGTGATGACGCGCACACCATCGGGAGCTGTTCGCGTCACAAGTGGCGTTGGACGGCCCGCTTGCGAAGGAGGTCGGGCGCCGGTATTCTCGCCGTCCCCTCACCTGGACCCCTCGTGGAGCTTCGTCCGATCACACGCGGCGCGGCCATTCGCATCAGCGACCGGGATGCCAGCCGGCCGAAGGGGGTGCCCCGCGGGGACGAGCTCAAGGAAAAGACGAAGGCGCTGCTGGAGCGACTCACCGAGCTCCAGGCGCGCCTCTATGCGGAGTCGAAGCGCTCGCTCCTGGTCGTGCTCCAGGGTCGTGACACCTGTGGGAAGGACGGGACCATCCGCCGCGTCTTCGACGCCGTCAACCCGCAAGGGTGCATCGTCACCAGCTTCAAGAAGCCGAGTGAGCTGGAGCTGAGCCACGACTATTTGTGGCGCGTCCACCATGCGGTTCCGGCGAAGGGGATGATCGGCATCTTCAATCGCTCGCACTACGAGGACGTGCTGGTGGTTCGCGTGCGCGGGCTGGTCCCCCCCGCGGTGTGGGGGAAGCGGTATCAGCAGATCAACGACTTCGAGCGCATGCTGACCGAGAACGGCGTCACGATCCTGAAGTTCTTCCTGCACATCTCGAGGGAAGAGCAGAAGGAGCGGTTGCTCTCGCGTCTCGAGGATCCGGCGAAGCATTGGAAGTTCAACGAGGACGACCTCGGGGAGCGCGCATTGTGGCGGAGCTATACGACGGCCTATCGAGACGCACTGCGGAAGTGCAGTACGCCGTGGGCTCCCTGGTACATCGTGCCGGCGGACACGAAGAAGGCGCGCGATTATCTCGTCGCGCAGGCGGTGGTCGACACGCTCGCACGGATGGCGCCCCGTTATCCGAAGGCGACTGCGGACGCGCTGAAGCTGAAGAACGCGATCGACTGACCGTTCGTGCGGCCACTCGCACTTGTGCTTCCCCCGTCCGCGCACGAACATCCGGGGGAGGGCCACCGACATAACGCCGCGAGGCACCGTGCAGCCAACGGACGTCACGGATCCGCGATACTACCACAAGGTGGTGGACTGCCAATGGGGCTGTCCGGCGCACACGAACGTGCCGGAGTACATCCGCCTCATCGCGCAGGGTCGCTACACCGAGTCGTACCTGCTGAATCGGGCGTCCAACGTGTTTCCGGGCATCCTGGGCCGGACCTGTGACAGGCCCTGTGAGCCCGCGTGCCGGCGGACGCGCGTGGATGGAAAGCCGGTCGCCATCTGTCGATTGAAGCGGGTTGCCGCCGATCTCCGAGACGACGTTCGCGAGTTCCTGCCGCAGATTCCCGCGCAAAAGAACGGCAAGCGCATCGCGCTGGTGGGAGCCGGTCCCGCGTCGCTGACCGTGGCGAACGACCTCATGCCGCTGGGCTACCAGTGCGTCCTGTTCGAGAAGCTCGACCGTCCGGGCGGCCTGATGCGCACCAACATCCCCGCCTTCCGTCTGCCCGCGAATGTGCTCGACGAAGAAGTCGCGATGATCCTCGACATGGGCGTCGACCTGCGGCTTGGCACACCGATCACCAGCATGCGCGCGTTGCTCTCGCAAGGGTACGACGCGGTGTTCGTCGGAAGCGGTGCGCCGAAAGGCAAGGAGCTGGACGTTCCGGGCCGTTGGGATACCGACCGCATCCACATTGGTATCGAATGGCTGGAGTCGGTGCACTTCGAGCACGTGACGTCGATCGGCGAGCGGGTCCTGATCATCGGCGTCGGCAACACGGCCATGGATTGCTGCCGAAGCTCTCGCCGGCTGGGAGGCCGCGACATCAAGGTGATGGCGCGGCGGTCGCGCAAATACTTCAAGGCATCGCCGTGGGAGCTCGATGACGCCATCGAGGAAGGCGTCGAGATCGTCGAGAACCACGCTCCCAAGCGCTTCATCATCGAGAACGGCCGCCTCACGGGGATGGAGTTCGAGCGACTCCGGTGGACCGAGACGGATGGAAAGCAGCGGAGCGAGGTGATCGACACGCTCACGATTCCTTGCGACGACGTGATCCTCGCCATTGGCCAGGAGAACGCATTTCCCTGGATCGAGCGGGACATCGGTATCGAGTTCAACGACGCCGGAATGCCGATCGTCGATCGCATGACGATGGAGTGCAGCCGTGCCGGTGTGTTCTTCGGTGGCGATGCCGCCTGGGGACCTGAGAACATCATCTGGGCGGTGGAGCACGGGCACCAGGCCGCGATCTCGATTCACAACCATTGCGAGCGTGTGCCGCTCACCGAACGGCCCGCGTATGGAATGAATCTCGTGAGCGCCAAGGTCGGCATGCACGCCTGGCGCTACAGCAACGACTACAGCCCGGCTCCACGGGCGGCGATGACGCACGTCGAGCTGACCCAGCGCTTCCAGAAGCTGAACGTCGAGGTCGAGCTCGGCTTCACCGCCGAGCAGACGGCGCACGAGGTGGAGCGATGTCTGAACTGCGACATTCAGACGCATTTCACCGCGCCGTTGTGCATCGAATGCGACGCCTGCGTCGACGTCTGCCCGGTCAACTGCCTCACGATCACCACTGACGGGCCCGAGGAAGATCTGCGGACGCGCCTCTCGGCTCCCGCGCTCAACCTCAGGCAGGAGATCTACGTATCCGCCGCGCTTCCACAGACGCAGCGGGTGATGGTGAAGGATGAGGACGTGTGCCTGCACTGCGGCCTGTGCGCGGAGCGATGCCCGACGGCGGCGTGGGACATGCGGGAGTTCGAGCTGCTGATTCCGTACGCTGGTCGGAGAGTGGATTTCGGATTGCGGAGTGCGGATGTGAATGCGCGCGTGGGTGGTTCTGATCGGCAGTCCGCAGTCGGCGATCTTACGCCTCGATGAACGATTTCGCCTTCAAGATCGGCACGGTCAACGGCACCGGGTCGGCGAGCGCCAACGCCCTGATCATGCAGGCGATCTTCCGGATGGGGATTCCCGTCTCCGGCAAGAACGTGTTCCCGTCGAACATCCAGGGGCTGCCCACCTGGTACGAGATTCGGGTGAACGGGAAGGGGTACACGGCCCGAGCGGCGCACTTCGATCTCGTCGTGGCGCTCAATCCAGCGACCTACGCCCGAGACGTCGCTGAGATCCGCCCCGCCGGCTTTCTGCTCTACGACTCCTCGTGGCCGCTGGACGCGGCGCTGGCGCGCGAGGACGTGTCGCTGTTAGGCATTCCGTTCGGCCGCCTGTGCGGCGAGGCATTCGAGGGAGACCGTGAGCGGCAGCTGATGCGAAACATCGCCTACGCCGGTGCGCTGGTTGCCTTCCTCGCCATCGACATGGGCGTCGTCGAGGGGATGATCCGCGAGCAGTTCGGGCGTAAACCTGCGCTCCTCGATTCCAACTTCAAGGCGCTGCGGCTCGGCTACGACTTCGCGAAAGCGAGCTTCCCCTGTCCGTTGCCGTTTCACCTCGAGCGCATGGACGCCACCGCCGACTACATCATCATCGATGGCAACACCGCGGCGGCGCTCGGGTGCCTCTTCGCCGGCGCGACCGTGGGGGCGTGGTATCCGATCACGCCGGCGACGTCGCTGATGGAAGCGTTCAAGGGGCTGTGCGAGCGGTATCGCGTCGACAAGGCGACCGGGCGCAAGCGGTTCTGCATTCTCCAGGCGGAGGACGAGCTCGCGGCGGCGGGAATGGTCGTCGGCGCGGGATGGACGGGGGCTCGCGCGTTCACGCCGACGGCCGGACCGGGCATTTCGCTGATGCAGGAGTTCATCGGGCTCGCTTATTACACGGAGATTCCCGCCGTGTTCTTCGACGTCCAGCGCGTGGGGCCGTCGACCGGCATGCCGACGCGGACCCAGCAAGGCGATCTGTTCTCGCTCGCGTACGCGTCGCACGGAGACACGAAGCACATCGTGCTCTTTCCGGCGAACCCCGAGGAGTGTTTCGCCTTCGCCGTGCGCGCGTTCGACCTGGCGGAGCGGTTTCAGACGCCGGTGTTCGTGGCGTCGGACCTCGACATCGGGATGAACGACTGGATGTGCCGGCGTCTCCACTGGGACGACAGCTACCGACCGGACCGCGGGAAGGTGTTAGGCGCGGAGGAGCTGGAGCGGATCACGCGATTCTCCCGGTACATGGGAGAGAATGGAGACGCGATCGCCGCGCGTACGCTGCCGGGCGTCGACGCGCGCGGCTCGTACTTCACGCGCGGCTCCGGCCACGACGTTCACGCGGGCTACACCGAGGATGCCGCGGCGTACTCCGAAGTGCTCGCGCGGCTCGCGCGGAAGCTCAATCAGGCCGCCGAGGCGGTCCCCGAGCCGGTGATCGATCGACGTGGTGCCGGATCGAGTACCGGCATCATCACGATCGGCGGCTGCGACGCGGCGGTTCGAGAGGCGGTCGACCATCTGCGGTCCGATGGGATGGACATCGACTACATGCGCATTCGCGGGTTCCCCTTTGGGCCGGACGTCGTGCGCTTCCTGGGCGAGCACGACCGTCTGTTCGTCGTCGAGCAGAATCGCGACGCGCAGCTCCGATCGATGCTCGCCATCGAGACCGGCAAGCCACGCGACGAGATGACGCCGGTGCTCGACTACGGGGGAGTGCCGTTGAGCGCAGAGCCGATCGTTGAAGCAGTCAAAGGAGGATTGCGGACTGCGGATAGCGGATTGCGTATTGGTCAGACGCAATCCGCCCTGCCCGGGGGGCACCCGCGCAATCCGCAATCGCTCACCAGATGACCTCCATCTCCAAACCCCCCGTCCGCCACCCCGGCCTGCCGCGCAACGCGCTCGGCCTCACGACGCGCGACTACGAAGGAGGGATGTCGACGCTCTGCGCGGGGTGTGGGCACGATTCGATCACGGCGGCGATCATCCAGGCGGTGTGGGAGCTCGACTTGCCGCCGCATCGCGCCGCGAAGCTCAGCGGCATCGGCTGCTCGTCAAAGACCACCGCCTACTTCATGCGCCAGTCGCACGGGTTCAATGCGGTGCATGGGCGAATGCCGGCGGTCGCGAGCGGCGTGCACGCGGCGAATCGCGAGCTGGTGTGCATCGGCGTGTCCGGCGACGGCGATTCACTCTCCATCGGCCTCGGGCAGCTGTGTCACGCGATTCGGCGGAACGTGGATCTGCTCTACGTGCTCGAGAACAACGGCGTGTATGGCCTCACGAAGGGACAGTTCTCGGCGTCCGCGGACGTGGGATCGAAGTCGAAGCGCGGTGAGCCCAACGTCCAGCCGCCGATCGATCCCGTGCTGCTCGCGATCACCCTCGGTGCGACGTTCGTGGCGCGCGGCTTCTCCGGCGACAAGAAGCAGCTCGTTCCCATCCTCAAGGCCGGGCTCACCCATCGCGGCTTCGCGCTCGTCGACGTCATCTCGCCGTGCGTGACCTTCAACGACCACGAGGCTTCGACGAAGAGCTACCGGTTCACGAGAGGCCACCGCCACGAGCTCGCGCCGGTGGACTTCATCCCGGTCACGCACGAGATCGCCGCCGCCGCCGAGCCTGGCGCGCCACTGCCGGTGACGATGCACGATGGAAGTGTCGTGCGGTTCCGCGCCGTCGGTGAGGATTACGATCCGACGAACCGTGACGCCGCCTACGCGCACATTCGCCGGCTGCAGAGTCAGGGCGACGTCGTGACCGGCCTGCTGTTCATTGACGAGCGTGCAGCCGACATGCACAGCGTGAATGGAACCGTCGACGAGCCGTTGACGGGCGTGCCGTACGAGCAGCTGTGCCCTGGCAGCGCGGCGTTGGAGGCGCTCCAGGAAGAGTATCGATAGGGGGCAGTCTTGCATCTCGGCGCAACGAGCCGTGACAGCGTTATCACAGGGGAATTGGGGATTGCCTGACGCCTGGCTGCGGTTCGCAAGCGGCCACGGGCGGCCGGAACTGCCGAATGACCCGAATGACGCGAATGATTGAGCGCGCGAGTCTGGCTTCGCGAGGTGTTAATGAAGGAACTTTCGGAGCTTCATCCGCGCGTGGAGCGTGCCACGGCGCTGTGCGCTCTTCGGGTCATTCGGGTCATTCGGCAGTTGCGGCTGGCCGTGGCCCCGGCATTCGGAGCATCCCCGAAGATCCGTAGAGACGCGAGAAAAAGCTGTCGCTGTTGAAGTCCTCCGTGAGTCTCTGTGTCCGTCTCGGTGTCCTCTGTGATAACGCTGTCACGGCTCGTTGCGGTATGACTCCAGCCTTCCCCGGTCACCCAACCTAATTCCACCCGTCGGAGCCCCCTGATGATGCTCGCCCCCCGCGTGCTCGTAATGCTCGCCGTATTGCCGTGCGCTCTCGCTGCCCAGAACCCCCTACCCACCGGCGCATTCATCGTCAGGCTCGGCACCGACACGACGGCGGTGGAGCGGTTCACGCGATCGGGGGACGCCTATCAAGTCGAACAGGCGCTGCGCAGCCCGCGGACGAGCTTCCGCCATACGCACCTCGAGCTCACGCCGGCGGGGGAGATCGCGACGGTCTTTCTGATGCATCATTCGATCGACAACCCCGCCGGGCCACTCCTCGCCAGCACGCAACTCTCCTACAAGAGCGGCGACAGCGCGACGGTCGAGCAACGACGAGGCGACTCGGCGAGCACGCGACGCGTTCCCGCGCGCGCGGGCGCCATTCCCTCGCTGCCGCAATCCTTCCTCGCGTACGAGCTGGCGGCCATGCGCATGCGCTCGACGAAGGCCGACAGCATGACGGTGACGCTGGTCAACCCAAGCGGGGATCCATCGCCGGTTGTCGTCACGCGCGTCGGCACCGATTCAATGACGTTCCGATTGCCATTCCTTACCTACCGCGCTCGCGTCGACGCGTCCGGACGCATCACGCGGCTCTACCAACCGCGTGGCACCTCCGTCGAGCGTGTTCTCGATGTGGATGTCAACCAGATCGCGAGGGCCTGGGCGGCGCTCGACGCGAGCGGCAAGGCGATGGGACCACTGTCGCCCCGGGATTCGGTGACGGGCCGCGTGGGCGAGGCTACGATCTCCGTTCGTTACGCGAGACCGAGGACACGTGGGCGCGCGATCTTCGGCGACATCGTGCCGTGGGACACCGTCTGGCGCACGGGGGCGAACGACGCGACGGTGCTGACCACCAACCGAGACCTGGAAATCGCGGACACCCGGGTGCCCGCCGGTAGCTACACGCTCTTCACGATCCCCTCTCGCGCGGGCACGACCCTCATCCTCAACCGCGAGACAATGCGCGACGGCGAGCCCATCGCTGGCACCGACTACGACGCACGCCACGACCTCGCCCGCATCCCGATGACGACGAGGACGCTCGCCACCCCGGTCGAGGCCCTGACGATCGAGGTCACGCCGCGGGGCTCGCAGGCGGGCGTCCTCCGCATCGCGTGGGATACCCGGGAGATGACCGTGCCATTTCGCCTGCGCCCCTGACCGGGGCGCAGGCCCGGAGCTACGGTTTCTCCTCCGTTCCCGCGACCTGCTTCTTTTCCTCCTCCTTCTTCTGCTTCTCGGCTTCGTCCTCGAGCGTCTTGAGCACATCGCGCCAGGCGAACTTCCGCCCGCTGCCGCGAACGTAGTAGTCCATCCACGCCATCTCGGACGTCGATTTCACGAGCTGGTTGCGCGGATCGGGGATGCCATGGCTTTCGCCAGGATACACGTAGAGCTCGGTCGGTACGCCTAACCGCTTGAGCGCCATGTGCAGCTCCTCCGACTGCGGACTCGGGACGCGGGGATCGCCCTTCACGACGTGGATCATCGTCGGCGTCCTGGCGTTAGTGATGTAGCGAATGGGTGACTGCGCCCAGTAGGCGTCGAAGTTCTCGTAGGGCAGCTTGTCGCCGAGGTAGAACTGCCGGTTTCGCTGGACGTCGCTCTGCGCGTACATCGAGATCCAGTTGGAGGTCCCCGCGCCGGAGCTGATCGCCTTGAAGCGATCCGTGTGCGTGAGGATCCAGTTCGCCCAGTGCCCGCCGGCGCTCCAGCCGAGCACCCCCATCCGTGTGGAGTCGACGATCCCCTGCGCAATGAGGTGATCGACGCCGCTCATGATGTCGTCGAATCCCGGGGGAAAGTAATTCCCGACGATATCCGTCTTGTGCGCTTCGCCGTAGTTGGTCGACCCACGGTAGTTCGGGCGCAGGACGGCGTAGCCCGCGCCGGCGTACACCTGCGAGCCGTAGCCGCCGTTGAAGCCGAGGACGTCGGCCGACGCCGGGCCGCCATGGATGGCCACGATCAGCGGGTACCGTTGCCCGGGCCGGTAATCCACCGGCTTCACGAGCACGCCACCAACCGTCTTGCCGTCCTTGGACTTCCAGGTGATCTCCTCCTCCTCGCCTAACGCGAACTGCCGCACTTGCGGATTGGGATCGGTGAGCTGCCGCCACGACGCGCGCTTCGAGGCCTGGTCAGGCGTCGCGATGGTGAAGAGCGTCGAGGGGGTCTTCGGGTCGGCGTAGGTGAGGAGCAGCACGCCCGAGTCATCGTCGCGAGACACGAAGAGGGAAGCGCGCTCGCTCGTCACGGGGCGCACCTGGTCGCGCGCGATGTCGAGCGCGAGGAGCTGGTTCGTCGCGCGGACTCCTTCGTTGAAGTAGATCGTCTTTCCGTCGGCCGACCAGAAACCGACGGTCACATCGCCGTCGAACGAGCCGCCGAGCTTGCGCCACTGGCCGCCACGGTCGCGCGTTCGGCGGAGATACACGCGCTGGTTCTTCATGTTGTAGCGCGTGAGATCGTCAGGCGCCGAGAAGGCCACCCACTGCCCGTCCGGGGAGAAGCTCGGGACGCTCTCACCCACCTCCGAGTTGTTGGTCAGCCGCTCGATCTGGCCGGTCGCGACCTCGAGGAGGTATTGGTCGGCGTAGATGTTCTGCTCGGTGATGTTGCGCTTGTAGCGGTCGCTGGCGGTGCCGCGGAAGGCGATCCACTTGCCGTCGTCGGAGATCTCGAAGCCGGTGACGGTGATCGTCGTGTCACGCGTGAGGCGCGTTGTCTTCGCCGGATCGAGGTCCAGCGCCCAGAGGCTGGAGCGCGGCGTTTCCATGTTCCGAATGGAGACGTTGAACTTTTTCTCGATGCGGAGCTTCTCATCGGGATCGGTCGTATCGGCGGTGACGAAGTAGATACGGCGGCTGTCCGGCGCCCACTGCCACAGGCCGACGCCGGTCGCCTGCTTCGTGAGCTGATCCGGCTTCGCCGTGTCGATCCCGGCGATGGGGAGGCGGTACAGCTGCTCTTCACCGGATTTGCCGCTGCGATACGTCAGCCACTTCCCATCCTTGCTGAGCGCGAACGTCGAGACGCCTTCCTTGGCCTCGGTAATCTTCCGCGCTTCGCCGCCGTCGGGGCGCATGAGATACAGCTGGTTCTGCGTCGCGCTCGAGGACGGCGCATCGCGATTCGACGCGAACACGAAGAACGACCCGTCGCGCGCCCAGCGTGGCGCGGTCTCGTTCTTGTCCTTCGTGAAGGTGAGCTGGCGCGTCGTCGACACTCCACGCTCGAGGGAGACGACGTGAATGTCGGTCTGCCGCTTGGCCTCCTTCCAGTCCGGCGTCGACACCGTGTAAAGCAGCCATTTTCCATCGGGACTCGGCGCCGGCGACCCGACCTGCCGCATGTGCTGCATGTCGAGGAAGGTCATGGGGCGCCGGGTGGGCGCGGGGCTCTGCGCGAATGCTGGGAGGGCGAACGCGAGGAGCGGGACCAGGAGAATACGCATGGAGGCAGCCCTGTGCGGTGAGCCTCCAAGATGGTCGCGATTCTGGTTTTAGGGGAGAGGGAAAGGCTCGATCAACTTCCGCAGACGTCAGGGGTCAGACGTCAGGGGTCAGGAGTCAGAAACGTCGTTGCCGTTCTCAGACGTCAGACCCCTGACGTCATACCCCTGACCTCTTCAGCCGTTGCCCCTACCCAT